>NZ_JAQYXC010000281.1:0-429146 GCF_036322365.1 Streptomyces sp. SP18CS02
CCGGCTCGACCCGGACGGCACGGTGCTGATCACCGGTGGCACCGGCGCCCTGGGGGCGCTCCTGGCCCGGCACCTCGTCACCGCGCACGGCGTACGCGGCCTGCTGCTGACCAGCCGTCGCGGCCCGGACGCCGAAGGCGCGGCCGAGCTCGCCGCCGCGCTGCGCGGACTCGGCGCCGACGTCACCGTCGCCGCCTGCGACGCCGCCGACCGCGACGCCCTGGCCGCGCTGCTGGCGGACATACCGGCGGAGCGCCCCCTGACGGCGGTCGTGCACGCCGCCGGCGCCCTGGACGACGGGGTGATCGGCGCCCTGACGCCCGAGCGCGTCGACCGGGCCATGCTGCCGAAGGCCGACGGTGCCTGGCACCTGCACGAGCTGACCGCCCACCTCGACCTGTCCGCCTTCGTCCTGTTCTCCTCGGCGGCCGGTCTCCTCGGCGCCCCCGGACAGGCCAACTACGCCGCCGCCAACGGTTTCCTGGACGCCCTCGCCGAGCACCGCCGCCACCGCGGTCTGCCGGCGCTCTCCCTGGCCTGGGGGTTGTGGGAGGGGACGTCCGGCATGGTCGCGGGCGTCGACGACCCCACCCGGCGGCGGCTCGCCGGGCTCGGCATGCGGCCGATCCCGGCCGACGAGGGCCTGGCGCTGTTCGACGCCGCCCTCGGCGGGACCCGGGCCGTGGTGGCGCCGCTCCACCTGGACCCGCGCAAGCTGTCCGGCGCGACCGCGACCGTACCCGCGCTGCTGCGGGGGCTGGCCCGTCCCGGACGCCGGCGCCGCCCGGCCGGACCGACGGCCGGGGGCGCGCCCCTCACCCCGTCCCAGCGACTCGCCGCGCTCCCCGGGACCGACCAGGTACGGGAGCTCACCGACCTCGTCCGGGCGGAGGCGGCGGCCATCCTCGGCTACGGGGGACCGGAGGAGGTGGGCGACGACCGCCCGTTCTCCGAGCTCGGCTTCGACTCGCTGGCCGCGATCGAACTGCGCAACCGGCTCGGCGCCGCCACGGACCTGCGGCTGCCCACGACGCTGGTGTTCGACCACCCCACCCCCGGCGACCTCGCCGCGCGGCTGCGGGCGCTGCTGCTGGGCACCCGGGCGCCGGCGGACGCGGCCGGCCCGCGGCCCGCGCCCTCCGCCGCCGGCGAGCCGATCGCGATCGTGGGCATGGCCTGCCGCTATCCGGGCGGCGTGGTGTCCCCGGAGGACCTGTGGGACCTCGTCCTGTCCGGGCGGGACGCCATCACCGAGATGCCCCGGGACCGGGGCTGGGACATCGACGGCCTCTACGACCCCGACGCCTCCGCGCGCGGCACGTTCTACACCCGCCACGGAGGGTTCCTCGACGGGGCGGCCGACTTCGACCCCGGGTTCTTCGGGATCAGCCCGCGCGAGGCCCTCGCGATGGACCCGCAGCAGCGGCTGTTCCTGGAGGTCTCCTGGGAGGTGTTCGAGCGGGCCGGGATCGACCCGTCCTCGATGCGCGGCAGCGACACCGGGGTCTTCGCCGGGGTGATGTACCACGACTACGGCTCATGGGCGAAGAGCGCGCCCGAGGACGTCGAGGGCTACCTCGGCTCCGGCACGGCGGGCAGCGTCGCCTCCGGGCGGGTGGCGTACGCGATGGGCCTCGAAGGCCCCGCCGTCACGGTCGACACCGCCTGCTCGTCCTCGCTCGTCGCGCTGCACCTGGCGGCGCAGGCCCTGCGCTCGGGCGAGTGCTCCATGGCGCTCGCGGGCGGCGCGACCGTCATGGCGACCCCGGGGCCGTTCGTCGAGTTCAGCCGGCAGCGGGGCCTGTCGGCCGACGGCCGGTGCAAGTCGTTCGCGGCCGGCGCCGACGGCACCGGCTGGGGCGAGGGCGTCGCCGTACTGCTGGTGGAACGGCTCTCGGACGCGCGCCGCAACGGGCACCCGGTGCTGGCCGTCGTACGGGGCAGCGCCGTCAACCAGGACGGCGCCAGCAACGGGATGACCGCGCCCAGCGGACCCGCGCAGCAGCGGGTCATCCGCCAGGCCCTCGCTGCAGCCGGACTGACGGCGCATCAGGTCGACGCGGTCGAGGCCCACGGCACGGGCACCACGCTGGGCGACCCGATCGAGGCACACGCGCTGCTGGCCACCTACGGCCAGGAGCGGACGGAGGACCGGCCGCTGCTGCTGGGCTCGCTCAAGTCGAACATCGGCCACTCCCAGGCCGCCGCGGGAGTCGGCGGCGTCATCAAGATGGTGCAGGCGATCCGGCACGGCACCCTGCCCCGTACCCTCCACGTCGACAGTCCGTCCCCCCACGTCGACTGGTCGTCCGGCGCCGTGCGGCTGCTGACCGAGGCCACGCCGTGGCCGGCCACCGGCCGGCCGCGCCGGGCCGGGGTGTCCTCCTTCGGCATCAGCGGCACCAACGCGCACGCCATCATCGAACAGGCCCCCGACCCCGACGAGCCGTCCGCGACCGAGCCGTCCGCCCCCGCGCCCGCCCCCGGGGCGGCACGGCCGGCCGGGACCCTGCCGTGGGTGCTGTCGGCCAGGACGGAGCAGGCCCTGCGCGAGCAGTCCCGCAGGCTGCTGGACCATGTGGCCGAACGGCCCGCCGTGGCCGACGCCGACATCGCCCTGAGCCTGGCGACGACCCGGTCCTCCTTCGCCCACCGCGCGGCCGTCGTGGCCCCGGACCGCGCGGGGCTGATGGCCGCGCTGGGGCGGCTCGCCGCCGGGGGGACGACGGGGCAGCCGGCCGGGCCGGGGGAGAGGGACCCGCACGGCGCCGCCGCCGACGTGATGACCGCTCGCGCCACCGACGGCAAGGTCGCCTTCCTCTTCAGCGGCCAGGGCAGCCAGCGCACCGGCATGGGCCGGGAACTCGCCGCCGCCGAACCGGTGTTCGCGGCCGCCCTGGAGGAGGTGTCCGCCCCCTTCGACGCCCTGCTCGACCGGCCGCTGCGCGATGTCCTGTTCGCCGCCGAGGGCAGCGAGGACGCCGCGCTGCTGCACCGGACCCAGTACACCCAGGCCGGGCTGTTCGCCATCCAGGTCGCGCTGGTGCGCACCCTGCGGGCGTGGGGCATACGACCGGACGTCCTGGCCGGGCACTCCGTCGGGGAACTCGCCGCCGCCCACGCGGCCGGCGTCCTCGGCCTGGCCGACGCCGCCACGCTGGTGGCGGCGCGGGGCCGGCTGATGCAGGCCATGCCGGCGCACGGCGCGATGGCCGCCGTACAGGCGCCGGAGGAGGAGGTCCTGCCGCTCCTGACGGACCGGGTCGCCCTCGCCGCCGTGAACGGGCCCTCCTCCGTCGTGGTCTCCGGGGACGCGGACGCCGTCGACGCGGTCGTCGCGCGTCTGTCGGCGGCGGGCCGCAGGACCCGGCGGCTGCGGGTGGGCCACGCGTTCCACTCCGCGCACATGGACGGCATGCTCGACGAGTTCCGGCGGATCGCCGGGGGGCTGACCTTCGACGAGCCGGTCCTCCCCGTCGTCTCCACGGTGACCGGCCTCCCGGCGACGGCGGCCGAACTCCGCTCACCGGAGTACTGGGCCCAACAGCTCCGCCGGCCGGTGCGCTTCCGCGACGCGGTCGCGCGGCTGGAGGCCGACGGTGTGACCGCCTTCGTCGAGCTGGGCCCGGACGCCACCCTCACCGCGCTGGTCCGCGACGGCCTGGCCGACCGGGAGCGCGCCGCCGTCGCGGTACTGCGCCCCGGTCCGCCCGAGCCGCGGGCCCTCACCGCCGCCGTCGCCGAACTGCACGTCCGGGGAGTGGCCGTGGACTGGGAAGCCGTCATGGGCGGCTCGGGCGCGCGGCGCGTGGTGCTGCCGACCTACGCCTTCCAGCGCGAGCGGTACTGGCTCGCGGCCGGTGCGGCCCCGGCGCACGACCGGCGGGAGCACCCCCTGCTGGGGCCGGCCGTGTCCGCCCCGGACGTCGAAGGCGCCGTGTTCACCGGCTCCCTCGACGCGCGGACCACGCCCTGGCTGACCGAGCACCGCGTCGGCGCGGCGGCGGTCCTGCCCGGGGCCGCCTTCGTCGAGATGGCGCTGCGCGCCGGCGCCGAGCTGGGCAGCCCGGCCGTCGAGGACCTCGTGCTGGAGGCCCCTCTCCCCGTCCCCGTCACCGGCCGCACCGAGCTCAGGCTCTCCGTGCGCGGACCGGACGAGCACGGCAGGCGGTCCTTCAGCGTCTTCGCCCGGCTGCCGGACACCCGGTCGGGCACGCCGTCGGACGCCCGGCCGGACGACGGGTGGACCCGCCACGCCGTCGGCACGCTCACCGCGGCCGGCCCCGAGCCGTCCGCCGCTCCCCCGCAGTGGCCGCCGGCCGGGGCGCGGCCCGTGGACCTCACCGACGGCTACGAACGGCTGGCCGACGCCGGACTCCCCTACGGCCCGGCCTTCCGGAACCTGCGCGCGCTCTGGCGCCTGGACCGGGAGCTCTTCGCCGACGTCGCGCTCGCGGAGCCCGACCCCGCCGCCGACGCGGGACGGTACGGTCTGCACCCGGCCCTGCTCGACGCGGCCCTGCACGCGCTGGGACTCGGCAGGGAGGACGGATCCGGCCGGACCGAGCTGCCCTTCTCCTGGCGCGGCGTCCGGCTCCACCGCACCGGCGCGCGGGCCCTGCGGGTACGGCTGCGCCTCGCCGAAGCCGGCGACGCGACCGCAGCGGATGCCGCAGCCGGCCGTGGTACGGAGACCGGCACCGGCACCGTGGCACTGGAGCTCGCCGACGACACCGGCGCCCCGGTCGCCTCGGTGGCGGCGCTGGCCCTGCGGCCCCTGGCCGCCCCGCCCGCGGCCCTCGACCGGTCGCTCCTGCGCGTCGACTGGACGCGCCCCGCCGATCCGTCCGCGGCCACGGCGCCGGTGACGGAGGCGTGGACGGTGCTGGGGCCGGCCGATGGGCCGGCCGCCCGGGCCCTGCGGGAGCACGGCGCCCGTGTCGCGCCGGCCGGGGACCTCGAAGCCCTCCCGGAGGGGGCCGGGAACGTCCTGGTACCCCTCCTCGGAGATCCGGCCGGAGCGCACGCACAGGCCGGCGGGACCGCGCGGGCCATGACGGAAGCCGCCGGCGCGGCCCTGGAGCTGGTGCGTTCCTGGCTCGCCGACCCGGGGCGGGACGCCTCCCGCCTCGTCGTGGTCACCAGGGGAGCGGTGGCCGCCTCGGCCACCGAGGACGTCCCCGACCTGGCCCACGCGGCGGTGTGGGGCCTGCTGCGGTCGGTGGCCTCCGAGCACCCGGGCAGGGTCGCGCTGGTCGACGTGGACGGCCGGGACGCATCGTGGCGGGCCCTCCCCGCGGCCGCGGCCCACGCCGTCACCTGCGCCGAGGCGCAGGTGACGGTGCGCGAGGGCGTGCTGCGGGTGCCCGGGCTGACCCACGCCGCGGCCTCCGGGACGTCCGCGGATCCCGCGTTCCGCCCCGACGGCACGGTGCTGGTCACCGGAGCGGCGGGCGCCCTCGGCCGGCTGACGGCCCGGCACCTGGTGGCCCGGCACGGCGTCCGGCACCTCCTGCTGGCGGGCCGCCGCGCCGACGACCCGCGTCTGGCGGCCCTGGCCGCCGAGGTGGAGCGGCTGGGCGGATCGGCGCAGGTCGCCGGCTGCGACATCGGCGACCGCGCCGCCGTCGCCGGTCTGCTCGCCACCGTCCCGGCGGAGCGTCCGCTGACCGCCGTGGTGCACTGCGCGGGCGTGCTGGACGACGGCGTCGTGGCGTCGCTGACGCCCGGACGTCTGGAACGCGTACTGCGGGCCAAGGCGGTGTCGGCCTGGCACCTGCACGAGCTGACCGCCCGTCTCGACCTGTCGGCGTTCGTGCTCTTCTCCTCCGCGGCGGGCACCCTGGGGGCGCCCGGTCAGGCCAACTACGCGGCCGCCAACGCCTTCCTGGACGCACTGGCCCAGCACCGCCGGGCGCGCGGGCTGGCGGCCCTCTCCCTGGCCTGGGGCCCCTGGGCCCCGGCGGACGAACCGGACGGGACCGAGGAGCCGGACCGCGCCCACGAGCCGGACCGGCGCGGCGGGATGACCGGTGAGGCGGAGCTGCGCAGGATGACGCGCGGCGGCCTCGTCCCCCTGACGTCCGAGCGGGGACTGGCCCTGTTCGACGCGGCGCTCGGGGCGCCCGAGCCCGTCCTCGTGCCGATGGGGACGGACCCCGGGCACCTGCGCGCGCTCGACGGCGGCCCGGCGCTTCCCCCGCTGCTGCGCGGCCTGGTGCGCCGGCCCCCGACCGGTGGCGCGGGGAGCGCGGCGGCCGCCCGGCCGTCCGACGCCCCGGCCGCCCGGCCCCTGGGGGAACTGCCCGCACCCGAACGGGCGCGGGCGCTCGCCTCATTCGTCCGCTCGTCGGTGGCGGCCGTGCTCGGCTTCCCTTCGACGGCGGCGATCGCCGAGGACGCCTCCTTCCTGGAGCTGGGCCTCGACTCGCTCACCGCGGTGGAGCTGCGCAACCGGCTGGACGCGGGCACGGGCCTGCGGCTGGCGGCCACCGTGGTGTTCGACCACCCCACGCTGCCGGCGCTCGTCGGTCACCTCGGTGAGGAGCTCGCGGCGGCCGCCCCCGACGGCCCGGCCGCGCCGGAGGCGGCCGCGCCGGAAACCGCCGCTGACGGTGTCGCGGCGCTGTTCCACCGGGCGCGGGCGGCGGGCCGTACGCCGGACGGGATCGAACTGCTCCGTGTGGCCTCCCGGTTCCTGCCCTCGTTCGGCGACGCCGACGGGGCGGGGGAGCGGCCCCGGCCGGTGCGGCTGGCCCGGGGCGGCGACGGCGGGACCGCGCTCGTCTGCTTCCCGGCCGTGGTCGCCCTGTCGGGTCCGCACCAGTACGCCAGGTTCGCCGCGGCCCTGCGCGGACGGCGCGAGGTGGTGGCGCTGCCGCAGCCGGGCTTCCGGCCCGGCGAGCGGCTGCCGGCGGACCTCGGCGCGGTGATCACGGCGCAGACCGAGGCCGTACGGCGGTACGCGGACGGCGCTCCCGTCGCCCTCGTCGGCTACTCCTCCGGCGGCTGGATCGCGCACGAGGTGGCTGCCCGGCTGGAACGCTCGGGGGAGGGGCCGCGAGCCGTCGTGCTGCTGGACACCTACCTCCAGAGCGAGACGGACGACCGCCTGGTCACCGCGTTCACGGAAGGACTGTTCGGCCGGCGCGGCGAGCGGGAGGCCGCCGACGCCCAGTCGCTGACCGCGATGGGCGCCTACTTCCGGGTGTTCGAGGAGTGGTCGCCCGGCGGGCTCACCGCCCCCACCCTCTTCCTCCGCGCCGCCGAAGCACTGCCCGGCACCGCGTCGCCCGCCGGCGCGGTATCCGCCGGGACACCGGCCGGGACCGGCCCGAAGATCCCCTGGGCACCCGCCGCCACGGTGCGGCGGACGCCAGGGGACCACTTCTCGATGCTGGAGGAGCACGCGGGTCCCGCCGCACAGACCGTCCACGCATGGCTCGCCCAGGCCGCGGAACATCCGCGCGCGGGCCGGACGTTTCCAGTGATGGAACAGGAATAGAAAATGGAGCTGACGAAATGACCGCGGTGACACCCGAGTTGATCGAGAAGGCGTACGTGGCCCTGGTCTCCTGCGACCGCGAGGAGGCGGTCAAGTACTGGTCCGAGGACGTCCGGTTCCAGGTCCCCGGACGGCACGCCGAAGCCGGCTGGCGTGTCGGCCTCGACGATCTCCTGGCGTTCCGTCGATCGTTGACCGCGGCGGCGGGCGGCAAGTTCGACGTCGAACTGGTCACCTCGATGATCAACGGGAACGAGTCGATGGATGTGGTGAAGGTGCACGCGGTCCGCCCCGGCGCCCCCGAGGGCAGCACCTCGCCCTACGACGTCCTGGACGCTGTCGGCGTGCAGGTGTTCCGCTGGTCGGACGGCCTGATCGTCGAGGGGATCGCCGGCTTCTTCGGAGACGGGTCGACCAACTACGACCAGTGGTGGTCGCCCCTGGGAGCGGATGGCGAACGCCGGGACCGCTGAACGCCGCCCGCCCGCCGGCCACGAGGCCGGCGGGCGGCCGGGGCCGGACCGACCGGCCATCACCTTGCGGCTCAAGAAGGGATGTTGAGGAGCCATGACGAGTACGCCCAGGGACACCGGGGCCTGGATCCGCCGCTTCCATCCGTCGGACGCCCCCGTCCGCCTGGTGTGCTTCCCCCACGCGGGAGGCGCGGCCACCTACTACCACCCCATGTCGATGAGGATGTCCGCCGAGATGGAGGTCCTCGCCGTCCAGTACCCGGGGCGGCAGGACAGGCGCACAGAGCCCTGTGTCGGCGACATGTCGAAACTCGCCGACCTGGTGGTGGAGGAGATCCGCCCGTGGACGGACCGTCCGCTGGCCTTCTTCGGCCACAGCATGGGCGCGGTCCTGGGATACGAGGTGGCGCGCCGGCTGGAGCGCGACGGCGTCCGGCTGCTGACGTTCTTCGCCTCGGGCCGCCGCGCTCCCTCGTGCGTACGCGCCGAGGACGTGCACCTGCGGGACGACGCCGGGCTCATCACCGAGGTCAAGAAGCTGAACGGCACGGACGACCGGCTCCTGGACGAGCCGGAGGTCGTGGAGATGCTGCTGCCGGCGCTGCGCAGCGACTACCAGGCGGTGGAGACGTACCGGTACGAACCGGGACCCGCGCTCGGCTGCCCGGTGGTCGTGCTCACCGGCGACCGGGACCCACAGGTGACCGCCGAGGAGGCGCGGGCATGGCGGGAGCACACCGACGGCTCCTTCGACCTGCGCACCTACCCCGGCGGGCACTTCTACCTCAACGCGCACGCCCCGTCCGTGATGGAGACGGTCGCCGCGCAGCTGCGCGACGTCCGCGCGGCGGCGCACCGGGCGGGTGAGGCATGAGCGGGGGCAGACTGCTGGCCATCAGCGACCTGCACGTCGCCTACACCGAGAACCGCAAGATCGTCGAGGGGCTGCGGCCCACGTCGGACGACGACTGGCTGCTCGTCGCCGGTGACGTCGGCGAGCTCTCCGAGGACATCGCCTGGGCTCTGTCCACTCTGAGCGACCGGTTCGCCAAGGTCGTCTGGGCGCCCGGCAACCACGAACTGTGGACCCCCCGTCAGGACCCGCTGCAACTGCGCGGGCAGGAGCGGTACGACCACCTCGTGGAGGTCTGCCGGGGCCTCGGCGTCCTCACCCCTGAGGACCCGTACGCCGTGTGGGACGGGCCAGGCGGGCCGGTCACCGTGGCACCGCTGTTCGTGCTGTACGACTACAGCTTCCGGGTGCCGGGCGCCGAGACCAAGGAGCAGTCGCTGGCCATGGCCCGGGAGAAGGGCGTGGTCTGCACGGACGAGTTCTTCCTGCACCCCGACCCCTATCCCGGCCGGGACGCGTGGTGCGACGCCCGCGTCGCCGAGACCGAGAGGCGCCTGGCGGCCTGCGACCCCGGCCTGCCCACGGTCCTCGTCAACCACTTCCCGCTGGTCCGCGACCCCACGAACATCCTCCACTACCCCGACTTCGCCCAGTGGTGCGGCACCGTGCAGACGGCGGACTGGCACCGCCGCTTCCGGGCCCGTGCCGTCGTCTACGGGCACCTGCACATTCCGCGTACCACCTGGTACGACGGCGTGCGCTTCGAAGAGGTGTCCGTCGGCTATCCGCGGGAGTGGCGCAGGCCCGGCCACCCCCGTACCGGGCTGCGCCAGATCCTGCCCGAGATCCCCCCGTCGGAGGCCCCCACCTCATGATCGAGCACATACTCCCCCACAGCGTCGCCGTGTCCGAGTCGTTCGACGACGTACCCGAGCCCGGTGTCCTCCACCCGGAGGAGGCCCGGCTCGTCGAGAACGCCGTGGAGACGCGGCGACGCGAGTTCACCACCGCCCGCTGGTGCGCCCGGCAGGCCCTCACCACGCTCGGCCTGCCCGCGGTGCCGATCCTGCCCGGCCGCCACGGCGCCCCCCAGTGGCCCGACGGGGTACTCGGCAGCATCACGCACTGTGCGGGCTACCGTGCCGCGGTGGTGGCCCGCGCGCCCGGGACGGTCATGCTCGGCATCGACGCCGAACCCGACGCCCCGCTCCCCGAGGGCGTCCTGGAGGCCATCGCGCTCCCCGACGAACAGCGGCTCGTGCGCAAGCTGCGCGACACGGTGCCCGAGGTGCACTGGGACCGGCTGCTGTTCAGCACCAAGGAGGCGGTCTACAAGAGCTGGTACCCCTTCACGGGGCAGCGCCTGGAGTTCGAGGACGCCGACATCTCCTTCGACCTGGACACCCGCGCGTTCACCGCGCGGATCCGGCTGCCGTACCGGCCGCCGGCCGGCGGCCCGGCGATCGACCGGCTCGAAGGCCGGTGGCTCGCGTCCAAGGGCCTGCTGGTCACCGCGATCGCGGTGACATCGGCTCGGCTGTCCGGCACCGGGGGCTGAACCCGGGAAGCGCCGCCCGCCCCCGTCCGGTGCGGCGGCCGCGGCGCCGCCCGTGCGGCCCGGGGCCCGGTCCGCCCCCCCGCTCACAGCGTCGCGGGGGTGGCCGCGCGGGCGGCGGGCTCGTCGGGTCCCGGAGCCGGCTCGGCCGGCGGCGCCACCGGCAGACGCAGGGAGGGGGCCAGCCCGCGCGGGGTGACCAGGCCCGTCTCGTAGGCGAGGACGACGGCCTGCGCGCGGCTGCCCAGGGCCAGCTTGGTCATCGTGCGGTTGAGGTGGGACTTCACCGTGGTCTCGCTGATGACCAGGCTCTCGGCGATCTCCGCGTTGGACAGGCCGCGCGCCGTCAGCCGGAGCACCTCGCGTTCACGCGTGGTGAGGACACCGAGCCGGGCCGGCGGCGGCGCGCCCGGGGCCGGATCGGTGCGCCGCACGTACGCCTCGATCAGCCGCCGCGAGACACTGGGCGCGAACGCGGTGTCACCGCGGGCGACAGCCGTGATCGCGGCGAGCAGCCGTTCGGGGTCCCCGCTCTTGAGCAGGAAGCCCGAGACGCCGGCCCGCAGCGCCGCGTGCACGTAGTGGTCGAGGTCGAACGAGGTCAGGATCAGGACGCGGGGCGGGGGGTCGCTCTGGCTCTGGGCGAGGATCCGCTCGGCCGCGGTGATCCCGTCCATACCGGGCATCCGGACGTCCATCAGCACCACATCGGGTGCCAGCTGGGCCGCGCGGGTCACCGCTTCCTCGCCGTACGACGCCTCGCCCACGACCCGCATTCCGGGTGTCGTGTGGAGCAGGGCCACGAGGCCGGCGCGTATGAGGAACTGGTCGTCCACGATGAGAACTCTGATGGGATCCGCGTCATCCGCGTCATCCGTGAATCGCGGTGGGACAGGCGTGCTCGGACTCATGGAGAAGCCTTTCCTTGACGACTGACTTCACGCATGGCCCCGCGCCTAGGACCTCTTCGACGCATGCAGCGTAGTGGCCACCTGTCACGTACACATCACACAATCGCGGGAGTCCCGGCTACCGCAGAAGTTGTAGGAAGCACGTCGCTCCACCCCTGGAACGACTTCAACTTCCAACGTACACAGGACGACCCGGAAAGCCGCCGCCCGTAGCGTTCTGGACGCGGAGAAGCGAACCTTTTGGAGGTCGTCGTGACGGACGAATTGTCGGACAGGCTCATCACGCTGGACCAAGCCGAGGAATTGGATGTGGGCGAGGTTCACGAGCTCTATCGGAAGTACGTGAACCGGAGCCAGGTCCGGCTCATGACGTCGTTCGGCTTCGGCCATGAACTGGCCGACCACGCCGAGGGAGTCCACATCCACACCCGGGACGGCCGGCGCATCCTGGATTTCACCGGAGGCGTCGGAGTCCTCAACCACGGCCACAATCACCCGCGGATCGTGGCCGCCCGGCAGCGCTTCCAGCAGGAGCGCCGTATGGAGGTCCACAAGACCTTCTTCTCGCCCTATCTGGCGGCCCTCGGCCATAACCTCGCGCAGATACTCCCCGGAGATCTGCGCATGTCCTTCCTTCCCAACTCGGGCGCGGAAGCCGTGGAAGGAGCCGTCAAGCTCGCCCACAAGTACCACGGCGGCAAGCGCGGCCGGATCCTGCGCTCCGACATCGGATTCCACGGCAAGCTGCTGGGATCGGGCGGTCTGACCGGCGGGGCCCAGAGCCATTTCCCGTTCCCCACCATTCCGGGCATCGTCACTTTCCGGTACGACGACCTGGATTCCGTACGCGACGCCGTCGCCGCCGCCCGCCGCGCCGACGGCCGCAGCGACGTGTACGCGCTACTCGTCGAACCGTTCAGCGCCTCCACCATGCGCTGGTGCTCCGAGGAATTCCTGCGGGGAGTGCGGGAGATCTGCACCGCCGAGGACATCGTCCTGATCTTCGACGAGATCTACACCGGCTGGGGCAAGACCGGCACCATGTTCCACTTCATGCGCCACCCCGGCCTGGTGCCCGACATCGTCACCACCTCGAAGTCGTTCGGCGGCGGCAAGTCCTCGGTCTCCGCGTTCGTCGCCCGCGAACCCGTGTTCCACAAGGCGTACGACAACATGACCGACGCCATGCTGCAGTCCACCAGCACCACCTACTACGGCTTCGGCGAGGAGACGGCCACCGCCATCGAGGCGATCGCCGTCGCCGTCGAGGACGACTTCCCCGGCCGGGCGCGCGCCATCGAACGCGTCCTCGCCCCCGGCCTCGAACGCATCCGCAAGGCCCACCCCGACCTGATCGCCGAGGTGCGCGGGGCGGGCGCGCTCTACGGGGTGTTCCTCTCGGGCGGCCCGCGCGTGCTGGACGTGCTGGCCAAACTCCCCACCGGCGGGCCGGCCAAGGACCCCCTGCTGCGTACGAAGATCGTGACCTCCGCGGTGGTCGACGCCCTCTACCGCAACCACGGCATCTACACCTACTACACCCTCAACGGCCGCAGCCCCCTGGTCGTCAGCCCACCCCTCGTCGCCGAACCCGCCGACGTGGAGACGTTCCTCGACGCGCTGGACGCCACGCTCTCCCAGGGCATGACCAAGCTCCTCACCCGGTTCGTCCGCGAACGGGTGAGCACCCTGTGGTGACCGACGGCCTGCCCACCCGCATCGCGGTCACGGGCGCCGCCGGGGTGCTCGGCGCCCACCTGGTCGCCCGGCTGCGGGCCGAGGGCCGCGAGGTCCACGCCCTGGACGTCCGCCCGCTGGCCCCCGCCCCTCGCCTCACCGCCTTCACCGGGGACATCCGCGACGGCCGGGCCGTCACCGAAGCGGTGAGGGGCGTCGACGCGCTGGTGCACTGCGCCTCCGCACTGCCCAGCTACCCGGCCGACCAGATCCGCTCCGTCGTCGTCGACGGGACCGCGAGCGTGCTGCGGGCCGCCGCGGCGGCCGGGATACCCCGGGTCGTCCACATCTCCTCGACGGCCGTGTACGGGCTGCCGCGACGGGTGCCCACACCCGAGGAGCACCCCCGCGAACCCGTCGACACCTACAGCGCCGCCAAGGCGGCGGCCGAGGAGATCGCCGAACGCCACCGCGCCGACGGGATGTGCCTGCCGGTGCTGCGGCCCAAGACCTTCCTCGGCCCCGGCCGCATGGGCCTGTTCGACATGCTCTTCCAGTGGGCCGAGGAAGGCCGTCACTTCCCCGTCCTCGGCCGCGGTGACGTACGCATCCAGATGCTCGGCCTCGACGACCTGGTCGACGCCGTGACCACCGTCCTGCGGGCACCGGGCGCCGTCGCCAACGACACGTACAACATCGGAGCCGCCGAGTTCGGCACCCTGCGCGAGGACTTCCAGAGCGTCCTCGACGCGGCAGGCCACGGCCGGCGCGTCGTCTCCGTCCCGGCCCGTCCCGCGGTCGCCGCCCTGCGCGCCCTGGAGCGCTCCCGCCTGTCGCCCGTCTACGGACGGCTCGTGTCCAAACTGCTCGCCGACTCGTACGTGAGCGTCGACAAGGCACGTGAACGGCTCGGCTTCGTCCCCCGGCTGTCCAACCGGGGCGCCATCCTCCAGACCTACGACTGGTGGCGCTCGCACCGGGGCGAGCGCACCGGCCGGGGAGGCGAGCGCACCAGCAACGAGCCCTGGCGGCAGGGCGCCCTCGGTCTGGCCAAGGTCTTCTTCTAGCCACCAGGAGGTACACCATGTCCGGCACACCCCTGCAGGAGTCGGCCCGCCCGGCCGAGCCCGCCCTCGCCCCGGACCCGCCCGCCGGCCGGCCCCCGCGCGGCACGCCGCGCGAGCTGCTCGCCCTCACCCGGCCCTACCAGTGGGTCAAGAACCTCATCATGGTGCCGCTGCCGCTGCTGCACCCCCAGGTGTGGACCGGCCGCGGCGTCGTCGGACTCGCGGCCGCCGTGGTCGTCTTCGTCCTCGCCTCCTGCGTCGTCTACATCGCCAACGACATCGCCGACCGCGAGCGCGACGGCCGTCACCCGGTCAAACGCCACCGCCCCCTCGCCTCGGGCCGGCTGGGCGTCCCCGCCGCCGCGGCCCTCGGCACCGTCCTGCTCCTGGCCCTCGCCGGCCTGGTGGCCGTCGTCGAGCCCGGACTCGCCTGGCCGGTCGGCGCCTACCTCGCGATCAACGCCGCCTACGGCTACGGCCTCAAGCACGTCCCCGTACTGGAGGTGTTCCTCGTCGCGGCCGGCTTCGGACTGCGCCTGGTCGCCGGATACGTCGCCGTCGCCCTGGACACCTCCTGGTGGCCCACCCTCGGCGTCTTCCTCCTCGCCGTCGTCGTGGTCCTCGGCAAGCGCCGCCGGGAGCTCGAACTGGCCGACCAGGCCCACCGCCCCGCGCTCAAGGGATACAACGCCAAGCTCCTCGACCAGCTGGTCCTGCTCAGCGCCGGGCTCGGCGTCACCACCCTGCTGTTCTTCCTCAACAGCTACGAACCGCCGTACGGCGTGTGGGCGGCGCCCCTGCTGCTGCCGCTCACGCTCCTCGGACTCTTCCGGTACATGCAGCTCGTCACGGTCTCCGGCGGCGGATCCGACCCCGTCCTCACCCTGGTGCGCGACCCGGTCATCGTCACCGCCGCGGTCCTCAACGTCCTGATATGGGCGGGCGTCCAGGCCGTCGTGCACGGCGGAATGCAGTGAACCCCCTCGCCACCGAGCGGCCGCCCCGGGCCACCGCGCGCCCCGCCCGGCGCGCACGGTGGTGCCGGGGGACCCGGCTGCTCGTGGCGGCCACCGCCCTGTGGGCGGCCTTCCTCGCACTCCACGTGCTCCTGGCGGGCAACTGGTGGCCCTGGCTCGTCGTCGAGACCATGCCTCCCCCGGCGCTGGTGGCCGTACCGGTGCTGCTGCTCGCCCTCACACCGCTGGCGCGACCGGTACGCCGCCCCCTGGGAGCGGCACTGCTCGCCCTGCTCCTGGCCGGCGCGCCGCTCGCCGGAGTCGGACCGGGGGCGTTCACCGGGTCCGTGACGGGCGGCACCGGGACGGGGACGGGCACCGTGAAGGTCTTCTCCTGGAACACCGACTACTGGCACATGAGCGACGACCCCGACGCCTTCTACGCCTATCTGCGCGACCAGCGCGCCGACATCTACCTGCTCCAGGAGTACCTGTACTGGAAGGACGGCAAGCCGGTCCGCGTCGACGACCTGGACCGGCTGCGCGCCGCCTTCCCCGGCTACCACGTGGCCGCCGAGAGCGAACTGGTGACCCTCTCCCGGCTGCCCGTCACCGCCACCCGGCTGCTCGACGGCGCGGACACCGACTGGCGCGGCAGCCGGATCCTGCGCACCGACATCCGGATCGGTGCCGAGGTGGTGTCCTTCTACAACATCCACCTCGCCGTACCGATCGACCTCGAACGCACCCCCTTCTCGGCCGGCTTCCTGCGCTTCACCCGCGAACAGCACCAGCGGCGGCAGGCCGAACTGGGCGCCCTCCGCGCCGACCTGGCCCGCAACCCGCTGCCCGCCCTGGCCGCCGGGGACTTCAACTCCGCCTGGGTGCCCCATCTGCTGCGGCTGGAGGACGGGCTGGAACGCCGCGACCCACAGGGCGCCCCGACGGCCTGGTCCTGGCCGGCCTCCGGCCTGGCACTGCCCCGGATGTGGCGCCTGGACTGGCTGTTCAGCACGGACGACGTCCGGGTCACCGGCTACCGCTTCCGCGACGGCCACGGCTTCTCCGACCACATGGCCCAGGACATCCGCATCTCCATCCAGACCTGACGAGGAACGCAGAAGAGGAGTTCAACGATGCGCACACGAACGACAGGCGCACGGGCGACGGGCACCGTCCGCCGGCCGGCCCGGGAGCCCGGGGGCCGGCCCGGGGCGAGCGAGACATTCGACGTGACGGTCGTGCTGGACTACTACGCGCCGTACGTCAGCGGCCTCACCGAGGCGGCCCGCAACACCGCCGAGGGGCTCGCGGCCCGCGGCTGGAAGGTGGCCGTGGCCTGCGCCCGGCACGACCCGACACTGCCCACGCACGAGGTGATCAACGGCGTCCAGGTCTTCCGGGCACCCGTACTCGCCAGGGTCAGCAGGGGCTTCCTCGCGCCCGGACTGCCGCTGCTGACCGCCCGGCTCGCCGCCCGGTCCGCGCTGCTGCACCTGCACCAGCCGATGCCCGAGGCGGCGTTCGTGGCCGCGCTGCGCTCCAGCGCCCGACTGGTGACGACCTATCACATCGACGCCTTCCTGCCGGACGGGCCGGTCAACCGGCTGGGCATGCGCGTCGCCGACGCCATCGCCCGCACCGCCGTACGCCGCGCCGACCTGGTCATCGTCAACAGCGAGGACCAGGCGCGCGGTTCGCGCATCTGGCCCACCATCCGGCGGCGGCCGCTGCGTGCCATTGCCTCCCCCTGCGTGGACCGCAACGGCGGCACCCCGCGCCTGCGCGACGGCAGCGGTCTGCACGTCGGCTTCATGGGGCGCATCGCCGAGGACAAGGGCATCGACCACCTGATACGGGCCTTCCGGGGGATCGACGACCCCAAGGCCCGGCTGCTCGTCGCGGGCGACTACGAGACCGTGGCGGGCGGCAGCAACATCGCACAGCTGCGGGCCGTCGCCGGCGACGACGCCCGCGTCCGGTTCCTGGGGCTGCTGCGCGGAGAGACCATCAAGGACTTCTACGCCTCCATCGACGTCTTCGCCCTGCCGTCGGTCTCCGAGTCGTTCGGCATCGTGCAGGTCGAGGCGATGATGACCGGCGTGCCCTCGGTCACCACCGACCTGGCCGGCTCCCGGTTCCCCGTCCAGGCCACGGGCTTCGGCCGGCTCGTACCGCCCAGGGACCCCGAGCGGCTGCGCCGGGCGATCCTCGACATGGCCCAGCTGCCGGACGCCGAACGCCAGGAGGGACGGCGCAAGGCGATCGAGCTGTTCGGCGGCGAGGCGTTCCTCGACCTCCACGAGGAGTCCTTCGGCGCCCTCATCGGCCGCCGGCCCGGCGGGTCCGCGGCGTGAGCACCGAACGAGCGCGCGGCCCGGCTCCCACGGCGGCGGCGCCCGGGTCCGCCGGCACGTCCCCCGCGGGAGCGGCGCGCGGGCCGGCTCCCGCGGAGGAGCCCCGCCGGTCGGGTCCCGCCGGAGCGGCGCGCGGGCCGGCCCTGCGGCGCGTCGCCGTGGTCTGCCACCAGTACCCGCCGTGGAACCTGGGCGGACTGGCCGAGTACGCCGAACGCTTCGTCCGGGGCATCCGGCGCGAGCGCCCCGGCCTCCGTCTCGCGCTGCACACCATGAACTGCCCCGGAGACCTGCCGCACCGGGAGCGGCACGAGGGCCTGACCATCACCCGGCCGCGCATGCCGCGTGCCCTCAAGCGGCGGCTGCTGGCCCCGGGCGACCGGCTCTCGGCCGGCGGCCGCGCCGTCTTCGCGCTGGCCCTGCTCCACTTCAACGCGGCGACGCTGCTCTCCCTGCTGTGCTCACGCCGTCGGGGCACCGTGGTCGCGGTGCACGACTGGCAGAGCGCCCCGGTGGGCATCCTGGCGGCCGCCCTGCTGCGGCTGCCGGTGATCTACCACGTGCACAACACCGAGGCGACCATGACGGCGACACCGGACATGACGGACCCGTTCGGGCTCATCGGACGCAGCCAGCGGCTGCTGAGCAGGCTGGCGGCCCAAGTGGTCGTCCCGACTCCCGAGATGAGGGAGCTGGTGGTCCGCCACGGCTGGGAGCCCGGCCGGATCAGCGTCGTACCGCACGGCCACGAGACCCCCGACGCCGCCGGCGCGGGACCGCACCCGGACGGCGGGCCGGGCGGGGGCGGCGCGGAGGCGGACCGGGAGACGGCCCGCGAGGAACTCGCCACCGCCTCAGGACTCCCGCCGGACGCCCGGATCCTCGTCTTCGCCGGGCGCCTGAGCCCCGTGAAGGGCGTCCACACGCTGCTGCGCGCCCTCCCCGCGCTCGCCCGGGACCATCCGGGCGTCCGGCTGTTCGTCCTCGGCGTGGGCCTTGAGGGGACGGGCCAGAGTGCCGCCGTCGACCGGCTGGTGGAGCGGCTCGGCATCCGGGACCGCGTCCACGTCTACCACCGCTACCTTCCCGCGGACGAGGTCCACCGGCACTACCTGGCCGCCGACGTCTGCGTCTTCCCCTCGACGTACGAGCCCTTCGGCCTGGTGTCCGTCGAGGCCATGTCCCTCGGCGTCCCCGTCGTCCTCGGGCCGGGCTTCTCCCGGATCATCACAGGGGACGGTCCTCATCCCGCGGCCCTGCGTACCGAGCGCGACGATCCGGCGGAACTCGCCGCCCTGGTCGGGGCGCTGCTCGCCGACCCGGAACAGGCCGAGGCCCTCGCCGCACGCGGCCGTGAGCACGTCCGGCGGACCTTCCGCTGGCCGGCGACGATAGCGGCCACGCTCCGCGTGTACGAGGACGCGCTGGTTTCGGGGGAGGGCGCGGCACGGTGAACGAGCAGAGGCAACACACCGAACCCGCGCCGCCGCCCGCCGGCACCGGCCCGCCGCCCGGTGCCGGTGGCCCCGACCGGATGACGGGGCAGCGGCCCGGGCAGCCACCCGGGCCGGCCGCCCGCGGCCGCCTGCGGACCGTCACCGGCTGTCTGCTGGCCATCGCCATCGCCGTCGCCCTGTACTGGACCGTGCGCGACCAGGACTGGTCCTCGGCCCGCCCGTTGGTCACCGGTGAGGCCGTTCCGTTCCTGCTGGCCTCGTGTGCCCTGAACGTACTGGCGCTGGTGTGCGCCATGCTGTCGTGGCGCGGAATCCTCGCCGACCTCGGGCACCGGCTGCCCGTGGGCACGGCGGCCCGGGTCTACTTCATCGGCATGAGCGCGAAGTACCTGCCGGGGCCGTTCTGGGTGGTGCTCACCCAGGCGCGGCTGGCGGGCCGTGCCGGGGTCAGCGGTCTCACCACCGTCGCCGTGTTCCTCCTGAACATCCCCGTGATCCTGCTGACCGGCCTGGTGGTCGGCGCGCTCGCGGGACCGGGGGTGTTCGGCTCCTGGGGCTGGCTGCTGTCCGCTCCCGCCGCCCTGCTCGTCTGGGTGCTCGCGCGGCCCGCCGTGGTCGGCCGGGCCGCCGTCGCGGCGGCCCGGCTGCTGCGGCGCGAGCTGACCTCGGCCGGCTCGGGCACGGACATCCGGGCGGCGATCGGCTGGCAGCTGGCCTGCCGCCTCGTCTCGGGCCTCCACCTCTGGGCGCTGGCCCTGGCTCTGGGGGCTCCGGCGGGGGAGTCGCTGACGGTGACCGTGGGCGCGTTCGCCCTGACCACGGTCGTCTCCACCCTGATCATCGTGCTGCCGGACGGCGCGTTCGTCCGGGAGCTGCTGCTGATCGGCGCGCTGTCGCAGGTGCTGCCGGTGGCGGCGGCGGGTGCGGTGGCGATCGCGAGCCGGGCGGTGTGCCTGCTCACCGAACTCCTCATCACCGCGGTCATGATGCTCGCCTCCGCCCGCCCGGCCGCGAAGCGCCTCAAGGAGCGAGCGCGAGAATGACGAACCCCCCGACGTAGAACACCGCGAAGAGCAACGGCACCCACTGCTCGACATGGGTCAGGGGCCAGTACCGCGAGCGGTCGCGCCCCTCACCCAGCTCCGTCCACTCCGCCTTCCAATAGGGCGACGCCGGTAACCTCTCCTCAAGTGCGCCGATGACGCGGTATTTCGCGGTATTGAGCTGTCGGTAGGACTTGACCAGATAGAACCAGACCAGGCATTGCACCACGAGCACGGCAGCGGGGAAGGCGAGCATCGAGGGACGCCCGGAGAGATCCAGAGCGGCAAGGGCTCCGGCAGCGGTCAGGACCGTGGTATTGAGTGTAAGGAAAAAAGTATTCGCCAGGGAACGCCTGGCGCTGACGCGGTCGGCCATTTCCACGCAGATCTTGTACTGCTCCAGAATTATGGCGCGCGTCTCCCGCTCCTCGCTGGTCGCGGGTGGTTTGTGCTGGACGTTCCACAGGCTTTCCATGGGCCTGCCCCCCTCGTTCGGCGACGCCTCGTCGCGTTCAGGTCCTTGCCGTCCCGTTCCGGTCCGGGCATGCCCCGGCCGGAACGGTCATGTGCGCGTGGAGGCGTGCGAGACCAGGATGGTTCCCCCTCCGATGTTGTGCTGCACGATCTGTGTCCACCCGGCCGTGCCGCCGTCGATCACCGAGATCGGGCGGTAGACCGACGGGTCGGCGGAGCTGTCCACGATCGACTGGAGCTCCTCGACCGCTCCCGGATCGTCCTCGATCAGCGCCTCCAGACGGCCCTGCCACCGGATCGCGGCCACCTCGCTGCTGGAGGAGCCGCTCAGGACGACATGGCGGGTGTCCTCCAGCGCGTTGGTCATCTGGGCCTCGCGATCCTCGGCCCGGCGGCTCATCAGCCGCGCCAGACGGTCCCGCAGGACGGGCCAGGCCTCGGTCGCCATGGCCTGGACGAGCACCCGGCCGGCCGCCGCCGCGATCGATGCCGCGAAAGGTTCCACCCCCGGTCACCTCCGTACATTCATAAAATCTGCTCCCGACTGTCGGTCCTCTGCTTCCGCATGCCTCAGTGGTCCCCTTCGGCGACCTCTTTCATGCGGCGCGCGAGGGCGTTGTCCGGGCCGAATACCTTGTGCAGGTTCTCATTGATCAGCCGGGCCATCTCCCGTGCCTCGGCCGTCTCGCCCCTGGCGACCAGAGCCAGAACCAGACTCGCCGCGCAGCGCAGCGTATCGGGGTGTTGTTCGCCCATGGTCTTCAGGCGGCCGGCCAAGGAGCTCCGCCTCAGTTCCAGGGCGCTCGCGAATTCGCCGAGCTTTTCCCGGATGGACGCCAGGTTGTCGGCGGAGGCCAGACTCGCCGGATGGTCCTCACCGAACCGGTCGACCCTTTTCCGCCAGACGGACGACTCGATCTGATGCGCGCGCTCGAAATCCCCGGCGCCGTACAGGGAGGAGGCGAGATTCCCCTCCGAGACGAGTGTGTCGGGGTGGTCGGGACCCAGACTCGTGATCCTGTCCCGCAGGATCTCCTGATGCAGCGCGACCGACTCCCGCCACTTCCCCTGGCCGGCCAGCGCCGCCGCCAGATTGTTCCGTGACGCCATCGTCGCCGGATGCCCGGATCCCAGGAGTCTCTCGCGCGCCTCGGTGAGCCGTCGCAGCATCGCCTCGGCCTGCTGCACATTGCCCAGTTCCCAGTCGCACAGCGCCACCATGTGGAGCGCCGCGAGGGTGTCCTCGTGCACCGAGCCCAGCAGCGGCTCGAACCGTTTGGTCACCCGGTCGGCCAGCTCCTTGGCCGTCAGCGGGTTTCCCGTGGACAGCTGGTACCAGCACAACCGCAGCAGCAGTTCGCGGAACCCGGACTCCGCCGACCACTGGACGGAGTTGACCAGCGGCATGAGGGAGCGGTAGACGGGCCAGTCGGTCGCGTCACTGGGATCACCCGGGTCGTTCGCGACGAGCATGCGGGTGAGTTCCAGCGAGAGGCGCTCGTGGTCCTCGGGGGAGAGGTTGGTGCGGATCACCGCGGCCAGTACGGGGTGCGCGTACAGACCCGCGCCCTTCTCCTCGGCGAGGTTCTCCACCAGCAGGGGCCGCACGGCCTTCTCCCGGTGGTCGCCGTCGACCACCGACAGCCGCAGCGGCGGCCCGAACACCTCGGGAGCCGCCCGCAGCAGCCGCAGCGGCAGGGGGTGAGGGGCGGTGAGCGCCAGCAGCGCCAGCAGATGGGCCGCCGCCGGGCTCTGCTCGGCCAGGCGGTCGAACATCCGCTGGAAGCGGGCCAGGAGCGAATGGCCGGAGTCACCGCCCGCCCGCAGCACCACCTGGTCCAGCCGCTTGTCGAGCAGGACCAGGAAGTCCCAGACGCTGGAACTGGAGACGCTCAGCTGGTTGGCGGCGATCCGCAGCGCGAGGGGCAGGAAGCCGAGCCGCACCGCGATCTGATCCGCGGCGTGGGCGGGGATGCCGGGCACGTACCGGTTGAGGAGCTCGGTCGCCTCGGCGGGGGTGAAGCCCCGCAGGGCCGTGCTGTAGCGGAAGTCCGCACTCGCGTCCCGGCGGCGCGTCACGATGATGTGGTACGGAAGGTGATGTCCGAGCAGCGCGTCGAGCGTCACCCCCTCGAACCCGTCCAGCACCAGCAGCGTCCTCGGTCCGGGCGAGAGGGACCGCACCCGGTGCCCGGCGTCGCGCAGCGCCGCCCCGAGGGCCGACCCGTCGTCGCAGTCGTGCCGCACGTCCGGGGGCCGGACGAACAGGACGGCGTCGTACCGGCCCCGGGCACGGTGGGCGAACTCCACGGCGAGCGCCGTCTTTCCCGCACCGGCCATGCCGGTGATCGCGTAGGGAGAGCCGTCGTCGCGGAAATGCCGCAGCATCCGCAGGAGCTCCGCGCCCCGCCCCACGAACGGGGGCGTCCGCTCCGGTACCTCCCACAGGACGGGAACCGCGTCGGGATAGGGGGGCCGGGGAGGCCGCACCCGGGGCCCGGTGCCTTCCGGCGCCTCGGGCGGCGGGCCGTGGCAGGCCGCGACCGCCTCCAGCAGACTGTCCCGCGCCTCCTCCTCGGCCAGCCCGGCGAGAGCGATCTCCGGCAGGGCGGACAGCTCGGTGTCCGCGGGCCCGTCGAACTGCGAGACCCGCAACGGAAGGACGTGCGCGGGCCGCTCGGTGACCGCGCCGGCCCGCCACGAGGATTCCTGCGCCATCCAGGCGCCGCTGGAGAAGTCGGGAGACAGCAGCACCAGGACCTTGGCACTGCCCTCCAGCGCGTTGCGCAGCATGTACGACCACGTCCCGCCGGACGCGGCCGCCACATCGGGCGAGACCCGGTACCCGGCATCGGTCAGCTGGGCGGCGATCCAGTCCGCCCAGGGTTTGTCCGCGGCCACGTGCGCGAGGAAGAAGTCGAACCTGATCCGGCCTTGCGGGCGCTGCCGGTAGCGCTGGCGCAGGGTGGCCCGCTGGGACGACGCCATCGGCACGGCCTTGGTGATCGCCCCCCGTGTCAGATGGCCCGTGAGCCGTTCGAACGCCGCCAGCAGGGTGTCCTCCTGCTGCGGCCGGTCGCCGACCGTCGCCAGCAGCTCCTCGTAGGCGTACAGGCTCCGGTAGGGCACCTCCACATCGCCCCAGTAGCGCTCGACGTCCATCGTGCCGTCGGGCGGGAACGCGTGGCGGAAGCTCCACTGCGCCCAGTCCCGGCTCTCCTCCAGCCGGTCCGCCTCCCCGCTCTCCACGCGCATGGGGACCGGCAGCACGCGCACCGCGCGGTCGGCCCGTCTCCGCATCACCGACTCCACGACGCTGGCGCACCCCGAGATGGACTGGGTGCTCATCGTGAAGCAGGCGACCAGGGTGTCGGGCAGCTGGATGGTGCAGACGCCCGAGGTGTCGCTCAGCCCGGTCCTGCTGTCGATCAGGACGTAGTCGTAGGCGCGCGCCATCTGTTCCCGCAGCGACTCGATGAAGGCCCCGCCGCCGAGCCGGTTGTAGAAGGAGTGCCAGTCGAAGGAGTTGACCCGCTGGCCGAACGACCTGTTCTGCCTGCCCGCGCAGAGCAGGTCGATGTGGCCGTTGTCCGGGAACTGCCACCGCAGCGAGACCGCGTGCTCCAGCGGGTCGGCGAAGGGTTCGTGCCAGCCCGGCGCGCCGTCGGCTCCCCGGTCCAGCGCCGCGAGCGCGAAGTCCCACAGCAGGTCGAGCACGCCGGGGGTGGACTGGAGCTCCTTGTCGAGGAGGAAGGGGTGGAAATAGCGGTGCAGTCCGGGGGCCTCGAGATCCCAGTCGACCACCAGGACGGACTTGCCGTTGCTGGCCAGGATCCAGGCCACGTTGGCCAGGGCCATCGTCCTGCCGGTGCCGCCCTTGTACGAGTAGAACGTCACGATCTCGCCGGGCTCCCCAGCCGTCGCTGTCCCCATCATCCCTCCGAGGGTCCGTCGAGGAAGGGCCGGGAATCGAACAGCACGCCCGGACCGCTGCGCAGGGCAGGGCGCACCTGGGTCGCCTGCATCATCACTTGGCGGGTGAGTTCGACGAGGATCTGACGTAACGCGTCCTTGAACGCCGCCACCGTCTTGAGCGACATCTTGAACACCGGCTCACGCAACTGCGCGTGGCGGCTGAGCACGGTGAGCAGCTGCTGGCTCAGCGCGTCCGTCCGGGCGGCCGTCTCGGTGTCGGAGGCGCTCTGGGGCACGGCCATCCCGGTGTTCATGGTCAGCCGTTTGTCGTACTCGCTCAGTGCGGCCTGACGGCCCTTCAGTCCAATGGTCCACGGGTCGAGGATGATAACGGCGAGCTCGTTGTCGGCCTCCACCTTGTCCAGTAACCGGGTCACCTCGCCATCGAATTCCTGCGGCTGCGGCATGAGCCGTAACTCCGAGGCGACCTCGATCGCGTACAGCAGGACGGGCTCGGGGTGCTCCGGCGCGTAGGGAGCCCACTCGTCCTGTCTCCGGCCGTACGGGGTGGTGTCCTGCCGGAGCCCGCCGAGATCCTCCCGGGTGCCCGATGCCACCACCAGCCGGACGCGCTTGGGGCCCGAGGAGGACGCGCGGGGACCCGGCACGGTGTGCCCGGCGGCCGGTTCCGCCCGCGCCAGGTCCTCGTCCGCGGCCAGGAGGGTCGCGGCCGTCACCGCCTCGGCCGCCGGCGTCTCCCGCGGCGGGGCGGACAGGTCGTGGAAGGCGTTGCCGAGGGAGTCGAAATCCTCGGACACCGTGCCCGCCGCCAGGGGGCTGTCGTCGATGAGCTCGGCAAGCCGCTTTCCCAGGGCGAAGATGATCTCCTGGTAGAGCGGGCCGTATTCCTTGTTGTGCTTGAGCTGCACCAGCTGACGCAGCCCCCGGCTCGCGTACCGCTCGCCGAGGTCGGGCTGTCTGGCCCAGATGTCCGCGGCGGCCTTCGGGACGGACCGTCTGCCGTCGAAGACCCCCTCCCAGATGACCGGGAAGATCATCTCCGGCTCCGGGTCGGCCGTGCCGAGTCCGTGCTCCGCCTGGCGGCGGCTGAAGGCCCACCATTCCTTGCCGCAGAACTGGCTGGCGAAGTAACGCGGGGAGTAGAGCGGTATGAAGACCTTGCAGGAGCCCAGGGCCTCACTGAGTTCCCTGCGCCATCTCATCGCCGTGCGCATCTCGAGGTAGTTGTAGCCCAGCGTGTCCGGGGCGAGGGCCGTGATGTGACCGATCTCGGTGCACAGGTCGTCGAAGAAGTCGCTGACCAGACCATTGCCGTTGTCCTCCCCGGAGAAGCTGAGGAAAAGCTGCACCATGCACACCCGCCACCGGTCCGCTCCCCCCTGACGGCATGCGATGCCCCCAGGCCTGCCGTCGGCAGTTTCCCAGAAGAGGCCGCCCGCGTCCGGGACTCCGCGAGGAACATCCCGATCGGACGACACCGCGGGCGCCGGCCGGGAGCACCGGCGCCCCGTCGGCGCCCGTCTCCTCCCTCGCGCCCCCGGCGCGCCACTGGCCGGACGCCCCGTGCGCACGCCCTCCGGCCGGCGCGTCCGGCCGGCCCGCCGCCGGCGCGGTCACAGCCAGCCGTTGCGGCGGAAACTGCGGTGGATGACTCCGCAGGCGGCCGCCATGACGCAGAGCACGGCGGGATAGCCGTAGGTCCAGCGCAGCTCCGGCATGTGCTCGAAGTTCATGCCGTAGATGCCGCAGACCATGGTGGGCACCGCCACGATCGCCGCCCATGCCGTGATCTTCCGCATGTCCTCGTTCTGGGCGAGGGTCACCTGGGCGAGGTGCGCCTGCAGGATCGAGTCGAGCAGGGCGTCATAGGCGGCCAGCTGATCGGTGACCCGGGCGAGGCGGCCCGCGACATCACGGAAGTACGGCTGGAGGCCGGGGCCCACCTGGGGCAGCGGCGTGGTGACCATCTCGTGCAGCGGCCGGTCCAGCGGCGCCACCGCCCGCTTGAGTTCCATGAGCTCGCGCTTGAGCTGGTAGATGTGTCCGGCGTCGCCCCGGCTCGCGTTCTCGCTGAAGACCGTGGTCTCCACGGCGTCGATGTCGCTCTGCAGGGCGTCCGCCACCCCGAGGTACTCGTCGACGGCGTGGTCCGCGATGGCGTGCAGTACGGCCGCGGGCCCCTTGGCCAGCTGCTCCGGTACGGACTCCAGTGCCTCCCGCAGCGGCCCGAGCGAGCCGTGCCCGCCGTGCCGGATGGTGATCACGAAGTCGGGCCCGGCGAAGACCATCAGCTCGCCCGTGTCCACCACCTCACTGGTGGCGGTGAGTTCCGCGTGCTCCACATAGCGGCAGGTCTTGAGGACGGCGAACAGCGTCTCGTCGTACCGCTCCAGCTTGGGCCGCTGATGGGCGTGCACGGCGTCCTCGACGGCCAGCGGGTGGAGCCCGAACAGATCGGCCACCTCGGCTATGTCCTCGGCGGAAGGCTCGTGCAGCCCGATCCAGACGAAGCCCCGGCCCGAGGTGCGCACCCGCTCCACCGCGTCCGGCACCGACCGGGCACCGGACTGCCGCACACCGTCCTCGTACACCACGCAGTTGACCACCGCGCTGCCGAGCGGGGAGCGGGCGGGATGGCTGAGGTCCACGGTCCGGCGGTAGGCCCGGCGCACCACGCGCCGGAGGCTGCGGATCATCGACACGTACTGGCTCCTTCGTTCGACCGGCGGTCAGTGTGCCACCAGCGCGTTCCGCGCCAGGACCAGGGCCGCCCGCTCCCGGCGGCGCACCGCCGCCCGGCCGGCGCGCCTTCCGGGCCACGCCCCGGCGCGGGCCGGCCCGGACGCGGACGCGCGAACACTTCGCGCACGCCCCCGGTCCGGCCCGCCCGCCCTCCGGGGCCATGCGCGATCCGGCCGTTCTTCGCACCCTCCGCCACCCGCCCGACGGCCTCCGCCCCCTCACGGTTCCCCCGTGCGCGGCCGGTACACGGCACGTCAGAGGGGTTGCGGCGCGGCCGGCCTCCCGAGGCAGGCGTCAGCATCGCGTCAACGCGTCCCGGCCACCCGTCAGCATCACGTCAGGGGCGGCTCCGAGGACGGTGCGCGCGGGCATACCTTCGGAGCAACGCCCCGGCCGCCTCCCCGCACCGGGGCTCCTCGCTCGTTCCGAGGATCCTCCAGGAGGAATCCGATGTCAGAGCTCCTGTGCGCTGAAGAACCGGAGCCATCAGCGCCCGCCCCGGCCGGTCCGCTCTACGTCCCGGTCCGGCCGGGCCCCCACGGCTACGCGGTACGGCTGTTCCGCACCCCTCCCGGTGGCCGCACCGCCATCGGCTTCACCACCGAGCACCGGCTGACCACCGCGCTCGGTCCGCACCAGCCATGGGTCCGGCTCGCCGGCCCCGTGCTGCGCAGGCTCGTCACGCCCCTCGGCGTCACCACCCTCACCGTGGACCCGTGCCTCTCCGCGCCGTCCGCGGTCCCCCTCGCCCGGGGGGACGGGGAGGGCCCGTGCCCGCGGCCCGGCCGGGCGCCCGCCGCCGTACCGGTCGGCGAACCGGCGGCCGCCCCCACGGCACTGTCCACGCGGACCGGCTGAAGGAGTTCCGCGTGAACATCGGTCAAGCTCCGGCCACCACCACGGCGGGCGCGGACGACCTGTCCGTCTGGCCGGCCTCCACCGCCCGGCTCGACCACGGCGACCTGGGGGTCGGCGGAGTGTCCCTCGCCGGTCTCGCCGAGCGGTTCGGCACCCCCGCGTACGTACTCGACGAGATCGAGGTACGCGAACGCGGCCGCACCTATCTGCACGCCTTTCCCGGCGCGCAGGTGTTCTACGCCGCGAAGGCGTTCCTGTGCCGCGCCATGGCGCACTGGGCCGACGAGGAGGGGCTGGGACTCGACGTGTGCTCGGCGGGGGAGCTGGAACTGGCGGTCACCGCCGGCTTCCCGCCCGAGAACATCGTGCTGCACGGAAACGCCAAGTCGCCCCACGACATCGACGCCGCCATACGGTTCGGTGTCGGCCGCATCGTCATCGACAGCCCCTCCGAGATCGCCCGGCTGGTCGCCGCCGTCGCCCCGGGCGGGCGCCAGAAGGTCATGGTGAGGGTGGCCCCCGGCGTCATGGCCGGCGGACACGACAAGATCCGGACCGGTACGGACGACCAGAAGTTCGGCCTCACCATCACCGACGGCCACGCCCACCACACCATCGCCCGGATCCTCGACCAGCCGCGCCTCGAACTGACCGGCGCGCACTGCCACTTGGGCTCCCAGATCACCTCGGTCAAGCCGTACGCGACGGCCGTGCGACGGATGGTGGGCCTGATGGCGCGCGTACGGGACAGCCACGGCGCCGTGCTGCCCGAGCTCAACCTGGGCGGCGGCCACGGCGTGGCGTACCGCCCCGGTGAGCCCGCCCTCGACATCACCGCCCTGGCCCGCACCGTCCGCGCCGAGCTCGACGAGAGCTGCGCGGCGGCCCGGCTGCCCGTGCCCCGGCTGCTCATCGAACCCGGCCGCGCCGTCGTCGGGCCGGCCGGCGTCGCGCTGTACCGCGTGCTCGCGGTCAAGCGCGGCGGACAGCGCGTCTTCGTCGCCGTCGACGGCGGGATGAGCGACAACCCGCGGCCCGCGCTGTACGGCGTGCGGTACGCGCCCCGCCTCATCGGGCGCCGGTCGACCGCGGCCCCCCGCCGGGCGGACGTGGTCGGCCGGCACTGCGAGGCGGGCGACGTACTGGCGGCCGACGCCGAACTCCCCGGCGACATCCGACCCGGAGACCTGCTGGCCCTGCCGGTCGCCGGGGCCTACCACCTCTCCATGGCCTCGGGCTACAACCTCGTCGGGCGACCGCCCGTGGTCGCCGTCGCCGACGGCCGCGCCCGGCTGCTCGTACGCCGCGAGTCGCTCGACGACTTCCGCAGCCGGGACGTCGGGCTCTGACGCCCGGGGGCACCGGGAGGACGCCCGCACCGCACCGTCACCGCGTCACCGGCGCCTACCACCGGGACAGGTCGTAGGCGTCGGTGACGCAGTCCCTCTCGCAGCCGCCGCTCGCGTACCGCCGGCGCAGGGCGGCGGCCGCGTCGGACCGGGACGGGTGCGGATAGCCGAAGTGCTCCCGCGCGAGGTCCATGACGTCGTCGGTCCTGACGATGGCCGGCTCTCCCGCGCCGGCCCGGCGCCGGGCGGCCGCGATCGCCATGTCGGCCGACCGGAGCAGCGCCTTCGGATACCGCCGGGCCCGTGCCCTCTGCGCGCGGGCGCGGGCGAAGGGCCGCGACGCCCGGCCCTTGCCCGCCAGTCCCGCCAGTACGAAAGCCATACCGACCGCCGCCACCACAAGGCCGAAAGCGTTGCTCACCGCCGAACCCTCCATCACCGATTCCCCGTACGGCGTCCCCCCACGTGCACCCGACTTCGTCCCCGGCCGTGACGCCCCCGGCGCCCCGATGTTACTCAGGGCAATCCGGGCAAGGAGCCCCGATGCAAGAGGAAGGACGAATCATGATCGAGAAGCTTCTCACCGCCGTCGCCGCAGCCGGTGCCGCCGCCGTCGTACTGGGCGCGTCCGCCCCGATGGCCGCCGCCGTGGGCGACCGTCATGTCTCGACGAGCAACGGCAACGGTTCCGTGCAGTCCTACGGCAACACCTCAGCCGGTGACGTCACGTCCACCGACGCGTCGGGTACCGAGTTCGTGGGGCAGGCACTCGGCGTGCTGCACGGCGCCCGCTGAGCTGCCCACCACCGCCGGTCGCCTCCGCCCGCCCTGCGGGCCGTCCGGCGGCGCGGGCGGAGGCCGTCGTGGGGCGCGCGGGGGATCACCGGTGCCGTGCCCGGCGGTGGCCGGCGGCTGGTCCACCCGCCGGCCCTCCGCCGCGGGACGCCCTGACCGAAGGCCGACTCGCCGGCCAGGTCGACGCCCACGTCCGTGCCCCGCGCCTCTTCTCGCCCCTCTCCGGGCCCCGCCCCGTTCCGGCGGCCCTCATCGCCGCACCGCCGCCACGGGCGAGATCCGGAAGGGCCCGCCGGGCCGGCCCGGGGGACGCCGGCCTCCGGGCCGGCCGTGTCCCCGTGCGTCCGCGTGCGTCCGCGTGCTTCCGGGGCGGGGATACGGCTGAGCTCGCAAGGGTGCCTCCTCGTGGGGGCATACGGCAGGGCCGCGTCCGAAGTGCCGGCCGGCCTCGCGCCATCGGTCGTTCACGCTAGCGCGGGGGCCCGATTCGCGGGAACCACGCCTTTTGGCCGTTCTGCGGAGGACGTCCTGGCGCCCCCGGATGTCCTGGCCCAGGGCCAGCCCCCGTCCACGTCCTTGCGCCGTGCGCGCCCCCGGGCGGCGGCGAGGGCGCGGGCGAGCGCGTCAACGCCGCACGAGGCGCCCGCCGGGCGCAGGGGGCCAACAGGGCTAGTAGGAGCTGCGGGGGCGGGCGCCGCCGGGGGACGATGAGGCCCCCGGCGTGCCCGTGCGCGGCGACGGCACGGGAAGGAGCTGTCATGGGCACCACCGAAGGGTTCCCGTCCGCCCGCGGCGAGCCGGACCGGACCGGAGTCAGGGCCTCGTCCCGGGGCGGGCTCATGGACGTCCTGGCGGTGGCGGCCCTGGTCCTGGACGCCAGAGGACGCATCGTCCTGTGGAGCCCCCAGGCGGAGCAGCTGCTGGGCTACACGGCGGAGGAGGCACTGGGCCGGTTCGCCGCCCGGCTGCTGGTGGACGAGGAGCGCTTCGATCTCGTGCTCGGCCTCTTCTCCCAGGTGATGAGCAGCGGGGAGACCTGGGCGGGCGTCTTTCCCGTACGGCACAAGGACGGCACCACACGCATGCTGGAGTTCCGCAACATGAGGCTGTTGGACGACCTGGGCGACCTGTACGCCCTGGGGCTGGCCACCGAGGAATCGACGCTGCGCCAGGTGGAGCGGGATCTCGCGCTCTCGGTGCGGCTGGTGGACCAGTCCCCGATCGGGCTGGCCGTCTTCGGCGCCGATCTGCGGTACGTGGCGGCCAACGCCGCCCTGGAGCGGCTGGACGGCGTGCGCGCCGGGGAGCACCTCGGGCGCAGGGTGGGGGAGATCCTGCCGTTCGTCGACGCCGGGGCGGTCGAGGCGGAGATGCGGCTGGTCCTGGAGACCGGCGTCCCCCTGCTGGACCGGCAGGTCGTCGGGGGCATCCAGGCCGATCCGGCCGACGATCACGCCTGGTCGGTGTCGCTGTACCGGCTGGACGACTCGGGCGGCCGGGTCCTCGGGCTGGCCATGTCGGTGATCGACGTGACCGACCGGCACCGGGCGGCGGCCGAGGCGGAGCAGGCCCGCCGCCGCCTCGCCCTGGTGGCCGACGCGTCGGTACGCATCGGCACCACCCTCGACCTGGAACAGACCGCCCGCGAGCTCGCCGACGTCGCCGTGCCGCAACTCGCCGACATCGCCGCCGTGGACCTCCTGGACCACGTCCTGGAGGGCAGACCCGGTCGGTCCGAGGGCCCGGCGGACATCCGGGCCCTGGCCGTCGCCGCCGCCTACCCGACCGTCGCCGTGGCGGCGGCCGACCGCCCGGGCGAGGTGGCCCACTACGGAGCAGACCGGCTCGTCACCCACTGCCTGCGCACCGGCCGGCCGGTGCGCGAGCCCCACCTCGACGACCAGTTGCTCTCCCGGGTGGCCCGCGACAGCCATGCGGCGGCCCTGCTGGTGGAAGCGGGGGTCCACTCCTATCTGGCGGTGCCCCTGATCGCCCGGGGAGAGGTCCTGGGCGCCCTCGACCTCAAACGCGCCAGGAACCGGCAGCCCTTCACCGAGGACGACACCCTGCTGGCCTGCGAACTGGCCGCCCGCGCCGCCGTGGGCATCGACAACGCCCGCCTGTACCGCCGGCAGCGGGACACCGCCCTGACCCTCCAGCGCAGCATGCTCCCCCAGACGCCGAGCGAGCTCGTCGCGCTGGAGGTCGCCTCCCGCTACCAGCCCGCCGGCTCCGGCGCGGAGGTCGGCGGCGACTGGTTCGACATCATCCCCCTGCGGGACGGCAGGACCGTCCTGGTGGTCGGTGACGTGATGGGCAGCGGCATCAACGCCGCCACCACCATGGGCCGGCTGCGCACCGCCACCCAGACCCTCTCGCGCCTCGCGATGGCCCCCGCCGAGGTCCTGCGCCACCTCGACGAGATCACCGCCGGCCTGGACTCCCTGATCGCCACCTGTGTGTACGCGGTGTACGACCCGCGCCGGGGCAAGTGCTGCATGGCCAGCGCCGGCCACCTCCCCCCGGTCCTGGTCCGGCCCGGAGACGACCCGAAGCTGCTCGACCTGCCCACCGGCGTGCCCCTGGGAGTGGGCGGCATCCCGTTCAGCGAGGTCACGGTCGACATCGCCCCCGGCGACCGGCTCGTCCTCTACACCGACGGACTGGTCGAGACCCGCGACGACGACCTGAACACGCGGCTGGAGCTGCTGCTCGGTCTGCTCCGTGTGCCGGACGGGTCGCTGGAGGAGACCTGCGAGCGCCTGCTGCGCGAACTGCGTCACCCCAGCGACCAGGACGACGTGGCGCTCCTGGTCGCGTGCGCGGGTGAGAGCCCCGGAGGGTGAGGGCGCGGCGTGGCACCGCCGCCGTCCCCCGGGAGGTCCGCGCCTTCGTACCCCCGGAGCCCGAGCCCGGAGCCCGGAGCCCCTGAGCCCTGAGGGGCCCCGGCCACCCCTTGTCCGGGCCGCCGTCCCGCGTCCCGTGCGGACGCCCGGGGAGCGAGCGGCTCTTTCCCTCGCCCCCTCCCCGTGATCGGTCCGTCCCCCCATCGAAACCGTCTTCGCGTGTCGGGTACATAGGAAATTTGTCCCTCCCGGGCTCTCCTTGACAGTCGACTTTTCGGCGGCGTTCCATTGAGCGTCATCTGCGTCATCTGCCTCACCACCGCACCGCGTAGAACGCGGGAAGCGAATCCAGGCACAGTGCGAGCCGAGTCGGCCCATCCGCCGAGCGATTGTTGGAGCGCGCCATGGAAATAAAATCCAGCTCGACCAAGAACCGGTACGCCCGGCCACTGGGGATTGGCGCCTACCGCCCGGCCCGGATCGTCGGCAACGCGGAGATCTGCGAACTCATCGATTCGAACCCGGAGTGGATCGAGGCGCGGTCCGGCATTGCCACCCGGCGTTTCGCGCAGGACGAATCCATAGCCTCGATGGGCGCCCGTGCCGCGGAAAAGGCGCTGAGCGCGGCCGGCCTGACCCCTTCGGACGTCTCCTGCGTCATCCTCGCGACGATGTCCTATCTGCATCAGGCACCGCCAGCCGCTGCCGCCTGCGCCGCCGAACTCGGGGCGACCGGTGCCGCCGCCTTCGATCTGGGGGCCGCCTGTGCGGGGTTCGCGCACGCCCTGTCCGTCGCCAACTCCCTGGTGGTGACGGGGGAGGCCGACCATGTGGTGGTGATCGGCGCGGAGCGGATGAGTGACATCGTCGACCCGCGGGACCGCTCCACGGCCTTCCTCTTCGGCGACGGGGCGGGTGCGATGGTGATCGGTCCCGCCGCGGAGCCCGGCTTCGGACCCGCCGTGTGGGGCACCGACACCACCCATCTGCGCGCCATCGAACAGAGCCGTTCCTTCGCCGAGCTGAAGGACCCCGGTGCCGAGGGCTGGCCGTACCTGGAGATGGCCGGGCAGGAGGTCTTCCGGTGGGCCATCGGCAAGGTCGCCCCGGTGGCGCTGAAGGCCGTCGAGGCCGCCGGGGTCACCCTGGAGGACCTGGACGCGTTCGTACCGCATCAGGCCAACATGCGCATCACCGACGCCGTGGTGAAGGGCATGGGGCTGCCTGCGTCGGTCGAGGTGGCCCGCACGGTGCGCGACGACGGCAACACCTCCGCCGCCTCCATCCCGCTCGCACTGGAGGCGCTCGTGGCGGCGGGCCGCGTGAGGCCGGGCGGGCTGGTGCTGACCGCCGGGTTCGGCTCGGGGCTGAGCTACTGCGCCCAGGTCGTCACGCTGCCCTGACCCGCCGGCGGCGATCTCCCCGTCCGGAACCGCCCCGCCGAAACCGGACATCCGGTCTTTTCTTCGGTTCCGCTCTTCAACGATCAGGGGCGCGTGCCGCATGATGGAGGAGGCCAAGGGCTGGCATATGCGGGGAGGCTGACCATGCGGCAGCAGCGCCAATTGCGGAAGAAGTGCGCCGAGCTGATCCGCCGGCTCCAACTGCCGGTCCCCTTCGACATCGACGTATTGTGCGCGCGAATCGGCGAAAGCCGCGGCCGCCCCATCCGTCTGGCGCCCCTCGACCTCCCCGCCGGCAGCCCCTGCGGGCTGCTGGTCTCCACCGCGTCCACGGACTACATCTTCTACGCGGCGGACACCACCCTGACCCATCAGAAGCATGTCATCGCCCATGAGCTGGGCCATCTGCTCCTCCACGAGGGGTCGGCGGGCGGCTCCCACGCCCACGACGGGAACTCCCTGGTCCCCGAGGAGATCGACACCGCGCTGGTCAGCCACATGTTCGGTCGCAGCCAGTACAGCCACCCCGAGGAATTCGCCGCGGAGTACTTCGCCACCCGGATGCTCCGCCAGGTCAGCGACTGGGACTTCGTACCCCCCTCGGCGCCCGAGGGCATGACCGACCTGGTGCAGCGGCTCGAACGCTCACTGCACCACGGGCAGGACTGACGACGGCGCCGGCGCCACCGCCGGAAATCCGACAGCGGCCGAATCGGCCGGCAGCATCGGAGCCGGGTCGACGGCATCGGGACGGCGCAATCCATTCGCATTCCGGCCGGAATGGACCGACAGCCGGGGAGTGTTGGGCAGAATAGCGGGCGGTCCGCCGGCCGGGCCATGGGCCGAATTACCCAGACCGGCGGCGTTGACGGTTTACCGGTGGCCCCCGCAGGATCGTACGGAACTCGTGTCCCGTGCCCCTCGTCCATTTTTTGGAGAAACCGGTGACCGCAGGCTCTGCCGCTGCCCTTTCCACCGCCTCTCGGGGGCTGGAGGGAAACACACCACTCGATGCCCTCGGCATCGGATTCGGACCATCGAATCTCGCCCTCGCGATCGCCCTGGACGAGGCCGCCGGACCCGGGCCGGCCGTGCAGTTCTACGAACGCCTGCCCCGGTTCTCCTGGCACCGCGGCATGCTGCTGCGGGATGCCACGATGCAGGTCCATTTCCTCAAGGACCTGGTGACGATGAGGAATCCGACGAGCAGGTTCTCGTTCCTCTGCTATTTACGGGACCGTGGCCGACTGGCCGACTTCATCAACCACAAGGCACTCTTCCCCAGCCGTCTGGAGTTCCACGACTACCTGGAATGGTGCGCCGCGTCGGTGGACGCCGACGTCAGCTACGGGTGCGAGGTGCTGTCCGTCGAACCGGTGGCCGACACCGACGCCGTGCGGTACCTGGACGTGCGCCTGCGCCGGACGGACGGCGACGGACGGTCCTTCGTGCGACGGACGCGCAACGTGGTCCTCGCCCCCGGCCTGCGCCCCCGGCTGCCCGAGGGGGTGAGCGAGTCAGGCCGCGTCTGGCACAGCAGCCGGCTGCTGCCCCGCCTTGAGGACTTCCCCGATGAACGGGCGCCCCTGCGCTTCACCGTCGTCGGCGCCGGGCAGAGCGCGGCCGAGGTCGTCTCCCACCTGCACGGCCGCTTCCCGCAGGCCCAGGTGCGCGCCGTGTTCTCCGCGTACGGCTACACCCCCGCCGACGACTCGCCCTTCGCCAACCGCATCTTCGACCCGCCCGCCGTGGACGACTTCTACCAGGCGCCGCCCTCGGTGCGCCGGATGCTCACCGACCGCCACCGCAACACCAACTACGCGGTGGTGGACGCCGATCTCATCGAGGAGCTGTACGGCACCTGGTACCAGGAGAAGGTCGTGAACGAGCAGCGGCTCCTGATCGACAACGCCTCCCGGCTGCTGGACACCGAGGAGACGGCGGACGGCCTGCACCTCACGCTGGAAACACTGACCACGGGCACGAAGAGCCGCGTCGAGTCCGACTACCTGGTGTACGCCACGGGATACGTCCCCACGCCGCCCGAGGAACTGCTCGCCCCGGAGCTGGTCCGGTACTGCAAGCGGGACTCCTCCGGACATCTGCGCGTGGGGCGCGACTACCGGCTGGAGATGGAGGACGGCGTGCACTGCGGCATCTACCTGCAGGGCGCCACCGAGTACACGCACGGCCTGAGCTCGACGCTGCTGTCCAACACGGCCGTACGCGCGGGGGAGATCGCCCACGCGCTGACCGGCCGGCCGCCGCAGGACGCCTGAACTCCCCCCGTACCGAACGACAAGGAGCTCACGAGGTGTTCGTACCCGCGCACTACGAGGGGGACGCGGCCGCTGCCCTGGCCGTCGTGCAGGCCAACCCCCTCGCCACCCTCACGACCAGCGCCGACCCGGTGCCGTACGCCACCCACCTGCCGATCGTGGTACCCGAGGACACCGAGAAGGCCCTCCGGGACGGTGCCCAGGACCTGCGGGGGCTCCGGCTCGTCGGCCATCTGAACCGCGCCAACCCGCACTGGTCCCGGCTGGCCTCGGGGCCGTCGGCCGGGCTGCTGATCTTCCGGGGCCCCAACGGATACATCTCTCCCGAGGTCTACGGCTACACACCGGCGGCGCCCACCTGGAACTTCGTGTCCGTGCACGTACGGGGCACGATCCGGCCGCTGGCGGCCGGCGAGGAGACCCTGGGCGTCATCCGCCGCACCGTGCGGGAGCTGGAAGGACGCTTCGGCCGCGGCTGGGACATGACGTCCTCACTCGGCTACTTCGACCGGATCGTCCCGGCCGTGGGCGCCTTCGAGGTGCACGTCGAGCAGGTGGACGGCATGTTCAAACTCAGCCAGGAGCAGTCCGAGCAGGCCAGGGAGAGGACGACGCGGCATTTCGCGGGCAGCCCGGACGGCACCCACCGCGAACTCGCCGCCTGGATGGAGCGGTGCCCCATGAGCCCGCTCCCGGACACCGAGGGACGGTAATGACGGAGAAGTCGTACGACGTACTGGTGATCGGCCTCGGCGGGGTCGGCAGCGCCGCCTGCCGGTCGCTCGCCGCGGCGGGCCACCGGGTCCTCGGCGTGGAGCGCTTCGGACGCGTCCACGACCTGGGTGCCAGCCACGGCGAGTCGCGCGGGGTCTGGCAGGCGTACTTCATGGGACCGGGCTACGTGCCGTTCCTGCGCCGCGCCTACGCCCTGTGGTCCGATCTGGAGGAGGAGAGCGGGGAGCACCTGTTCCACCGCACGGGCGGCCTGTGCCTCGGCCCTTCGGACGGCGAACTGGTCCCGGCCGCCCGGGCCAGCGCCGAGCAGACCGGGCTCACCCACGAGGTGCTGAGCGCCGACGAGGTGCACGCCCGCTACCCGCAGTTCACGCCCGACTCGGACGACGTGGCCGTCTTCGACCCGGACTCCGGCTTCGTGCAGCCGGAACAGACCGTGCGGGTGCAGCTGGAACTCGCGGAGAAGCACGGCGCCACCCTCCACTTCCACGAGCGGGTCCTGTCCGTCACGGAGGACGCGCGCGGAGCGGTCGTCCGCACCGACCGCGACACCTATCACGTCGGCCATGTCGTGGTCGGCGCGGGCTGCTGGGCGCCCGAACTGCTGCCCGAGTCCGTCCTGCCGGTCCAGGTACTGCGCAAGGTCATGCTGTGGTTCGAGCCCGAGGGGACCGCGGACGACTTCCTGCCGGGCCGCTTCCCGTACTGGATCTGGGAGGGCGACGGGATGATCGGCTACGGCCACCCGGGCGCCAACGGACTGCACGGCGGTGTGAAGGCGGGCGTCCACAGCGGCGGCACGCCGACCGACCCGGACCTCGTGGACCGCTACGTGGAGCAGCGGGAGGTGGCCGAGATCCAGGACTTCCTGCGCACCCGCATCCCGCGGCTGGGGGCCGGCCGGTACCGCAGGAGCGCGGTCTGCCTCTACGACAACACCCCCGACCAGGCGTTCGTGATCGGCCCGACCTCCGAGCACGGCCGGATCGTCGCCGCCGCCGGCACCTCGGGACACGCCTTCAAGTTCCTGCCCGCCATCGGCGAGGCCGTCGGCCAGCTGGTCACCGACGGACGGGCGAGCCAGGACCTGTCGCTGTTCGACCCGCGTCGCTTCCGTGACGCGCAGGCGGCGCCCGCCGCCGGCTGACCGGCGGCCCCACCACGTGCGGCGGGGACGGCACCCGAAAGGGGTGCCGTCCCCGCATCCGTTCCACGACGACGGTGGTGAAGCAGTGGGAGAGGGGCGGGCGGTGGCCGCCCCGGCGGAGGTCCGCCGGGTCAGCGCACCGCCCTGATGGCCGCGACGAAGTCGCCGAGGTCCGTCACCGACGGCTCCCCGGGGGTGTCGACGAAGCCGCGCACCAGCCGTACCACCGCTTCGTACGCCTCGGTGTGGTCGTACGAGGCGGCGTCCGCGACCTTCAGCGACCAGCGCCAGTAGCCCTTCATCGTGTCGGCGAGCGGCATCCGGAAGGTGGCGATGACGTCCTTGAGGCCGGGGACCGCCGCGGCTCCGTCCCTGGCCACGTACGCCCCCACCAGGTTGCTGTAGAAGGCGAAGTGGCGTGCCTCGTCCCGGGCCAGCCGGCCGAGGAGGTCCTTCAGGAACGGCTCGCTGACCGTCTCCCTGAAGCGCTGGTAGAACAGCTGCGTCGCCTTCTCCTGCACGAGGGTGTACGTGAAGGACTGCACGGGGTGCTCGTAGGGCAGCACGAACTCCTTGCGGCCCTCCTCGGCCAGGTCCCGCAGCAGCTGCTCACGGGTGGCCATCCCCGTCTCCACCTGGTACCTGGCCAGCGCCGAGGCGTGCCGCTCCTCGTCGCCCGCCCAGGCCACCAGGAACCGGAAGTACTCGCGGTTGAAACCGAACCGCTCCAGTTCCATCTCGGCGTCCGCCACGGGGAACGCGTCCAGGAACTGGGAGAGGTAGCCCGGGATGTGGTCCTCCACGAAGGTGATGAAGCGCACCGCCGAGCGGTCGGTCTCCGTGAGCGCCTCCGGACGCAACCCCTTCCAGTCCAGCTCGGCCAGGGTCCAGGACCGCTCTCCCGCCCGGGTCACCGCCTGGTCCACCAGCTCGTGCATCCGGTCGGGAGGCAGCAGGTCGTCGAGGACGGCCGGTCCGTCGGCCGTCCTCGTCGCGGGGGTCACGCCCGGACCTCCTTCGGGCCGAGCCTGCTCTTCGAGGCGGTGAGGGCGTAGTGCTTGGAGGTGTAGCCCCAGCCCGCGTTCGCGGTGCGCAGATAGCGCAGCAGGGGTTCGGACATCCCGGGCGCCACCTCCTCGATGCGCTCGCGGTTGGCCAGCGCGCGGGCCTCCCACTCCTCGATGGTGCGGTGGTAGTGCGCGGTCAGGTCGTCGAGAGCGGTGAGGCTGAAGCCCGCCGACTCGACGGCCTCCGCCAGGGTGGACAGCGGCACCATGTCGGCGAAGCCGAAGATCGTCTCGGTGACGTGCCGGGTGCCCGGCCGCTGGACGAACTCGCGGTACGTCTCGGTGTTGCGGAAGCAGCTCTCCGAGAGGTACAGCCGGCCCTGCCGGTTCAGCAGCTGGAACGTCTTGCGCAGGACCGCCACCCGGTCCGGCATGTGGATGATCGATCCGAGCATGGTCGCCGCGTCGTACCGGCCGTCCACCGCCACGTCGGAGAAGGAGCCGACACGGATGTCGACCAGCGGGGTCAGCCCGGCCTTGGCCGCCTTCTCCCGGATGTACTCGGCCTGCGGGGCGGACGGCGTGATGCCGGTGACCTCGCAGCCGTACTCCTGGGCCATGAACAGGGTCAGGCTGCCCCAGCCGCAGCCGATGTCCAGCAGGCACTCACCGCCGGTCAGGCCGAGGCGGTCGGCGACGAAGTGCAGCTTCGCCGTCTGGGCCTCCTCCAGGGTGTCCGTGGGGGAGCGGTAGAGGGCCGAGCTGTACTTGATCCGTTCGTCGAGGAAGGCCTGGAAGACCTCGGGCGGTAGCTCGTAGTGCTGGTTGGTCGACTGCCGGGCCTGCTCCGGGGCGAGCGCCAGATCGCCCTCGCGCCCGGAACGGATCGTGCCGTCCAGAATCGCCTCCGTCACCTCAGGCACCTTCCGCCAGCTGCGCGGTCACCAGATCGGCGAGCTCCTTGGGGGTACGCACCCGGAAGACGTCCTCGTCGTCGAACTCCACGTCGTAGATGCGCTCGACCTGCGCGACGACGCGCAGCAGGCGCACCGAGTCGGCTCCCGGAAGCTGCTTGAGAACGGTGTCCGGGGTGACCTGCTCGATGTCGAGGCCGAGCTCCTTGCCGGTCTGGGCGCGGATCTCGTCGAGGACCGCGGTGGCGTCGGGGCGGGGGGCGTTCTGCTGCTCGGTGGGCTGGGCCATGGTCATCTCATCCAATCGCGTGGTCGAAGTAGTGGGCGAGGCGTTCGCGGTCCGCGCCGACCAGGCCCATGTGCCCCTCGGCCTGGTCGGAACTGATCGGCTGGTAGGCGGAGTTCGCCATGGCGTGGACGGTGCCGTCGGGGGCGAGCACATCGGCCTCGGCGTGCACGACCCCGTTCCCCTCCCGGCTGATGCGGGCGGTCGCCCGGTACGGCGAGCGGGTCCTGAGGGGCCGCAGGAACTTGGTGCGCAGGGTGACGGAGAACGCCAGCATGCCGCGGTCCAGGGCGATGAGGTCGCCCATCAACTCGTCGACGAGGACGCTGACGATGCCGCCGTGCACCACGCCGGGGTAGGAGGCGTAGTCGTCGCTGAACGTGACGTCGGTGGAGAGCGCGCCGTCCTCGGTGCGGAACATCTTCAGCGCCAGCCCGATGCGGTTGCGCGGCGAGCACCCGAAGCACTGGAACCGCGGTTCGTCGATCCAGGGCAGCTCGACGGGCGAACCCGCGGTCACCGGGCCTGCCCCGGGGCCGGCAGCTCGGTGGGAAGGTCGGCCAGGGTGCGCCTGATGTCCCGGAGCCGGGTGATCGGACGGCCGGTCAGCTCGGTGAGCGTCTTGTAGAGCTGGGCGTGGATGCGTTCCCACTCCGTGCCGTCGTCGACCTCGGCGAAGTAGCGGAACACCTCGTCGATGGTGATGTGCCCCTCCAGCTCGGGCAGGTTCCCCTTGAACTTGCTGACGGGGTGGTTGTAGCGGCCCTCGGGGTCGGCCATGTAGACGTAGAAGGTCTCCAGCACCGACGCCAGCTCGTGCGGGCGGGTGGTGAGGCGACGGGCGGTGTAGTGGATGAACTCCCGGGCGTGGCGGGCCTCGTCCCCGCTGGCCCGCTTCATGATCTTCGCGATCACCGGCTCCTGCGTCACCCGGCTCACGCACTTGTACATGTGGTTGGTGGCGATCTCGGAGATGATGTTGGTCGCGAGGGTCGCCGAGGGCGTGACGCCCGGCGGGTAGGGCGCGCGCATGGCGTTGATCTGCTCGTACCCGACGTCCCTGCCCGCCAGCCGCAGCCACTTCTTGAACGCCAGGTGGTGCTGGAGCTCCTGGTACCCCCACAGGCAGACGAAGGCCGAGAAGTCGTAGTCGTCCTCGAACTCGTTGAAGAAGCCGTGCTGGGCGGCGATCGAGTTGGACTCGCCCATCACCGCGCCGATGGCGAAGGCGATGTACTCGGGGCGCACCAGATCGGGGCGGAACTCGTCCCAGGGGATGTCGCCCAGCTCCCAGGACGCCTTCTGGTAGATGGGGAAGACGTCATAGCTGTGGAGGGGTTCCGCGGACTCGTCGCGGGCGGTTTCGAGCTTGTGCGGCGTGGTCATCGCTCTTCCTTCGGTCCGGTTCGGTGGGTGTCGGTACGCGGCGCCGGCGCCGTGCCTCAGAGCTCCGCGAGCCGTTGCCGGGTCAGGGCCCGCTGCCACTTGCCGCTGGTCGTACGGGTGATCCAGCGGGGTTTGACGAGGTGTACGCGTACGTCGGAGAAGTCCATCTCGCTCTCCACCCGGGCCCGGATCTCGCCGGCCAGCTCGTCGCCGGCCGCGCTCCTCGGGTCGGCCTCGACCACGACGCGCAGGACCTCGCGGCCGCCCTCCTCGACATCGGAGAAGGCCACGCAGCGCTTGCGGTAGACGCCGGGGGCCTCACGGGCGACCGCCTCGACGTCCTCGGGGAAGAAGTTCTGGCCGCGGACGATGATCATGTCCTTGACGCGGCCGGTGACATAGAGGTGGCCGTCCTGCTCGAACCCGACGTCGCCGGTGCGGAACCACCGTCCGTCGAAGGAGGCGGCGGTGGCCTCCGGGTTGCGGTAGTAGCCGGTGGTCACGGCCGGTCCGGCGATCTGGATCTCACCCAGCTGCCCCGCCTCGCTCGGCCTGCCCTCGTCGGTGATGAGCCGCACCTCGATGCCGTGGACCGGATGGCCGACGGACACGACCGCCTTGGACCCCGGTGCCCCCGCTTCGACGGGAGTGATCCGTCCGGTCGCCGCCAGCGCGTTCCGGTCGACCGACAGCACCCGTACGGGGCTGCCCGGCCGCGGGAAGGTGATGCCGAGGGTCGCCTCGGCCATCCCGTACACCGGGTACATCACGGTGTCCCGCAGGCCCGCCGGCTTCAGCAGCTCGGTGAACCGCGCGGTGGTCTCGGCACTGACCGGCTCGGCCCCGTTGAACGCCAGGCGCCAGGCCGACAGGTCCAGGCCGGCGATCAGCTCGGGCGACGCGGCGTCCAGGATCTGGTCGTACGAGAAGTTGGGGCCGGTGATGACGCTGCCGCGGTGTTCGGCGAAGTAGGCCAGCAGCTCGGCCGGCCGGCGCAGGAAGGCGGTCGGGCTGAACACGTGCACGTCCGCCCCGTTGAGCAGGTGGGAGAACAGCCCGACCAGGCCCATGTCGTGGAAGGTCGGTACCCACTGCATGAACACGTCGTCCGGGCTGAACTCGCCGGAGACCGCGCAGGCGTGGAGCCCGGCCGCCATCCCGGACTGGGTGATCTGGACCCCCTTGGGCGCGCTGGTGCTGCCCGAGGTGAACTGCACGACGGCCAGGGCGTCGGGGTCGACGGCGGGCAGCGCGAGCGCGCTGCCGGACTTGGCGGCATGGGGGTCGATGATGACGAGACCGGGCACGAGCTCCAGCAGGAGCTTGCCCAGGTCCGAGAAGGCGCTCCCCAGGACGAGGTGGCGGGTGCCCGCCGACTCGATGATCCTGGCGAGCCGGCGGGCGGTGCCCTTCTCGTCACCGAATCCGGCGGGCAGCGGCAGGACGCTGCACGCCGCGCCCGCCCGCTGGACACCGAAGAAGACGTTGAGGAAGTTCGCGTCGGTCGGCATGAGCAGCCCGACGACGCAGCCGGGGCCGACGCCGTACTCCATCAGCGCGAGCGCGCTGCGCAGCGACTCCTCCTCCAGTTCCTTCGCGGTCAGTCTTTCCTGCGTGCCGGGGAAGACCGACACGGCGTCCGGTGAGGTCCGCACATGGGACATCAGGCACTCGGTCAGGGTCTCGCCGGAGAGCAGAGCGGGTCGCACAGCGGTCCTCTCGTCGGTCCTGTCAGGGAAGGAGATCGAGGCGCAGTTCACTCAGGCCGCGGAAATTGACGTGCGGGCGCCAGACCAGGTCCTCACCGGTGAGCGAGATGTCGCTGTACCGGTTCACCAGCTCGGAGAACACCAGCTGGCCCTCCATCCGCCCGAGCATCGCGCCGATGCAGTAGTGCGGCCCGCCGCCGAACGCCAGCGGTTTGATGTCCGGCCGGTCCAGGCGCAGCCGGTCGGCCTCCTCGTAACGGCGCGCGTCGCGGTTGGCGGCGCCCAGCAGCAGCATCAGCTTGGCGCCGGCCGGGATCGTCTTGCCGCCGACATCGATGTCGTCCGTGGCGATCCTCGCCACCAGCTGCACCGGCGCGTCGAAGCGGACGAACTCGTCGATGCCCTCGTCGAGCAGTCCCGGGTTCTCCCGCAGGGCCCGCAGCTGGTCGGGGTGGCGCAGCAGCGCGAGCATGCCGTTGCCGATGAGGTTCACGGTCGTCTCGTGACCGGCGTTGAACAGCAGCAGGACGTTGGCGATGATCTCGTCGTCCGACAGCTTCTCGCCGTCGACCTCGGCGGCCAGCAGCCGGGAGAGGATGTCGTCCTGGGGGTCCTTGCGCCGCAGGGCGAGGTGCTCGGCGATGTACGCCCGGAACTCGACGAGGGCGGTGTTCATCGCCTGCTGCGTCTGCTCGCTCAGCGCGGGGTCGACGACGTGTCCGATCGCCTCGGTCCACTGCCGGCACTGGTCGCGGTCCTCGACGGGCAGCCCCACCAGGCCGCAGATCACGGTCACCGGGACGGGGAGCGCCAGAGCGCTGATCAGGTCGATGTCCTTGCCGGACCCCATGTCGTCCAGGATCTTGTGCAGGATCTCGACGATACGGGGACGCATCCGCAGGATGGCCCGCGCGCTGAAGACCGGGTTGACCAGGCCGCGGATCCGGCGGTGGGCGGAACCGTCCAGCATGAGCATCCACTTGCGGGTGTCGCTGACGACGGGGCTCTCCCAGCCGCCCCGGTGCTCGGCCCACTTGGCGTCGCGATGGAATTCACTGGTGAGCCGGGGGTCGCGGAGCAGGGCCGCCGTCTCCTCGTAGCCCGATACGACCCAATACCCGAAGGGGGTCAGATAAACGGGATCTGTTTCCTGCAATCGCTTGTAGAACGGATAGGGATCTTTCCGTAATTCGGGATTGCGAGGGTCGTAGAGAAGCTCCTGCTTCACTGAGTCCATGGTTGATCAGCCTTTCAGTGAGCCTCATCCGAAACAATAGGACCTAGGTCCCAGGTGGCTCCCGGGGCCGGTGCTCCGAGCGGATTTCAGAACGCGTCCTCGGGAAGTTCCATCAGCGTGTCGTCGACGTGCCCGGCGATTTCGCGCTGGGCGGTGAGCAGGGGCAGCACGGTGTCGGCGAAGAAGGCCGCGGCCGCGATCTTGCCCCGGTAGAAGGCCACGTCCCCGCCCCGTGCGGTCGCGAGCCGGTGCCGGGCCACCGCCGCCCCGCGCAGCAGCAGGTAGCCCACCACCACGTCACCGCAGGCCAGCAGCAGCCGGGTGGCGTTCAGGCCGACCCGGTAGACGGCCTTCGGCGCCCGCTCGGAGGCGGCGGCGTCGGCGAGCATGACACCGGCCATCGCCTCCAGGTCCGAGGCGGCCCTGGCGAGCCGTCCGTGCGCCGCGGCCGGCCCGTCGCCGTCGCCGTCGCCGTCGCCGTCGGGAGCGTCGGCCAGGAACGTCCGGATCTCCCGCAGAAGGGCGGTCAGCGCCCGGCCCCGGTCGCGGACGATCTTCCGGAAGAAGAAGTCCTGCGCCTGGATGGCCGTGGTGCCCTCGTAGAGGGTGTCGATCTTCGCGTCCCGGATGTACTGCTCGATCGGGTACTCCTGGAGGTACCCGGAGCCCCCGAGGATCTGGAGCGACTGGGCGAGCTGCTCGTAGGACTTCTCGGAGCCGTAACCCTTGAGGACGGGCAGCAGCAGGTCGTTCAGCCCGCGGGCCGCCTCGGCGTCCTCGCCGGCGGCCTCCTCGACCCGGATCCCGTCCTGGATCGTGGCGACGTACAGCACCAGGGCGCGCAACCCTTCGGCGTAGGCCTTCTGGGTCATCAGGGAGCGGCGCACATCGGGGTGGTGGGTGATGGTGACGCGCGGGGCGTCGCGCTCCGCGGCCCGCGCGAGGTCGCCGCCCTGGACCCGGCTCCTGGCGTAGTCCAGGGCGTTGAGGTATCCGGTGGAGAGGGCGGCGATGGCCTTGGTGCCGACCATCATCCGGGCGAACTCGATCACCTGGAACATCTGCCGGATGCCGTCGTGCCGGTCGCCCATCAGCCAGCCCTTCGCCGGCTGCCCGGCGCCGAAGGCCAGCTCGACGGTCGTGGAGGCCTTCAGGCCCATCTTGCGGTCGAGGCGGGTGGCGTGGACGCCGTTGCGCCCCAGCAGGTCACCGGTGTCCGGGTCGAAGTCGTACTTGGGCACGATGAACAGGGACAGGCCCTTGGTGCCGGGCCCCGCGCCCTGGGGGCGGGCCAGCACGAAATGCACGATGTTCTCGGCCAGATCGTGTTCGCCGTTGGTGATGAAGCGCTTGACGCCCTCGATGTGCCATGTCCCGTCGGGCTGGGGCAGGGCCCTGGTCCGGGCGGCGCCGACGTCGGAGCCGGCGTCCGGCTCGGTCAGCACCATCGTGGCCCCCCAGAGCCGGTCGACCATCCGCCGGGCGATCTCCCGCTGCCGTGCCGTACCGAGCCGCTGGATCACCGAGGCGAAGAAGGGGCCGCTGGAGTACATCCACAGGGCCGGGTTGGCGCCGAGCACCAGCTCCGCCATCGCCCAGTACAACGAGGGCGGGCAGTCGGTTCCCCCGAGCTCCCGCGGCAGCCCCAGACGCCACCAGCCCCCGTCCATGAACCGGGTGAAGGCCGTGCGCAGCGGCTCGGGCACCGACACGGTGGCGGTCCGGGGGTCGAAGACGGGAGGGTCCCGGTCGGCGAGCACCGCGGAGTCCGCGAGCTCCTCGACCGCCAGCCGCTCGACCTGGCGCAGGACGTCCCGGCCGGTGGCGCCGTCCAGGTCGGCGAAGGCCCCGGAGCCGTAGACCGCGTCACGGCCCAGCACCTCGAACAGGTTGAACTCAAGATCCCGTAGGTTCGATCGGTAATGGCTCATGGGAACTCCGTCGTCCGGCATGGCACGGGACCGTTCCGGGCGGGCCGGCGGGCCGGCGGGCCGTCCGGGGCAGGAGGGTCAGGGGGAGGCGGTCTCGCTCTGCGGGAGGGCCGCCACGACCGGGTGGTCCTGGGCGAGCGGATCCGTACCGCTGGCCCCGCCGGGCGAGCCGAGGGACAGGAAGACCTCCCGGTCCACCGGGCCGTAGAGCGCGGAGCCGTCGGGGAGGTCGTCCTCGAAGAAGATCGCCTCGACCGGGCAGACCGGTTCGCAGGCACCGCAGTCCACGCATTCGTCGGGCTGGATGTAGAGCTTGCGCGGACCCTCGTAGATGCAGTCCACAGGGCATTCGTCCAGGCACGCCTTGTCCTTGACGTCCACGCACGGCTGGGCGATGACGTAGGTCATGCGGGTCTCCCACATCAGGGCTACGGAAGGATGGTCGGGGCGTCACGGGAGTCGTGACGAGAGGGGGGCGGCGGCCGCGAGGGCCGCGGCGCGGGGCACCGGATCCGCCAGGCATCGCACGATCCGGTGCGGCGGGAGACGGTGGCGCACGGTCCGCCCGCCCGCCGGCGCGCAGACCACCGTCACCATGGCCGGGGTGGACTCGCACCACAGCCTCATCCGGGGGAGCAGGCCGCCGTCCGGGCGCACCCACAGGCCGCCGTCCGCGTCCCGCGTCACGCGGTAGTCCCGCAGGCGTACGGAGGTCCTGCGGTACGCCTTGACGGCCGCTTCCTTGCAGCTGATCAGCGTGGTCGCCCGGAGTCCGGGACGCCCGTGGGGGACGAGGGCGTCCTCGCCCGGCGCCGCGACGCGCCGCAGGAGGACGTCGTTGGCCGCGTCGACCGGCTCCGCGTCCACACCGAGGCCGGCCCGGCCCGGTGCGACCGCGCAGACCGCGACGGGCCCGGTGTGCGAGAGCGAGACGGACAGGGGGAGGCGGGCGCTCCCCGCCCGGATCCGGGGTGCCCCGTCGGAAGCGGGGAGCACCTGTACGGCGTCGAGGCGGCCGAGCAGGCGCACCGCCGCCTTCGCCGTCAGCCGGGCGCGGACCCACTCCTGCCGCCGGCCGGTGTCCGGCAGGGCGGCGGCGAGGGCCCGTTCGTCGTCCCCGAGCAATTCCTCCGGGGCGCGGTACTCCTGCCAGTCACAGGTGAGGACGAGAATCCGCGCCGCCTGCTCGCGGGGGCTCAACGGATTTCCCGTCGGGCGAGTGCGGAAAAGTGGGGCGGGCCCACCGGCACGGGGTTCATGGTCGATCACGTTCGCACCCCTGCTTTTCCCGCAGCAATAGGACCTAGGTCCCAGACATCAATGATCTTCACGCCGCCGTGGCGGTACGCCCCACAGGGGGCGACAACTGCGGTTACCCGTAGGCCGATTGGCGACCACGGCAGTTGACGGGGGCTATGCGCGGGCATAGCATCACCTGCGGCTGAAGTCGGCTCATGCGTTACGGAGAAGGAAGTGAATCGCCTCCGGAGGCGATGTGCGACACCGCCTTCCGCGCATTCCCCGACAGTGTTCACCCATGCGCGGGAAGGGCTGGTGATTCCAGGCGGAAGACCGCCCCCATAAAAAGGATCACTTCGACGCCGCGCCCCACGCGGACGCACAACGTGCCGATCTCCTCCTTTCCGCTTCTCACTTCGAGTGAATGGCGCGACCCCCCTCGGCAGAACACTCTTCGCGCCTGCGACCCACCACCGATGGGCCGGGCACGGGAAAAGAAGTGGAGGACATTCGAGTGGCCGCCCCCTCTCCGCTGTTCGAACGCTCGTATCCGGCCTGCCTGACGCGCCGTGAACTCGACATCCTGTCGCTCGTCTCGGAGGGGCTGACCAATCGCAGGATCGCCCGCGGCCTCGGCATCTCCGAGAAGACGGTCAAGAACCACCTGAGTGCGATCTATGCCAAGATCGGCGCCGCCGACCGGACGCAGGCGGCCCTCTACGCTCTGGGAAGCGGGCCGGGCGCCGGCCGGGCGGAGCACCCCGCAGGCCCCGTACCGGCGGACGCCGTACCGGCGGACCCCGCGCCGGCGGCCGGCGCGCAGGGGCATCGCGACCGGCAGCGGGCATCCGGGCTGACCTCCCGGGAGACGGACGTCCTGGACCTCATCACCCAGGGGCTGACCAACCGCAGGATCGCCCGCAGTCTCGGCATCTCCGAGAAGACGGTCAAGAACCACCTCAGTGCGATCTACACCAAGATCGGCGCCGCCGACCGGACGCAGGCGGCCCTCTACGCCGTGCGGCGGGGGCTGCGCCCACCGGCCCGCGGCATGGAGGCGCGCCTCGCCGTCTAGGCCGGGTCCGGAAAGTCTCGCCTCGACCGCGGCCCCGCACGCCGAGGTGTATGGGTCACGAGCGTTGTTGACAGTGCCGGGCCCTCGCGCGGTCCGTCGGCTGCTGCCATCGGCCGGCGGGCCCTCGCGAAGCCGTACGCCGGGGCCGCGCGGTTCCGGTCGCGGGAGGCGGGGTCCGCACGGCTCCCGCCGCCGGACGCCCCGGCCCGGTCGCCGTCGCCGCTCACCGGCCGTCGCCGGTGCCGTCAGCGGCCTCGCACCCGTGGCCGTTCCGCCGGCCGGGGCGCGTCGCCGGTCAGGGAGACCCGTCCGAACGCCTCCGCCACCTGGAGCAGCCAGGCCAGTTCACCGGCCAGGTTCGCGTCCCGGTGGGGCGGGACCGGCAGCGGGGCGCCCTCCTGGGGCGGCGCGCCGTACTGTTTGCGCCGTATGCCCAGCGCCAAGGTGCACGCCTCCCGTACCGCCTCCTCGTCCAGATGGCCGAACTCGCCGAGCCCCGACGTCCGCCGGACCGCTTCGACGCAGCCGGCGTCGGCATAGGGGCGCAGTGCGCGCTGCCCGTCCCTGATCTCGATGATCATGCGGTAGAGGCGGGTCTCCAGGTCACCCGCCCACAGCGGTGGCCGGGGCGACCGCGGCTCGAACAGCGCGACGCCGGGCACCGCCTGGCACAGGGCGAACCACAGCCGGTACAGCTTGCGGAACGACCGGTAGCGCCGTACCCGTACGCCGATGCCGCGCCCCCACCCGGGCAGCGTGTACCCGCAGACCAGCACGATGGAGCCCACGTTCGCCATGAGCGGGCTCCAGAGGATCGCCGCCGAGTCCAGTGCCGTCGTCCCGCACCACCGGCCGATCAGGCCGACGACCTTGCCGAGGATGAACCCGATGACGAAAACCGACCCCAGGGCGGTCATGCGCAGGGACTGCTCCAGCAGCGGGCGCCCCATCGCGCGCGACGAAGGCCAGGTCCGCCGTGCCGTGTTGGCCAGGTTGAGCCCGTAGGTCGCCAGGAACACCACCATGTAGGCGACGGCGCCGCCGTCGTTCGCGAAGTGGACCTCGAAGTCCAGCGGGTGCGAACCGGGGAGGGGGCCCAGGAGGAAGAGCGGGGGCAGCGCGGCCATCGGCACGGCGTACAGCAACCCCACGCGCCGGGCCCGGCGTCTGGCCTCGTCGGAGTGGTTGAACCAGCCCACCAGCATCACGTGCGAGGACATGGCGCCGAAGACGATGAATTCGGCGGCGATGAGCGTGGCGACGTTCGGCATGCCGGTGAGCCGGCCGATACCCGCGTACATCACCGGTGCGAGGCACACGTATGCCAGACCGTTGCACAGGCGGGCCGAGCAGAGTGCCCGGAGGGAAAGATTCTGCGGATCGCCTCTCAGGTCGCGGCGCTTGTAGGCGAAAGCCGCGAGGCTGATGGCGCCGCAGAAGAGGTGGAGAATGCTGAAGAACCAGAGTAATGAATCAGACAAGTCGAACCCTCGCCGCCATGCCGCAAGCACGGGCGAACCGGGCGGAAGCTCCGCCTCCACCCAGAGCGCGTCTTTCGCCCACCACTGCCCCTCTCACAGGCCCATCGCGCATGCGTTTTTCCATCATGGGGCCAAGCGGCCCCGTCGGGTAGAGGGGGTAATAGAGGCGGGCGGTGCCGGGGAAATCATGAAGCCCCGAATCTCCATAGCGGGTCGAATTGGAGCAGTTCCCGGTATGGATAAGCTTCGTTCACGTGCAGTACCATCCGGGGTGGTGGCGCTCGCGGATCCGCCCACCGTCCATGACGGTGCGTCAGTCACGCTGCCCGGCAGCCGGTTGTCCGTCCATGCCCGCCGGCCCCACCGCAGTCGTGATCAGAGACGTCAGGGGAGCTGGTCAGATGGGTCATGACACGCCCCGTGTGCTGGCCGAGCGGTTGAACCATCTGTTCGCCACGGTTCATCCTCGCGGCCGGGGACCGTACAGCAACGAGGAGACGGCGCGGGCCATCTGCGCCCAGGGCGGCAACATCTCCAAGCAGTACATCGCATATCTGCGCAAGGGCGAGCGTGACAATCCCCGGATGCACCATCTCGAAGCGCTCGCCCGGTTCTTCGGTGTGAGCATCGCCTATTTCTTCGATGACGAGACCGCCGACCGCACCGACGCGAAGCTGGAGGAACTGGCCGCCTGGCGGGACGCCGGACTGACGCGCGCGGAGCTCACCAGGTTCGAGGACGCGGGGGTCACCCGGGTCGCCATGCGCGCGGTCGGACTGTCCCAGAAGGGTCTCGACTTCGCGGAGGTGCTCCTCGACCAGCTGCGGGAGATGGAAGGGCTGCCGCCCAACTCCTCCGACGCGCCGCCCGGCGCCGGCCAGCCGTCAGGCCCCGATGTCCCCGAGGCGCGCGGCTGACCGGCAGCGGGCGGAGCCGGGCCGGATCAGCGCCGGATCAGCCCTTCGGCGTCCCCGCGCAGCACCGTCTCGCCGTCCTGGTTGCGGATCTCGATGGCGAACTCCACGCCCAGGCCGGGCTTGATCTCACGCAGGGCGGCCACGGTGACCTCCGCGGTGATCGTGTCGCCGCCCCAGACCGGCTTGAGGAACTCCCACCCCATCGTGCGGGCGATGAAGTGCAGGTCGCCGCCGATCTTGGTCGCCAGCGAGGCGGTGAGCAGGCCGTGGGCCATCACCTGCCCCTGCCCCGGCAGGTGGTGGCGTCCCTTGTCCCCCACCAGGGCGGCGAAGGCCGCGATGTCCTCCTCCGTGATGACGCGCTGCGCCCGCAGCACCTGGCCGACCGTCAGATCGGCGTGGCCGGCGGCCGCCTCGGCCGCGGTGTCCGCCGCCCGCTCGTCCTGCCGGACCGTCTCGCCGCTCATCGCCGGGGCTCCTTCACTGCCTGGGCGCCGACGGCGGAGCCCGTCCTCTGCGGCTTGTCGCGTACGAGGCAGCTGCTCTTGCCCACCGCGCACAGGCGCCCCTCGGAGTCCACCGCCCGGCAGCTGGCCAGGCCGCGGTTCCGGCCGAGGTGGACCACCTCGGCGTCGACGGTGATCAGCCCTGACGCCTCGCTCACCGGCCGCAGGAAGTCGACGTTCAGGTCGAGGGTGACGATGTCCTTGTCCGGGGTGATCGAGGCCAGGATGGAGCAGCCCAGCGCGGAGTCGATCACCGTCGACAGGATGCCGCCGGCGAGAAAGCCCAGATGATTGGTGAAGAAATTCTTGACCGGCATGGTGAACTGCACGGCGCCCGGTTCCGCTTTTGTCACCTCAATACCCAGAACCTGTGCGACGGGCGGTGGGACGATCTCACCGCTCACCAGCCCCTGGAGATACGAGAGGCCGGATTCATCTGCCCTGGTGGCGAAAATCGGCCCCTGCTCCCGCCACTCGAACGTGGCGACATGGGTGCGGGGGGCACTCTCCTGTGACACTTTCGCTCCTCCATACGTGGGGGCAGGGCCGTCGAGGATCAGTCCTACCTCATCGCCGAGTTCACCGCAACGGGCCGCCACAGGGCCTGACTTGGGATTCCGGAGATTTTCCGCTACGGCGTTCGGGAAGAGCCTCGCGGCCTTGTGGAGCGGAGTCGGACGAATTGCTGAATTCGTTTCGAGAAGTCCTCGTGGGTGCGCAATTATCCGTCCTGCCCCTCGATCGGCGCGGCGGTACCAGGCGGGCGGTCGCCCGGACGGTGTCGGACATCGGCCCGTACTCCAGGGTTCCGACCTCGTCCCGCAGGAGCCACAGCACCCAGCGCCGGCCGGTCGGCGCCTGCGCGGTGAGCGCGACGGCCCCCCGCAGGCCGGCCCGCCGCGCGAGTCGTCGCACCAGCAGCCGGCCGAGCCCCCTGCGCTGCCAGACGTCCTCCACCAGCACCCCGAGCTCCACCGTCCCCGGCAGGACGGGATGGGTGCTCCCCAGGGCGACCGGGTGCGAACGATCGCCGGCCGGAGTGACGAGCAGGGCGTCGACACCCGGGGCCGGGCGGGTGACGGCGTCGAGATGGCCCGGCGGAAACGCGGGCGAAGAGCTGAGGAAGCGGTGGTAGCGCGTGGCCGGGGCGCATCTTCCGTACATACGGCACAGCTCCGGCGAGTCGGCCGGTACGGGGGTGCGTACGGCGAATTCCTGATGGGGATGTGCACGGCCCACGCCCGCCATCCTCCCCGCCACGTCGCTGTGGCGCGTGAGAAGCAGCTTTGAGAACGGCTCCATTGCAGCACAGCGGTTGATCAACGACACCGGTGCCGCCATGGGACCTTCGTCCTATTGCCGGTCCGGCCCGGCCGGGCGGCGTACTCCGCTTCTCCTTCGGAGAGCGGGCCGAAAGGCCCCGCGATCCGGCCCCTGGAATCCGGACCGCGGAATGTCCCGACGCGGTCCGTGTGCCGTCCGCCCGCACGGCCGCACCGGCCCCGCGCGCGGCGAGCACCCGGCCCGCACCGCGCCCCGCATCGCGCCCCGCTCACGGCAGGGCGCCCTCCCGCCGCGCCGCGACCACCGCCTCCAGCCGGGAGTGCGCGCCCAGCTTCCGCATCGCCGAGCGCAGATAGCCCTTCACCGTCTCGGGCCGCAGCCCCAGCCGCTCCGCCGCCACGGCGTTCGACGCGCCCCCCGCCACCGCCGCCAGGACGTCCACCTCGCGCGGCGCCAGACACACCAGGGCCGGCCGCCCCGGGTCCTGGGCGGCCGGGGCCGCCGCCGCCGCGATCCGCCCGCACACCGCCAGCAGCTCCTCGCGCAGCGCCGGGTCGGCGGTCCGGGACGCCAGCGTCCGCAGCTCGCCGTGGGCCGCGCGGACCGCCTCCCACGGGCCGGGCCCGGCCGGCGCGGGGACGGCCGGGCCCGCGGCCAGCAGCCGCCGTGCCTCCTCCCGCACCACCAGCGCCTGCTCGACGTCCCGCGCGGCCGCCACCGCCGCGTCGAGCACCCGCTCGCCGAGCGGCAGCGGCGCCCGCAGCGCGCCGTACAGCACACCGCGTACCTTCCGGCGGACCACCACCGGCACGGCGATCACCGATCGCAGTCCCTCGGCCGCCACCGCGCCGTCGTACTCGTGGCTGATGTGGCGGGAGGAGGGGTAGTCGACCACCGAGCAGGGCCGGGACAGCGCGATGGACTTGCCGCCGAGCCCGTGTCCGGTGCTGATCGCCAGTCCGCGCAGGGCGTGCGTGTGCGTCCCGCTCAGCTCCCCGATGCGCATCCGCCGCGGATCGTCCAGCAGCCCCCCGAAGGCGGCGTGCAGTCCGGTCGCGCGGCGCAGCCGCAGCAGGGCGGCTCGTATCTCCACTGCTTCGATGGTGTCCGGCACGTGCGCTGCTCCTTCACCCCCGTCCGGGGGTAGTGAGACCTGGGTCACTGATTACACGATGTCGGTGACGGGTCCCGCAACGAGGAGGACACATGTCGGAAAGCGGCGCGACGGAGGAGTTCCGGGCGGCCCGGGACTTCTTGCTGAAGCACCGGGACGACTACGAGGCGGCCTGCCAGGGCTTCACGTGGCCCCGGCCGGCCCGCTTCAACTGGGCGCTGGACTGGTTCGACGTCATCGCGGCGGGCAACGGCCGGACCGCCCTGCACATCGTGGAGGAGGACGGCGGCGAGACCCGGCTGACGTTCGCCGAGATGTCCGAGCGGTCGAACAGGGTGGCGAACTGGCTGCGTGCGCAGGGTGTCCGCGCGGGGGACCGTCTCATCGTGATGCTCGGCAACCAGGCCGAACTGTGGGAGACGGCCCTCGCCGCCATGAAGCTGCGCGCCGTCGTCATCCCGGCGACCCCGCTCCTCGGCCCGGCCGACCTGCGGGACCGGGTCGAGCGTGGCGCGGCCCGCCACGTGCTCGTCCGCGCCGACCACACCGCCAAGTTCGACGACGTCCCCGGGGACTGCACCCGGATCGCGGTCGGGGGCGGCGCCTCGGGGTGGCTGCGGTACGAGGACGCCTACGACGCGCCGGGCGCCTTCACACCCGACGGGGTCACGCACGCGGACGACACACTGATGCTGTACTTCACCTCGGGAACCACCGCCCGGCCCAAACTCGTCGAGCACACCCACGTCTCCTACCCCGTGGGTCATCTGTCGACGATGTACTGGATCGGTCTCAAGCCGGGCGACGTCCATCTGAACATCTCCTCACCCGGCTGGGCCAAGCACGCCTGGTCCAACCTCTTCGCCCCCTGGAACGCCGAGGCGACCGTCTTCATCCACAACTACGTCCGCTTCGACGCGCGACGCCTGATGGCGGAGATGGACCGCAACGGCGTCACCAGCTTCTGCGCCCCGCCGACCGTGTGGCGGATGCTCATCCAGTCGGACCTGAGCGTGCTGCGCACACCGCCGAGGGAGGTCGTCGCGGCCGGTGAGCCGCTGAACCCCGAGGTCATCGAGACCGTGCGGCGCGAGTGGGGAGTGACCATCCGGGACGGCTTCGGCCAGACCGAGACCGCCGTCCAGGTCTCCAACAGTCCCGGGCAGCTGCTGAAGGCCGGTTCCATGGGCCGGCCGAGCCCCGGGTTCGCGGTGGAGCTGCTGGATCCGGTGACCGGGGAGCCGGGCGCGGCGGAGGGCGAGATCGCCCTCGACCTGTCGGCCGCCCCGGTCGGTCTGATGGCCGGCTACCACGGAGACCCGGACCGCACGGCCGAGGCGATGGCGGGCGGCCACTACCGCACCGGAGACATCGGCTCGCGCGACGCCGACGGCTACATCACCTACATCGGGCGGGCCGACGACGTGTTCAAGGCCAGCGACTACAAGATCAGCCCCTTCGAGCTGGAGAGCGCGCTCCTGGAGCACGAGGCGGTCGCCGAGGCCGCGGTCGTCCCGGCGCCGGATCCCGTACGGCTCGCGGTGCCGAAGGCGTACATCGTGCTCGCCGAGGGCTGGGAACCCGGCCCGGAGACGGCCAAGGCCCTGTTCGCGCACTCGCGCGCCGTCCTCGCCCCGTACCAGCGGATCCGGCGACTGGAGTTCGCCGCACTGCCGAAGACGGTCTCCGGGAAGATCCGCCGGATCGAACTGCGCGAGCGGACCGCGGCGGGGTCCGCGGCCGAATACGACGAGGGGGACCTGCGATGAGCCTGTCCTACACGCACGGCACGGGCACCACGGCCCTGCTCGGCGACACGATCGGCGCGAACCTGGCGCGCACGGTCGCGCGGTACCCCGACCAGGAGGCTCTGGTCGACGTGGCGCAAGGCACCCGCTGGACGTACGCCGAGTTCGACGCGGCCGTGGACCGGCTGGCCCGCGGGCTGATGGGCACCGGTGTCGGCAAGGGCGACCGGGTCGGGATCTGGGCGGTCAACTGCTCGCAGTGGGTGCTGGTGCAGTACGCCACCGCCCGCGTCGGCGCGATCCTGGTCAACATCAACCCCGCGTACCGGGTCCACGAACTGGAGTACGTCCTGCGGCAGGCCGCTGTGTCGGTGCTGTTCGCCTCGCGGCGCCACAGGACGAGCGACTACCGGGCGATGGTGGAGCAGGCCCGCCCCAACTGCCCGGTGCTGCGAGCCGTCCACTACATCGACTGCATCGACGGCGGCGACCACCCCGACGACGGGTCCTGGGGCGTCCTGCTGGACGCGGCGGGCCGTGTCACCGATGAGGAGCTCGCCGCCCGGGAGGCCCGGCTGTCGTGTGACGACCCGGTCAACCTCCAGTACACCTCCGGCACGACCGGCTTCCCCAAAGGGGCCACCCTCACCCACCACAACATCCTCAACAACGGGTTCTTCGTGGGGGAGCTGCTCGGCTACACCGAGCGGGACCGGATCTGCCTGCCCGTCCCCTTCTACCACTGCTTCGGCATGGTGATGGGAAACCTGGCCGCCACCTCGCACGGTGCCTGCATGGTCATCCCGGCGCCGTCCTTCGACCCCGCCGCCACACTGGAGGCGGTCGAGAAGGAACGATGCACCTCGTTGTACGGCGTCCCGACGATGTTCATCGCCGAACTGAACCTGCCGGACTTCGCCGCCCACGACCTGTCCACCCTGCGCACCGGCATCATGGCCGGCTCCCCCTGCCCGGTGGAGGTGATGAAGCGGGTCGTCACGGAGATGCACATGGCGGAGGTGTCGATCTGCTACGGGATGACGGAGACCTCCCCGGTCTCCACGCAGACCCGGCGCGACGACGACCTGGAGCGCCGTACCGGCACGGTCGGCCGGGTGATGCCGCACGTCGAGGTCAAGGTGGTCGACCCGGCGACCGGGGTGACCGTGCCGCGCGGCGAGGCGGGAGAGCTGTGCACCCGGGGCTACGGCGTGATGCTCGGCTACTGGGACGAGCCCGCGAAGACGGCGGAGGCGATCGACACGGGCCGCTGGATGCACACCGGTGACCTCGCGGTCATCCGCGAGGACGGCTACGTCCAGATCGTCGGCCGCATCAAGGACATGATCATCAGGGGCGGTGAGAACGTGTACCCGCGCGAGATCGAGGAGTTCCTCTACGCCCACCCGAAGATCGCCGACGTTCAGGTGGTCGGCCTGCCCGACCCGCGGTACGGCGAGGAGATCCTCGCCTGCGTGATCCCCCGCGACCCGGCCGACCCCCCGACGCTGGAGGAGATCACCGCGTTCTGCGACGACCGGCTGGCGCACTACAAGATCCCGCGCCGGGTGGAGATCCTGGACGCCTTCCCCATGACGGTCAGCGGCAAGGTGCGGAAGGTGGAACTGCGCGGCAGGTACGGCCGCTAGGTCGTGCCCGGAAGGCGTCGGCGTCCGCCATCGCCGACGCCGGCCTGCCGCCTTCCGGCGCGGCAGGCCGGCGTGGAGGACCGCCGGCTCCCCCTGCTGAGCCGCTCCCCGGATCAAGCACCGCCCGGCGAAGGGCCGCCCGTCATCAGCAGTTGTAGTAGGCGGTGTCCCTCACGTAGGCGTTCCAGATCCAGCCCTTGTTGGTCCACTCCCAGAGGTTGCCGGTGCTGGCGTTGTAGTAGGTGCAGTACAGGTCGATCGAGCTGTTCACCGACAGGTACCCCGTGGTGCGGCACGCCCCGGCCGGCCCGATGTGCACCGCCGCCCGGTCCTTGATGACGGATGAGGTGACGATGATCGGGCCGCGCCCACCCGAGACGGACGGGCACGAGGCCAGTGTCGCCGCCTCGGCGGCGAGTGCGGCCTGAGTGGGTACGGCCCGAGTGGGTGCGGCCTGAGTGGTGGCGGCCGGTGCGGGGGCGGCCTGTGCGGGGGCGGCGACACCCCCGAGTACGGCCGTCACGGCCAGGGCTGCACCCGCGAGTGTCTGGCGAATCGGCATCTGTGACTCCTTCGTCCCACCGATCGGATGCGGACGCCCCGGAAAGCCGGCGGGGACATCCGCGCTGGTGAAGATCGCGCACCCGGTCTCTTCGGCCGTTCCGTCGTCCCGGTGACCTGACCATCGGGACGGCGCCACCGCCGCGGGGAGCGAACCCTCGGGCACCACGCTGCCCGGCCCGCCTTGAGGAAATCTGGAGAGAGCCTTGAACCGGCCGGTCAGGGGCTGTTGCGAAGCCACGGACCGGAAGCCCTGGGCGAGGCAAAGGGGGGGAGCCGAGGGTGCGCCCCGGGCGGTCACCGGCCGGCGCAACGCCGGCCTGACGCCTGACGGCAGTACGGCCGGACCGCCGGCCGGACGTGCCGGTCAGCGACCGAGGTCGCGGCGCATGCACACGCGCGGCCAGCGGTCCAGGCCATGGGCCGCTTCGGCCCGGACGATCGCGCGCAGTCCCTCGGTGTGTTCCGCCTCGGTGAGCGGCCGGAATCCGATCCGGGCGTAGTACGGGGCGTTCCACGGCACGTCCCTGAACGTCGTCAGCGTCAGGGCCTCGACGCCCCGCGCCGTGGCCAGGGTGGCGAGGTGGTCGATCAGGGCGCGTCCCACGCCCCGCCGGGCGGCAGCCGGACGCACCGACACCTGCTCGATGTGGGTGGCACCGTCCACGTCATCGGCGAGCAGATAGGCCAGGGGGAGGCCGTCGGGTCCCGTCGCGGTCCAGGCGCGGCCGGCGCGCCTGTACCGCTCCAGTTGCTCCAGGGCCGGCGGCTCGTCGTCGGCGATCGCGGCCATGCCGAGCTCCCGGAAGGGTTCGCCCGCCGCGCGCTCGATGTCCTGGAGCAGCGGGAGGTCGGCGGGGATGACCGGTCGGATGCGCATACGGGGAGTATGGCCGAGCCGTCCCGGCCATGGGCCGGCGGCCGTGGCCTCGGGCGGGCCGGCTGTGGTCGCTTCCGGGACCGCGGCGCAATCACACGCCCCGTGCGACGAGTTCGTCGGCCGGGCCGTTGACGGGCTGCGGGGTGCCGGTGAGGTCCATGACGAACAGGGGCACGAGCAGGCCGTCGGCGCGGGCGCGGGCCTTCTCCTCGTATCCGGCGAGTGTGAAGAAGACGCTCGTCGACGACGCGGCGAGGCCGTTGAGCCACAGGCATTCGACGGCGCGCAGGGAGGCGGGCCGGGTCGTCGGGTCGACCTGGGCGACCAGCCCCGGTCCGCGCAGATCGATCCCGGACGGGCTGTGCTCCTCGGGCTGCACCACGTCCCGGAAGCCCAGCCAGCGCAGATAGAGCGCGGCGGCGGTGACGGCGTCCCGGGCGGTCCGGATGGTGACCGGCCGGAACGAGGGGCGGGGCGCCGCGGTGGCGGGGGGTGGCGGGATGTGGGCGGGAGCCCGGACCGTGGAGACACCGGTCGTGGAGGCGGTGGTCCCGCCCGAGGGTGCCGGCCCGCCGGACGGCTGCGGGGCCGCGGCCACCGGCCGTACCGGTATCCGCAGTACCACCCCGCAGGGGCAGCCGAGTTCCGGCTGCGGCCACTGGTCCTGCCGCCCGCAGCCGGCACAGCGCACCGTGACCCACTCGTCGCTCCAGGTGCGGTGGGTGATCGGCACGGCGGGAGCGCCCCTGACCAGGGGAGGGGCCACCGGCGCGCCGCAGGCGCACGGATAGACGGGCGACGCGTAGACATGCGCCCTACGGCAGGCCGGGCAGCGTACCGGCACGTTCTCTCCCACGACGGCCCCCTTCGATCCGTGACCCATCGTCCACCAACGCCGAGCACTTGGGGAGGCACTTCGGCCATCCAGGGTTCGGCCAACTCTTGACGACATCCGGGACGCATTCTAGATTGCTTCCGTATAGCAGAACTAAACTTCCGCATGACGGAATTCCGCAGCACGGATCGAAGCTCTCAGGTGGCGCGACAGAGCCCGAATCCGCCAGGCCGAAGCAGGAGTACTCCATGCCTCGTATGACCGCCGCCCGAGCGGCAGTTGAGATCCTCAAGCGCGAAGGCGTCACCAACGCGTTCGGTGTGCCGGGCGCGGCGATCAACCCCTTCTACGCGGCCCTCCAGGCGTCCGGGGGGGTGAAGCACACGCTGGCCCGTCACGTCGAGGGCGCCTCCCACATGGCCGAGGGCTACACCCGTACCCGCCCGGGCAACATCGGCGTGTGCATCGGGACGTCGGGCCCGGCCGGCACCGACATGATCACCGGTCTGTACTCGGCGATCGGCGACTCCGTCCCGATCCTGTGCATCACCGGCCAGGCGCCGACCTCGGTGATCCACAAGGAGGACTTCCAGGCCGTCGACATCGCGTCGATCGCCAAGCCCGTCACCAAGGCGGCCACCACGGTCCTGGAGGCCGCCCAGGTGCCCGGGGTCTTCCAGCAGGCGTTCCACCTGATGCGCTCCGGCCGTCCCGGGCCGGTCCTCATCGACCTGCCGATCGACGTCCAGCTCACCGAGATCGAGTTCGACCCGGAGACGTACGAGCCGCTGCCGGTCTACAAGCCCGCCGCGACCCGCGCGCAGATCGAGAAGGCGATCTCCTACCTGCTCGACTCCGAGCGTCCGCTGATCGTCGCGGGCGGCGGCATCATCAACGCCGACGCCTCCGACCTGCTCGTGGAGTTCGCCGAGCTCACCGGCACCCCCGTCATCCCGACCCTGATGGGCTGGGGCACCATCCCCGACGACCACGAGCTGAACGCCGGCATGGTCGGCCTGCAGACCTCGCACCGCTACGGCAACGCGACGTTCCTGGAGTCGGACTTCGTCCTCGGCATCGGCAACCGCTGGGCCAATCGTCACACCGGCTACAAGCTCGACGTCTACACCCAGGGCCGCACCTTCGTCCACGTCGACATCGAGCCCACCCAGATCGGCAAGATCTTCGCCCCGGACTACGGCATCGCCTCCGACGCCAAGGCCGCCCTGGAGCTCTTCGTCGAGGTCGCCCGTGAACTGAAGGCGGCCGGCCGGCTCCCCGACCGCTCCGCGTGGATCGCCTCAACCCTGGAGCGCAAGGCGACACTGCACCGCCGTACGCACTTCGACAACGTGCCGATCAAGCCGCAGCGCGTGTACGAGGAGATGAACCGGGCCTTCGGTCCGGAGACGCGTTACGTCACCACCATCGGCCTCTCCCAGATCGCCGGCGCGCAGATGCTGCACGTCTACCGGCCGCGCCACTGGATCAACTGCGGGCAGGCGGGCCCGCTCGGCTGGACCATCCCGGCCGCGCTGGGCGTCGCGACCGCGGACCCCGGGACGCCGGTGGTCGCGCTGTCGGGCGACTACGACTTCCAGTTCATGCTGGAGGAGCTGGCCGTCGGCGCCCAGCACAAGATCCCGTACGTGCACGTGCTGGTCAACAACTCCTATCTGGGCCTCATCCGTCAGGCGCAGATCGGTCTGGACATCGACTTCCAGGTCAATCTGGAGTTCGAGAACATCAACGCGCCCGAGCTCGGCGTCTACGGCGTGGACCACGTCAAGGTGGTGGAGGGACTGGGCTGCAAGGCGATCCGGGTCACCGACCCGAACGAACTGCTGCCCGCCTTCGAGGAGGCCAGGAAACTCGCCGCCGAGTTCCAGGTGCCGGTGGTCGTCGAGGCCATCCTGGAGCGGGTCACCAACATCTCGATGAGCACGACCGCCGACATCAGCAACGTGGTCGAGTTCGAGGAGCTCGCCACCGAGCCCGGCCACGCGCCGACGGCGATCCGCCCGCTGGTCTGACGGGCGGGACGCGGCGCCCCGGCGCGCCCGCGCCACCCGGCATCGACGGCCCGCGCCCCCGGCACCCGGAGGCGCGGGCCGCCGTCGACTCCTCCATCGGTCACGACCCGGACAACGGCGTCACGCTCGTCGTCCGGACGAACCCGACGGTCTCACCCGGCGGGAAGGGCACGGCCATCGCCATGCTGCCCACGGTCCTCAACCAGGTCTCTGCCGGCCCCTCCCTCCCCGCCGTCACCGCCCGGGGAGTGTCTCGCCGATCGTGCCGGGCGTCCGGCCTGATCCGGACGGAAGACCCTGGCCGGGGAACTCCCGCCAAGTGGCGCCGGCCGTCCGCGGGGCGGGCGGGGGCGCCGCTTCGCGGAAACGCGTCAGGGCGCCCAGCGCAGTGCGCGCAGTACCCGTCGGTCGACCCTGGCCGCCTGGTCGGCGCGGATCTCCACCTTCAGTTGTTCGTTGGTGCCCAGGTTTCCGCTGCGGGTGACGGCGACGTTCAGCACGCCGTCCGCGCCGATCACGCCGCAGTCGATCGGCAGGTCGAGCGAGGGGCGCCTGGTGGCGATCGCCAGATCGTGGAAACGCATGGTGATCCGGGTGCCCGCCCGTCCGCTGACCGTGGCGTACGCGGTCACGGTGTACGCGCAAGGCCCCTGGAGCAGGGCGGTGTCCGCGGCCATCCGTAACAGCACGTACGCCCCGGCCTCCAGTGCGGGGCCGCCGGCTTCCGATTCGGTGATGACGCTCGGCATGGGGTCCTCCTCGGTGGGGGGCGGGGTGTCACCGTTCGCGCGGGCGACGATCCCCGGGAATACGACGTCCTTGAACTGACGGACACGCGCGTCCCCGGGGCAGGCCGTGCCGCCCGAGGACCAGGCCGCGTGCAGACGGTGGTAGCCGTAGCCCGGGTCCGAGGCGCTGCGGCAGATCCGCAGCGGGATCCCGTGGCGATGGTGGAGCCACGCGCCGAGCGCGATCAGCCGCTCGATCTGTTCCTCGGTCCAGGGGTCGGTGTGCTTGAGGTTGGACGCGGTCTCGATGGACACCGCTCCGGTCCCGTCCGGGCGCCGGTTGGCCTGGGCGTTGGCGTCCGCGCGGGTCTCGGTGCCGATGTACTGGGCGAGGTCCCCGGCGTAGCCGAGTCCGAAATGGGACTCCAGATTGGTGGTCTGCCAGTACTCGTAGACCCGTTGTGCCGTCCATGGGGCCGCGATGCTGTGCAGGATGAACTGCGTCGGCCTGATGGCGGGTTGTTGATCGCTCTCGGGCTGCAGCTCCAGCTTCCGCGCGAACGGGCACCAGGCCATCACGGTGCCTCCTTCCGGATCGGAACGCTTCCTTCGGGGACACCGGCACGGACAGAGCCACCTGTGCCGCCGGAGGCTGTGACCGCCCCGTGCGCGTCCGCCTCCGCAGGTGGTGCGCCATCCGCCGGGAGGCGGACGGCGCCGGGCGCGCACTGTCCATCGACCATGACCACGCCTGCTGTCCGGACCGGGCCGAGTCCTGCGGGCGATGCGCCCGTGCGCTGCTGTGCACCCGCCGCCACCACGGACTCGGCAGGTTCCGGGACTGTCCTGCACTCCTGCGTGCGGCAGCCGCCCACGGGGAGGGATATCGCGCCCCGCAGGCAGTCGGTCGCCGGCCGACTGTCCGGTTCGGGCTGCGGCTCCATACGGGTCGCAGCGGGATACCGCGCCATGGACTCCCCTCTCTCCAGGAGTTCCGTCACGACGTGTACGTTCAGTGATGTGATACCCACACGCAGTGATCGCGACCCGTGTCGCCGGACATGAAGAGGCCCCGCCGGGCGGGGTACGGGGCGGGGCCTCTGTCCGGCGCGCGGCATCCTCGGGGAGATGGGCCGCGGCGCCCACGGCAGGTGGTCCGGAGCGGGGAGGGCCTCTGCCGAGGTGGCTGAGATTACGCCGGTGCCTGGCCGGAACGTAACCCTCGTGCAGAGGGAAAAGGGGCGGGACCTCCGTCGGTGATCAACTCTCCGGGCCGGCACGCCGCTTGCGGGCGGGCGCGGGGCGCCCGCGGCGCCTTGACCGGCGGGTTTCCTTCCGGTTCGCGGGCGGGGGTGTGTGATCGGATAGGCGTATGAAGAGGACTCTGTATCTGTTCGGCTCCGCAGCCCCGCCGGTGTTCGATGTGGCCCGTGTCATCGAGGAGGCGCAGGCGGACGGCTGGGACGTGTGTCTCGGGCTGACGCCGACGGCCGCCCGCTGGCTGGAGGACGGTCTGGCCGGACTGGCGGCGTTGACGGGCCATCCGGTCCGCTCGCGGTACGGGCTCCCCGGCGAGCCGGACATATGGCCTGAACCGGATGTGATCCTGGTCGCGCCGGTGACGTTCGACACGCTCAACCAGTGGGCGCTCGGTCTCACCGGGAAGTTCGTCGTCGGGGTCGTCGCCGAGGGGATCGGCAGGAGCATCCCGATGGTCGCGATGCCTTGTGCGGGCGGGGCCCTCACGGCCCACCCGCAGTTCGCGCGCTCCGTGGACACACTGCGCTCCGCGGGGGTGTCGGTGTTGTGCGAGGAGAGCGGTGTCACACCGCGGCAGTGGGACTCCGGGGCGCCCGACCGGTTCCCGTGGCGGATCGCACTCGACGAAGCGGCCCGATTGTCCGAGGCCCGGCCTACCCTTTAGGCATGTCCCAGAAACCTTCGCACGATGCCGCCGGCCCTGACGCCGAGGCGCTCAATGCTGCGATCCGTGAGCTGTGGGCGCGTGCACGGAGCGAAGCCCGGCCGCTGTCGGCGGACGAACACCGGATCTACGAGGCACTCGTCGTGGCGTGGGCCGCGACACAGCGGGGAGACGTCGCCCGGGCGGCATGACCCGCCCCGGTTCCGGGCCCGCCGCGTGACCGCGGCCCGGGCCCGCTCCGCCGGCCCCGTTCCGGAACGGGACCGGACCGCGGATCGCCCCGACGCCCATGCCCCGGCCGAGCCCGGATCCGGCGAACGCCCCCTCTCCGCCGGATCCGGGAGGGGGCGTTCGGCGCGCGGAGCGACCGGGGGACGCGGAGGAGCGCGGAGTCCGGGACCGTAAACCGGACTCCGCGCTCCGGCTCCGCGGTGGTGCCCGTCCGACGGTGCGAGGCTGGCGCGACAGGACGTTCGCGCCGCCGGACGGAGTGCTGGGGGAGGTCGCCGGGGACCGCGGCGGCGGCGACGGGAGTCCGGCGGCCTTCCTTCAGGTCAAGAAGGGGCCGGGCTTCCTTACCACCGCACTGGCTCGCTCGCCGCCACGGTCCTCAAGCCGTCCGTACCGCCGGCCACCCCTCATTCGGGCCCGCGGTCCGGACTGCGTACGGTGACTGACCTCCCGTCGGTCGCCGTACGCGGTCTGTGTCTGCGCCTCGACGTATCGCGTCAGTCCTCGCGCAGGGCTCGGACCGCTTCCTCGACGCGCTTGCCGTACTCCGGGTCGGCGGCGTGGAAGTGGGCGAGGTTCTTCTCGATCACGTCGTCGCGGCTCACCTGCGAGAGGCCGCCGGCGATGTTCGCCACGAGACGGTTCTTCTCCTCCGCCGACATCAGGCGGTACAGCTCACCGGCCTGGAAGAAGTCGTCGTCCTTCACATGGGCCGGGGCGGCGTGGGTGCCCGTGTGGCCCTGGACGGCCAGCGGGGCGGAGAGCGCCGCGTCGGTCTGCGCCGGGCCGGCGTAGGAGTTGGGCTCGTAGTTCTTGTCGTGGCGCGAGCCGTGGCGCGTCGCCATCACACCGTCGCGGCCGTAGTTGTCGGCCCCGCCGGGCACGGCCCTGGGCGCGTTCACCGGGAGCTGGGTGTGGTTGACGCCGAGGCGGTAGCGGTGGGCGTCCGCGTAGGCGAACAGGCGGCCCTGGAGCATCTTGTCCGGCGACGGGCCGATGCCGGGTACGAAGTTGTTCGGCGAGAACGCGGCCTGCTCGACCTCGGCGAAGACGTTGTCCGGGTTGCGGTCCAGGACGAGGCGGCCCACGCGCTGGAGCGGGTAGTCCGCGTGCGGCCAGACCTTGGTCAGGTCGAACGGGTTGAAGCGGTAGTCCGCCGCCTCGGCCGCCGGCATGATCTGTACGTACAGGGTCCAGGAGGGGTGCACACCCCGCTCGATGGCCTGCAGCAGGTCGGTCTGGTGCGAGTTGGCGTCCTTGCCGACCAGCTCGGCCGCCTGGTCCGACGACAGGGAACGCACGCCCTGGTTCGTCTTGAAGTGGTACTTGACGAAGAAGCCCTCGCCCTTGGCGTTCGTCCACTGGTACGTGTGCGAGCCGTAGCCGTTCATGTGGCGGTACGAGGCGGGGATGCCCCGGTCGCCCATCAGCCAGGTCACCTGGTGCGTGGCCTCGGGGGAGTGTGCCCAGAAGTCCCAGACGTTGTCCGGCTCCTGCTTGCCCGTGAACGGGTCGCGCTTCTGGGAGTGGATGAAGTCGGGGAACTTGATGGGGTCCTTGATGAAGAACACCGGGGTGTTGTTGCCGACGAGGTCGTAATTGCCCTCTTCGGTGTAGAACTTGAGCGCGAAGCCGCGGGGGTCGCGCACGGCGTCCGCGCCGCCCAGCGAGTCGGCGACGGTCGAGAAGCGCAGGAACAGTTCGGTCCGCTTGCCGACCTCGGAGAGGAACGCGGCCTTCGTGTAGGCGGTGACGTCGTCGGTCACCTCGAAGTGGCCGTAGGCCCCGGATCCACGGGCGTGCACGACGCGCTCCGGAATGCGCTCCCGGTTGAAGCGGGCGAGCTTCTCCAGCAGGTGCTGGTCCTGGAGGAGGAGCGGGCCACCGACGCCGGCGGTGGCGGAGTTCTGGTTGTCGGCGACCGGGGCGCCGGACTCGGTCGTAAGCACGCGCTTCGACATCGTGACCTTCCGATACGTACGGGAGCTGCTGGGGGAGGTGCGAGGAGCGTAAATTCGCCTCGAACATCGCGTCAACAGTTTGTTGAAAGTGAAGAGTGGAGTTCCGGACGGCGCCGGCGCCTGGGCGCGACAGGACAGGTGTCAGCGCCGACGCCGTCCGGAAATCGGGGGGCCCTTGTGCGGGGCGGGAGGTCAGACCTGCCGGCCGGAGAGGCGCTCGACGGCGCGCAGCAGGGCCGAGTGGTCCAGGCCGCCGTCGCCCTGCGCGCGCAGGGAGGCGACCAGTTGGGCGACCACGGCGCCGACCGGCAGGGCGGCACCGACGTTGCGGGCCGCGTCCGTGACGATGCCCATGTCCTTGTGGTGCAGGTCGATCCGGAAGCCCGGCGCGAAGTTCCGGTCGAGGAAGTTGTCCTTCTTGCGGGTCAGTACGGTCGAACCGGCGAGGCCGCCGTTGAGGACGTCCAGGGCGGCCCTGAGGTCCACGCCGGACTTCTCCAGGAAGACCACGGCCTCGGCGCAGGCCTGGATGTTGACCGCCACGATCAGCTGGTTGGCGGCCTTCACCGTCTGGCCGGAGCCGTGCGGGCCGCACAGGACGATGGTCTTGCCCAGTGCTTCCAGGATCGGCCTGGCGTTGTCGAAGTCGGCCTGCTCGCCACCGACCATGATCGACAGTACCGCCTCGATGGCGCCGGCCTCGCCGCCGGACACCGGGGCGTCGAGCACGCGGATGCCCTTGTCGGCCGCCGCCTTGCCCAGGTCGACCGAGGTCTGCGGGGTGATCGAGGACATGTCGATCAGAAGGGCGCCCCGCCTGGCGTTCTCCAGGATGCCGTCGGGGCCGTAGGCGATCGCCTCCACCTGGGGCGAGGCGGGAACCATCGTGATGACGACGTCGGCGTCCTTGACGGCCTCCGCGATCGAGCCGGCGGCGGTGCCGCCCGCCGCGGCCAGGCGGTCCAGCTTGTCCTGCTCCAGGGTGAAGCCGGTGACCGGGTAGCCCGCCTTGATCAGGTTCTCGGACATGGGCGAGCCCATGATGCCGAGGCCGATCCAGGCGATCCTGGGGAGGTTGGTGCTCATGAGGGTCCCTCTCTCAAAACTCTGTGGGATGGCGTCAGCCGGCCGCGCGCAGCGACCGCGGGAGCCACTCGAAGCTGTCGGCGCTCGGGCGGTCGCCGGCCTTGTACTCCAGGCCCACCCAGCCGTCGTATCCGGCGTCCTTGAGGCGGCCGAGCAGGTCGGCGAGGTCGAGTTCGCCGGTGCCCGGCGCGCCGCGGCCCGGGTTGTCGGCGATCTGGACGTGACCGGTCCTGTCGGCGTACTTCTCGATGACCTCGGGGAGGTTCTCGCCGTTCATCGACAGGTGGTAGAGGTCCAGCAGGAACTTGGCGTTGCCCAGTCCCGTGGCCGCGTTGACCTTGTCGACGACCTCGACCGCGGCCGGGGCGCTCACCAGCGGGTAGCGCGGTGACTCCGGCTTGTTCAGGGCCTCGATCAGCAGGATGGCCCCGATCCGGTCGGCCGCTCGGGCCGCCAGCACCAGGTTCTCCAGGGCGATCGCGTCCTGGACGGCGGGGTCCGCGCCCTCGACGCGGTTGCCGTACAGCGCGTTGAGCGCCGTGCAGCCGACCGAGGCGGCGAAGTCCGCCGCCACCTCGATGTTGGCGCGGAAGCGGTCCGACTCCTCGCCGGGTACGGACAGGGCGCCGCGGTCCGGGCCGGGGAGCTGTCCGGCGTAGAAGTTCAGGCCGACCAGCCGGGTGCCGGCGTCGTCCAGGGCCTTCTTCAGGGCGTCGAGCTCACCGGGAGCCGGCGTGGGCGTGTCGATCCAGGGCCACCACAGCTCGACCGCCGTGAAGCCCGCGGCGGCGGCGGCCGCGGGGCGCTCCAGGAGCGGGAGTTCCGTGAAGAGGATCGAGAGGTTCACATCGAAGCGCTGGTCCTTGCCTGCGTCTTCTGAAAAGCGGGCCATGAGGGCGGCGCTCCTTCCGTATTGCGGAAGTTCATTTCTGCTTAACGGAAGATTGCCTGTGACCGGGGAGGGCTGTCAAGGGGTACCCGCCAGTGGGGCCGGTCGCGTACCGGGACGGAAGGGGGCAACCCGGCGGAGGCCCGGGGTCGGGCCCGCGGTGCGGCGCTACCGTGAGGGCATGCAGCGATTGAGGGTCGAATTCACGACAGAACCGTTCGACCTCGACGAGGCGCCGGCCCATGCGGTGGTGGCCCGCGAGGTGATACAGGGCGCCCGGCTCGACGCCGTGGACGTCGGCCCCTTCGGCAATACGGCGGAGGGCGGCGCCGACGCCGTCCTGGTGGCCGTGGAGGCGCTGCTGCGCCGCTCCCTGGAGGCGGGGGCCACCCGCGTCTCGCTCCAGGTCAACGTGATCGGGGAGGGCGAGAAGTGACGGAGACGGGGGAGCACCCGCTGGTCGCCGCGGTGAAGCCGCTGGTGGACGCCATGGGCGGAGAGCTGCTCGGGCCCGAGCAGGCGCAGGTCGACGACGTGGTGCTCGCCTGGGAGGGCCAGGACGTCCTCGCCGTGCGGCTTCCCCAGCTCGCGGACTCGCTGGACCACATCCTGGCGGCGCTGGAGCGGCGGCACGGAATGCCCCTCGCCGAGCTCGACCGCAAGTCCAAGCAGGCGGTCGTGCGGACGCTTGAGGCGCGTGGTGCCTTCTCGGTGCGCCATGGCGTCGAGACGGTCGCCGGCGCCCTCGGCGTCAGCAGATTCACCGTGTACAACTACCTGAACAGGGAGAACGCGGCCAAGGGCGAGTAGGCCGTGGCGGCTGGGCGATCACAAGCGATCACGGGTGACGGGAGGCCGTCGTCCGGGCGGCCGGGCGGCGGCTTTTGCGTTGCCGAGTTTTCAACAAAGTGTTGACGCAGTGTTGCCGCAGGGCGTTAGCTATCCGCAGCCCGTCCAACGCACAGCGAAAAACAGCCACGGAGGCTCCCGTGACTACGAAGCCGACACCGGGCCTCACCCGGTTCAACACCTCGCCGGACAGCGACGCGCTCGCCGCCCTGCACGAGGTGTGTGCCAGCTCGGCATGGGGGAGCAAGCTCCTCGCCCAGCGCCCGTACGCCACCACCGAAGCCCTCTTCCTCGCCAGTGACGCCGCCACGGCCGAGCTGACCGCGGAGGATCTCGCCGAGGCGATGGCGGGGCACCCGCCGATCGGCAGGCCGAAGCCCGGTGACCCGACCTCCTCCCGCGAGCAGAGCGGGATGGCCGGCGCCCCCGAGGCGCTCAAGGCCGAAATGCTCGAACTGAACCTGACGTACCAGGAGACGTTCGGACATGTCTTTCTGATCTGTGCCACCGGCAGGACCGGCGAGCAGATGCGGGACGCCGTCCGGGAACGGATCGGCAACACGCCCGAACAGGAGCGGGAGATCGTCCGCACCGAACTGGGCAAGATCAACCGCATCCGGCTGACCCGCCTCGTGGAGGAAGAGAACGCATGAGCACCGAGAGCGCGGCCCAGCCGCACGGTTCCGTGTCCACGCACATCCTGGACACCAGCATCGGACGCCCCGCCGAGGGCGTCGCCGTCTCGCTCGCCGCCCGTGGTGGCCGCGACGCCGGGTGGGTGACGCTCGGCGGCTCCGCGACCGACGCGGACGGGCGCTGCAAGGACCTGCCGGCCCTGCCGGAAGGCACCACGCACGTACGTCTCGACTTCGAGACCGAGGCGTACTTCCTGAACAAGCAGAGTTCCAAGAAGCAAGCCGAGGCGCAGCAGGACGCCCCCCGCGTAAGGGACAGCGGTGCGTTCTTCCCGGAGGTGGCGATCACGTTCGCCGTCGTACCGGGCGAGCACTACCACGTACCGCTGCTGCTCAACCCGTACGGCTACTCCGTTTACCGAGGGAGCTAGCAGCCAGATGACAGCCAATTCGCACCACTCCCGCCCTGTGATTCTCGGCCAGAACCAGTACGGCAAAGCGGAGAACCGCGTCGTCAGGATCACGCGGGACGGCGACACCCACCACATCAAGGACCTCAATGTCTCCGTCGCCCTCTCCGGCGACATGGAGGACGTGCACTACTCCGGGTCCAACGCCAACGTCCTGCCGACCGACACCACCAAGAACACGGTGTACGCGTTCGCCAAGGAGCACGGCATAGAGTCCGCCGAGCAGTTCGGCATCCACCTGGCCCGCCACTTCGTGACCAGCCAGGAGCCCATCCACCGGGCCCGCATCCGGATCGAGGAGTACTCCTGGGAGCGGATAGAGACCTCGGACGGCAACTCCCGGTTCATCGGCTCGGACGAGGTCCGGCACTCCTTCGCCCGCAAGGGGCAGGAGCTGCGCACCTCCCAGATCACCTACGACGGTGAGAAGTGGGAGATCGTCTCCGGCCTCAAGGACCTCACGGTCATGAACTCCACCAACTCGGAGTTCTGGGGTTACGTCAAGGACAAGTACACGACGCTCAAGGAGGCGTACGACCGCATCCTGTGCACCGACGTCTCCGCCGCCTGGCGCTACAACTGGACCAGCGACGAAGACCGGATGCCCAACTGGGAGCGTTCGTACGAGCAGGCCAAGAAGCACATCCTGCAGGCGTTCGCCGAGACGTACTCCCTCTCGCTGCAGCAGACCCTCTACCAGATGGGTTCGCGGGTCATCAACAGCCGCAGCGAGATCGACGAGATCCGCTTCTCGCTCCCGAACAACCACCACTTCCTGGTCGACCTGGAGCCCTTCGGGCTCAAGAACGACAACGAGGTCTACTTCGCCGCCGACCGTCCCTACGGCCTGATCGAGGCCACCATCCTGCGGGACGGCACGGAGCCCCGGATCCCGGTCGACATGACCAACCTCTGACGCCAGGCCGCTGACCGCCCCGCCCGCCCGCAGTCGGGCGGGGCGGCACCGGACCGGAGGGAACATCAATGGCACAGCCCGCTAAGGGGCCGGTAGAAGGCCCGTGTTCCGCCCCACCGGAAGCTCCCTGCCATCCGGTGGACGAAAAGCTCCCCCTGCCGCGGCTCGTCCCCGCCGCACTCCAGCACATCGCCGCCATGTACGCGGGCGTCGTCACCCCTCCGCTCATCATCGGCCAGGCGGTCGGTCTGGACGCCGCCGGGATGACCCGGCTCATCGCGGCCGGCCTGCTCATCGCCGGACTCGCCACGATCCTCCAGACCATCGGCATCACCGGCTTCGCCGGAAACCGGCTGCCGTTCGTCAACGCCGCCTCCTCCGCCGGTATCGCCCCGATGCTCGCCATCGCCGAGACCAGCGCCCCCGGCCGCCAACTGCCCGCCATCTACGGTGCGGTGATGGTCGCCGGAGCGTTCTGCCTCGTCGTCGGCCCCTTCTTCGGCCGGCTCCTGCGATTCTTCCCGCCGCTCGTCACCGGGGTCGTCATCACCCTCATCGGGGTGACCCTGATGCCCGTACCGGTCGGCTGGGCCCAGGGCGGGGACAACAGCGCCGCCGACTTCGGCGCCATGAAGTACCTCGCGCTCGCCGCCTTCACGCTCGTCGTGATCCTGCTCTTCCAGCGCTTCGGCAAGGGCTTCGTCAAGCAGGTCGCCCTGCTGCTCGGCCTGTTCGTCGGCACGCTCGTCGCGATCCCCTTCGGCATGGCGGACTTCTCCACGCTGCGCCAGGCGCCCGTCGCCGCGCTGCCCACGCCCTTCGCCTTCGGCGCGCCCGAGTTCCAGCCCGCCGCGATCCTCTCCCTGTGCATCGTGATGCTGGTGCTGATGACCGAGTCCAGCGCCGGGATGCTCGCCCTCGGCGAGATCTGCGAACGCCGCACCGACGGCCGCACCATCACCCGGGGCCTGCGCACGGACGGTCTCGCCACCCTGATCGGCCCCGTCTTCGGCTCCTTCCCGACCAGCGCCTTCGCCCAGAACGTCGGAGTCGTCTCCCTGACCCGCGTCCGCAGCCGGTACGTCGTGGCGGTAGCCGGCGGGGTGCTCCTGGTCCTCGGCGCCTTCCCGGTGCTCGGCGCGGTCGTCTCGCTCGTGCCGATGCCCGTACTCGGCGGCGCCGGGATCGTCCTCTTCGGCTCGATAGCGGTCAGCGGCATCCGTACGCTCGCCGAGGCCGGACTCGACGACAGCTCCAACATCATCCTGGTGGCCGTCGCGCTCGGCGCGGGCATCATCCCGCTCGCCGCGCCCACCTTCTACGCCGAATTCCCGGCCTGGGCGCAGACCGTCCTCGGCTCCGGGATCAGCGCGGGAGCGCTCGTCGCGGTCCTGCTGAACCTGTTCTTCCACCATCTCGGCACCCGCAGCCGCACGGCTGTGGCACTCAAATCCTCCTAGGGTCCTGCCGTGCCCGATACGCCGCAGAGAGAAGGAAGCGCCATGGCACCTTCGGCAGCCCAGCGCATAGTGATCGAGAACTGTGCGATCGCCACGGTCGACGCGGATGACACCGAGTACGCCTCGGGCCATATCGTCATCGCGGACAACAGGATCGAGTCCGTCGGACCGGGGAAGGCACCCGAGGGCCTCGCGGACGTCGTCCGGCGCGTCGACGCCACCGGCCACCTGGTCACCCCCGGCCTGGTCAACACGCACCACCACTTCTACCAGTGGATCACCCGGGGCCTCGCCACCGACCACAACCTCTTCGACTGGCTGGTCGCGCTCTACCCGACCTGGGCGCGCATCGACGAGCGGATGGGGTACGCGGCGGCCCAGGGCTCGCTCGCGATGATGGCCCGCGGCGGTGTCACCACCGCCATGGACCACCACTACGTCTACCCCCGGGGCGCCGGCGACCTGTCCGGCGCCATCATCAGGGCCGCCTCCGAGATGGGCGTGCGCTTCACCCTGGCCCGCGGCTCGATGGACCGCAGCGAGAAGGACGGCGGTCTGCCGCCGGACTTCGCGGTCGAGACCCTCGAAGGCGCCCTCGCCGCCACCGAGGAGACCGTCAGGAAGCACCACGACGCCTCCTTCGACGCGATGACCCAGATCGCCGTCGCCCCCTGCTCCCCCTTCTCCGTCTCCACCGAGCTGCTCAAGGAGGGCGCGCAGCTGGCCCGCCGGCTCGGCGTACGGCTGCACACCCACGGCTCGGAGACCGTCGAGGAGGAGAAGTTCTGCCACGAGCTCTTCGGGATGGGCCCCACCGACTACTTCGAGTCCACCGGCTGGCTCGGCGAGGACGTGTGGATGGCCCACTGCGTCCACATGAACGACTCCGACATCGCCGCCTTCGCCCGCACCGGCACCGGCGTCGCGCACTGCCCCTCGTCCAACGCCCGGCTGGCCGCCGGCATCGCCCGCGTACCGGACATGCTCAGGGCGGGCGTCCCCGTCGGCCTCGGCGTCGACGGCACCGCCTCCAACGAGTCCGGCGAGCTCCACACCGAACTGCGCAACGCGCTGCTGATCAACCGTCTCGGCGCCCACCGCGAAGCCGCGCTGAACGCCCGTCAGGCGCTGCGCCTGGGCACCTACGGCGGCGCCCAGGTCCTCGGCCGCGCCGACCAGATCGGTTCCCTGGAGGCGGGCAAGCTCGCCGACCTGGTGCTCTGGAAGATCGACGGGATCGGCCACTCGTCCATCGCCGACCCGGTCACCGCCATCGTCTTCGGAGCGGCGGCCCCGGTCACCGCGTCGTTCGTCAACGGCGAGCAGATCGTCGAGAACAACCGTCTGCTGACCGTGGACGAGGACGCCATCGCCCGCTCCGCCCGGGACGAGGCCCGGCGTCTCGCCCGGATCGCCGCCGGGGCCTGATCCCGGCGGCCCACCCAAGGAGTCCGGCCGAGGGGGACGGCCCTCGGCCGGTCGCCGTGGACCCGAGCGGGGTCCACGGCAGCCGGACGGGGGGTGCCGAACCGAAGGAGGGACGGCACCCCCCGGACGGTGGCCCGTGTCAGCACCCCGACGACACGACACGCCCCACCCCGACGCGCGTGCGCCACCCCGGCACGTGTTGTTGTACGGCACGCCCCGCATCACCGCATGTGCTCCCTCACGCATGCCCCGCACCCGACACGTGCGTCACCCCGGCGCGTGTTCCCGCCCGACACCCCCACGTCGCGCCACCCACGCGCACCCGTACGCCCTGCGCACCCCGCAATTCCCTGCACCTCACGCACCACTTGCACCACCTCCCTGAACCCCGCGTCACCGCCGACGTGTAACCGACCGGAGGAACCGCCGTGGCCGCCAAGCCCAGGTTTCGCAGCGATGCAGGCAACGACCCCGAATCCCGATCCGACAGCACCCCCGAGGACACTCCCGGCAGTCCTTCCGGCGAGGTTCGCGCCGAAGGCCCCGCGGAGCCGGCCGGGGCCGCGACCGGGACGTCCGCCGGAGAACCCGGTGACCGGAAGCACCCGGTCGACGAGACGCTCCCGCCCGTCAGGATGCTCACCAGCGGCCTCCAGCACGTGGCCGCGATGTACGCGGGCGTGGTGGCCCCGCCGCTGATCGTCGGAGCGGCCGTGGGCCTCTCCGGCACCGAGCTCACCTTCCTGACCGGCGCAAGCCTCTTCACCGCCGGCCTCGCGACCTTTCTCCAGACGCTCGGGGTCTGGAAGATCGGTGCCCGGCTGCCGTTCGTCAACGGCGTCACCTTCGCCGGTGTCGCGCCGATGCTCGCGATCGTCGACACCACGAAGGACACGTCCGACGCCCTGCCGGTCATCTTCGGCGCGATCATCGTCGCCGGAATACTGGGGTTCCTGGCCGCCCCGTTCTTCAGCAAGCTCGTACGGTTCTTCCCCCCGGTCGTGACCGGCACCGTCATCACGCTGATAGGTGTCTCGCTGCTGCCCGTCGCCTTCGGCTGGGCCCAGGGGCCCAACCCCAAGGGTTCGGACTACGGTTCGGCCACCTACCTCACCCTGGCCGCCGTCACACTGGTCCTGGTCCTGGTCCTGCGCCGCTTCACCCACGGCTTCGTCAAGCAGATCGCCGTACTGATCGGCCTGGTCCTGGGCACGCTGATCGCCATCCCCTTCGGCGTCACCGACTTCAGCCCGGTCACCGAGGCGGACGTCGTCGGCTTCCCGACCCCGTTCCACTTCGGAGCCCCGCAGTTCGCGCTGGCCGCCATCATCTCCATGTGCGTGGTGATGCTGGTGTCGATGACCGAGTCGACCGCCGACATGCTGGCGCTCGGCGAGATCGTCGACCGGCCCGCCGACGAGAAGACCATCGCGGCGGGGCTGCGCGCCGACACCCTCGGCTCGGCGATCAGCCCCTTCTTCAACGGCTTCATGTGCAGCGCGTTCGCCCAGAACATCGGCCTGGTCGCGATGACCGGGATCCGCAGCCGGTTCGTCGTCGCCGCGGGTGGCGGCTTCCTGGTCCTGATGGGCCTGTGCCCGATCGCGGCCTCGCTCATCGCGGTCGTCCCGCGTCCCGTCCTGGGCGGCGCGGGCGTCGTCCTGTTCGGTTCGGTCGCCGCCAGCGGCATCCAGACCCTGGTCAAGGCCGGACTGGAGAAGGACAACAACGTGCTGATCGTGGCGGTCTCGCTGGCCGTCGGCATCATTCCGATCACCGCACCGGAGTTCTACCACTCCTTTCCGGAGACCGCGAAGATCATTCTGGACTCGGGCATATCCACCGGCTGTGTCGCCGCCGTCCTGCTCAACCTGGTCTTCAACCACCTCGGCCGCCACCGCGACGACGACGAGGTGACCGCCCCGATGGAGCCCGGCGACGAGATCTCCGAGGTCCGTTCACCGAAGACCGCGGCGGTGCACTGACGGCCCTGCGGTCAGGCCCCCGCGGCAGGCCTCCTCCCGGAAGGCCCTGTGCGTACCCGCGCCGGAGCGCGCACGGCACCCCCGGTGCCGTGCGTGCTCCACCCGCGTTCCCCGCACCGTGCGCCCCCGGTCTCCCTCAACAGCTCCCGGTCTGCCTCACCCGGTCTCGCTCCCGCCCCCGCCTTCCCGCGCTCCGGCCCTCCACCGCGGATGACGGCCGCTCAGCCCGATGACCCGGTCGAGCAGTGGTGCGTCGTCCGGCACCGGTACGGGAGGCCCGAACATGCCGCCGCTCCCCGGGTCGTCCGCCGCGGGCGCCAGCAGCTCGTACGACACCCGGAGCGACGCCTCGTCGGCGTCGTACGCCTGGCCGGTGGCCCGCGCAAGATCCCAGCCGTGGATCAGCACCTCGTCGAGGGCCACCGCTCCCGCCACCTGCCCCGGAAGCGAGATCCCGCCGGCCTGGGTCATCCCCTGCCAGGCGTCGGGGGCCCGCCAGGCGGACGCGAGCTCGTCGAGCCGGAGGGGGAGCGTGGTGCGCCAGTCCCCGTCGAGAACGGGACGGGCGGCCTCCGGGGGCGTATCGGTGGACGGCCCGAGCTCCTTCCGCGCGGCGTCCCTGAAGGCCACCGCGAGCCCCGCCACGTGGCCCAGCAGGTCGCGCACCGAGTAGCCGGGACAGGGGGTCGGGGCATCGAGCAGGTCGTCGGTGATGCCGTCCAGGAGGCCGGCGACCCGGTGGGTCACGGGTCCGAGATCGGGTGTGGCGGTTCTCGTTTCTGCGTCCATGCAAAGGCAGACCGCCGCGCGCCCCGGAACTCATCGCCCATGGGCCGATACCCTCCGGCCGGCCGGCCGCCACGGCGGCCCTTCCGCCCCCGTCGGCGCCCGCGCCCCGGTGGCCGTCCTCACCCGCCCCTCCCTCCTGGGCCCGTCCTGCGCCGGCACTCGCCCGCCAGCCGTGGATAGGCCCTCGCGATCGCGGCGTACACCCTGGTCCGCAGCAGCCGCTCCGCCTCGGCTCGCCCGGTGTCACCGAAGAGGCCGTCCAGCAGGGTGTCGTACCGCCTCAGCGCGTGGCGGAGGTAGTCGACCTGCCATCGCGTCAACGACCCCGCCGACCCGGCTCCCGGCCCCGGGCCGCCGCCCGGTCCCGCGCCCAGCAGACGCCGGTGCCGCACGGCCCGCATCTCCAGCTCCGGCTCCGGGAGCACCGGGACCCGGATCGGTTCCGCCCTGATGGCGGCCAGGACCGCCTGACGCCTCGCCTCCGCCGCCGCGCGCGCGGCCGCCGCACCCGACGTCCCCCCGGATGCCGCGAACTCCTCCGTCCGTTCCACCGCCTCCACCCGGGCCAGCAGGTACAACCGCACGGGCGCCACCGACCACCGTCGCGGACTGCGTCCCTGCACATCCGGCGCCCCCAGCAGATCCCTCACCATGCGGTCGGTCCACCCGCGCTGCCGCAGCCCGGTGTGCGTCACATAGGTCATACGTTCCGTCACGCCTTCCCCCTCGATAGGTAACGGAGAGTGACGAGAACCAGTGAAGCGCACCCCACTGACAACGCCCCCAGGCTCCGCGGCCGACCGCCGCACCGGACCCGGTCCCTCACGGGCATCGGCGCCGCGGGTGCCGGGCGATCACCCGATCGGGCCATCCGGACGTGGCGAGCCCCCGCGCCCGGCCGCACGCCCATACGCTCCCCGGGTGACGACCCGTACCACTGCCCTCCACACCGGTCTTGACGACTTCCTCGCCTGGGCGCAGAAGGAGCGGGGAGTGACCCTGCCCGTGCGTCCCGCGGACGCCGTCCTCACACTGCTCGCCCTGCGGGGCGCGGACCGCCGCGCGGGTGTACCCGAACCGACGCCGCAGCTCCTGCGCCAGGTGCTCCACGAGGACCTTCCGGTGCTGCTGTACGCGCCGCCGGACGAGATCGCCGCCCTGCCCCGGGTGCTCACCGCCCTGGCCGACCGCGTCCGGGCGGCGCACCGGCTCAACGCCAAGCGCCACGCCCGTCTGCTCGACGCCGTGGCCGAGACCGTGCCCGGATGCCTGACGGCCATGGACGAGCCCTCCCGCCTCACCTGGCCCCGCTGGTACGCCTCGCTGCTGCACGCGCGTGGTGTCGACACCGGCGACGCCGAAGCGGTGCGGGCGGGGATGGCCGCCCTCGCGGCGGCCCCGCGCGCCGATCGCGCACTCCCCGCCCGGGTGTGCCGCGCCCATGTGGCGGCCCGGACCTTCGAGGCGGCGACCGTGCTGGCCCGGGCCCTGCTGGCGGCCTCCGCCCAGCAGGCCGGGAGCCCCTCGCCCGCCGGCCCCCTGCTGCCCGGGCCGCCCCTGGACACGGACGACCCGGGCGAACTCGACCGCCGGGCCGGTGAACTGGCCGACCGGTGGACCGCCGCGGGCCTCGGCGAAGCGCTCGGCGGTCCGTACGCCGACATCGCGCCCGGCCCGGAGGCCCTGCCCCACGTCGTCCTCGCGGACCGCATGCTCGACGAACACCTCGACTACTACGGGGATTCGAGCCTTCCGCTGCCGCCGCCTCCGGTGCTGCCCGCCCCCGGCGAGATCCGGGAACTGCTGCACGCGGCCCCGCTCCCCGCCGCACTCGCGGCGGGAGTCACCGACGACCGGCGTGAACTCGCCGAACGGTGCGGTTTCCCCGGCCCGGCCACCGCCGTCTGGAACGAGGGAACACCCCAGGAGCTGACGGAACTCGCCGCCGACATCCTGGCCGCCACCGTGGAACGCCTCGCCGCCGGCTCCGACCCGGCCGACGAGTACGCCCACGACGCGGCCCATGTCCTCTACGCCCTCTACGAGCGCGGCGGCACACCGGAATCGGTGGCGCGCAAGGCGTCCGACGTGGCCGGATGGACGGTCGACCCGGACCTGGAGGAGGCGCCGTTCCCGGTACCCGGCACCGCGCCGGAGGCCTACGGCACCCCCACGTCGCAGGAGTTGTCGGCCATGCTGAGACTCCCCGGCCTGACCGATGCCGACCGGGCGGAACTCGACCCGCACGCCCAGGCGCTGGCCGCCGTCGTCGACGGACTGGCCGTCACCGGCTGCGTCTTCCGGGCGGGCGATGCCTACGGTCTCACCCCGCTCGGCAGCGCCGTCGTGCGGCACGTCCTGACCGCCGGGTTCGTCGCCGCCCCCGACCGCGAGACGTTCCTGTCCCTGCGCGCCGACGGTGTCGTCATCGCCGTCCGGTACTGGCCCCCGGCCACCGCCGCGGCGGCCCTCGGGTCGTGGACCGCCGAGCGGGGCGGCGGCGACGAGGTCTGGAGCGAGCTGCTCACGGCCCTCTCCTCGGTCAAGGCCGCGTCCCCCGACGACATCGTCCCCTCCGCCCTCTTCGCCCGCCTGGACCTCGCCGCCGTCCCCTCCGGGCCCCTGCGTACCGCCCTCACCGATCCGGTGATCGGCGCCTACGCCCGTCGCCTCCTCCGCGAGCGGGGCGAGGACGTCCCCGCGGACGCGGTCCCGCCGAGCGCCCACGCGACCCTGCTCCTGGAGGAACTGGTGACACACGAGATCGCGGACATGCGCGTCGTCATCGAGGCCCAGGTCGGGAAACGCGCACCGCTCCCGGTGCCGACCGCCCTCCGTGACGCCTTCGACGCGGCCGCCGCGACCTGGCCGGGCGGCGCCGCCGCCCTGATCCCGCTCCTCGCCGCGACCGACCCCGCGGGTTCCCTGCGCATCCTGGAGGAACTGCGCGACAAGCACCCCGACCGCCGGGTGGCGGCTCTCGCGGCCCACGCGGCGAAGGCGGCCGGCCCGTCGGCCGGGGCCAGGGCCCGGACGAACCGCAGGGGGCGCAGGAGCCGGAGCACCCCGCGCCACCGCTGACGGCGGCCGCGAAGAGCCCGCCGATCGGCCGGCCGGCCCGATTCCCCGGCGTGCGGGGTGGCGGACCGGCCGGTGCGGCGACGGGTCACCGGTCGGCCGCCCGGCACCCCACCCCTTGGTACCCGCCCCCCGGCGAGGGCTCCCGGCGTCCGGCCGCCCCGACACTCCGTGGACTCCCGGGTGAAAGACGGTGAATCCGGTGGTCGGGTCGGTTGTCCGGGCAAAAGCGGTCCGAAGCCCCGCCCTTCCGCCGCCCGCGCGGCCCGGACCGGGGCAAACCCTTGAAGCCGCCCGCCGGCTGTGCCATACAGGTCTGGACCAATGCCCGTCGTACGCGGAGGCCCGACCGTGCAACGTCCCCCCACCCTCACCGCGCTGGCCGTTTCGGCGGCCCTTCTCCTCACCGCCTGCGGAGGGGAGGAGGACAAGGACACCGAGCGCCCCTCGACGCCCGCCGGGGTGACGGCCCAGGCGGGCAGCGCCACCTCCGTCCACGTCATGTGGGAACCGTCCTCCGACAACAAGGCCGTCACCGGCTACGACGTGTTCCAGAAGGGCGAGAAGGTCAAGAGCGTCCAGGGCGGCCGGTCCATGGTCGACGTGGACCGTCTGGCGCCCGCTACCGCCTACAGCTTCACCGTCAGGGCCCGCGACGCCGCCGGCAACCTCTCGGAGCCCAGTGCGGCCATATCCGTCACCACCCCCGCGCCCACCCCGGACGACCACGGCGCCCCCTCGCGCCCGGCCGGTCTGCGCGCGAGCGCGGAGGGGAGCCGGGCGGCCGTCCTGACATGGAGCAGATCCACCGACGACGTCGGCGTCACCGCGTACGACATCTACCAGGAGGACTCCCGGATCCACAGCGTCGGGGGAGGCGAGACCACCACCCGTATCACCGGCCTGCGGCCGGGGACCATCTACTCCTTCACGGTGCGGGCCAGGGACGCCGCCGAGAACTCGTCACCCGACAGCGTCCCGGTGGACCTCACCACCGGGGCCGGCCCCGACGGCGGTGCGGGCACCGCGCCCACCGGCCTCAGGGCCACGGCCCGCAAGGGGGGAATCGAGCTGTCCTGGACACCGCCCGACACCGGGGAGCCGGTCCGGGAGCACCAGCTCTACCTCAACGGCGAGTTCGCCACGACCATCGTCTGGGGTGCCCAGCCGCCCCCCGGGACGGTGACGTACACCTTCACCGTCATGGACAAGCCGGGCACCCGCTACAGCGTCAAGCTCCGGGCGAAGCTGCCGGACGGCAAGTGGGGCGACTTCTCGGCCCAGCGCACCGTCGTCGTCACCGCCGGCGGTGCGTGAAGACGTCGGGGTGGCCGTTGGTGTCGTCCGGGACCAGGTTGTCGGCGTCCGCGTCGAAGACGACGGTGCGCCCGGCCGCGTCCACGGCGATGCCGGACGGTCCGTAGCCCCGCAGGTCGGAACCGTCATGGGTGACGGTGAGCCGTTCGACCGTCCCCGTCCGCAGGTCCCGGACGAAGGCGTCGTCCGTGCCGTTGGTGTCGCCCGGGACCAGGTTGGTCGCTCCGGAGAGGAAGTGGACGCGGCGGTTGTCGGCGCTGAGGGCGGCCTGGGTGGAGGCTCCGCCGGTCGGCTGCGTCCCGTCGTGGGCGGCTCCGACCCGGACGACGGCGCCGGTCCCCAGGTCGCGGGTGAAGATGTCCATCTCGCCGTTGTCGTCGCCGGGGACGATGCCCTCGGAGAGCGACGAGAAGAGGGCGAGGCGTCCGTCGGGGCTCAGCCCGATGCTCGACGCCCCGACCGCCACGCCGTTCGATGTGGCGCTGGCGACCATGGTCCGCCCGCTGGGTACGTCGTGCACGTACATGAAGGAGAGGCGCGGCCTGCGCGGGTCCCCGGCCGTCGGCTCCTGGGGCCCCGGGACCAGGTGGGAGCGGGAGACGAAGCCCACCCGGCGGCCGTCGGCGCTGATCACCGGGTCGACCCGGGAGGCACCCGTGCCCTGGGTCCCGTCACTGCTGACGCTGACCCGCTTCGTGGTGGCGGTACGCCGGTCGTGGACGAAGATGTCGTTGACGCCGTTGGTGTCTCCGGGGACCAGGTCGTCCCGGGACGACGAGAACGCCACCTGACGTCCGTCGGCGCTGAGGACCGGGTTGGCGGAGTCCCGGGCGCCCGCGCTCCCGCCCTGCGTGACGCGCTCGGTGCGGCCCGTCGCGCGGTCGTGCACGAACACGTCCTCCGCGCCGTTCCCGTCGCCGGCCACCAGGTTGGCCGCGTGCGAGGTGAAGGCGACGAGGCGGCCATCGGCGCTGAGCGAGGCCCCATGGGCGTACGAGTCGCCCTGCGTACCGTCGCTCGCGACGCTGACGCGGTCGGTCCTGCCCGTGCGCAGGTCCCGGACGAAGACGTCCTGCTGGGCGTTGGTGTCGCCGGGCACGAGGTTCGTCGACTGCGACGTGAAGGCCACGACGCGCCCGTTCGCGCTGATCACGGCCCCGCTCGCGCCGAGGTCCGCCTGAGCGCCGTTCGAGGCGGTGCTGACCCGCTCGGTGCCGGGCGCCCCGGGGCCGGGGGCGGCGCGAGGGGCGCCCAGGGAGGCGTACGGAAGCGTCAGCACGGCCCCGGCCGCCAGCAGCACGGCGGCGGATCTCCTGATGGTGGTACGCATGGTTCCCCCTCCGGTCGATGTCACCGATCCCGATCCGACCGGCGTCGATGTGATCAGCGCCGTGGTCCGCGTCCCCCGAACGCCCCCGACGCGTCGGCCCGACGCCAGAACGCCTCCAGCGCCGACTGGTCCATGGTGTGCCAGTCCGGGGTTTCCTCGACCAGGGCCCGGCCGAGCCGGCGGCCCAGGTCCGCCATCGTGCGGCCCGCCGCCGTGCGGTCGGTGTCGTACGCCGCCAGGGCCTGGCGCCAGGTCGTCGCCGCGGCGGCCGAAGCCTCCAGGGCGACGGCGTCCTGGAGGGCCTTCACCGCGCCCGCGCCCGTGTGGGGACGGGCCACCGTGGCCGCGTCGCCCGTCAGCGCCAGCGCCCCGATCGCGTAGCGGGGCGCGGAGAAGTCGTACATCGGCTGCATGAACAGCTCGTCCGGAGCGGTCAGCCGGATCAGGTCCGCCCAGTACGGAGGCAGCCGGGTCTCCACGACCCGCGCGAGGTGGTCCCGCAGGGGTCCTGTCGCCTCCCTGGTGTGCGGGGCGGCGCGGTGGCCCGGCGGGGGAGCGGTGAACAGCACCCAGTTCGCCCGGTGGCCGCCCCGGCCGTCCGGAATGCGGTAGACGATCACGTGTCCGCCGGGGAAGACGACGTAGGCGCACTCGGCGACGTCCCACGGGCCGGGGTCGGGCAGCCGGTCGACGGGGAAGGCGCCCCGCCACGCCAGGTAGCCCGCGTAGCGGGGCCGGGCGTCGGCGTACGGACCGGCGAAGGCCGCCGTGCGGACGGTGGAGCGGTACCCGTCCGCGCCGATGACGAGGTCGAAGCGCTCGGTGCCCGACGCCGTGCGCAGCTCGGCGCCGTCCGGCCGGGCCGTGACCGACTCGACCGGCGTCCCCGTGCGGAACGTCACCGATGCGGGCACCCGGGCCCGTAACTCCCGCCACAGCGGGCCCCAGTTGTAGGTGCGGAAGGGGAAGGGCAGGGTGCCGATCGGCCGTCCCAGCAGGGCGGATCCCTCGCGGACGTACCAGCGCCGGCGGGAGAGCCGGATGTACGGCATGGCCGCGTCCAGGTAGCCCGCCGCCTCCAGTTCGGCGTAGCGGGCGTCGTGCACGGCCAGGCCGACCCCGCGGTCCGCGAGGCGCCCGGCGGCGCGCTCGTACACCGTGACCTCGGTGGCACCGCTCCGGTGCGCGGCGAGCGCGGCGGCGCAACCGGCGACGCTGCCGCCCACGACGGCGACTCTTCCTCCGGGCATGCGCCCAGAATGACAGCTCCGCCCCCGGTGCTGTGCGGTACCGGGGGCGGAGTGGAGCCGGAACGAGCCGGAACGCGCCGGCCCGGCCGTCAGCCGATCAGCTGCTCGTACGCGGGCAGGGTGAGGAAGTCCGCGTAGTCCTCGTCCAGCGACACCTTCAGCAGCAGGTCGTGCGCCTGCTGCCAGCGGCCGGCCGCGAACGCCTCCTCGCCGATCTCCGCGCGGATGGCGGCCAGTTCCTCGGCGGCGACCTTGCGGGCGAGCTCGGGGGTGGCCTTCTGGCCATTCTCGAAGACGACGCCCGCGTTGATCCACTGCCAGATCTGGGAGCGGGAGATCTCGGCGGTCGCCGCGTCCTCCATCAGGTTGAAGATGGCCACCGCGCCGAGGCCGCGCAACCACGCCTCGATGTAGCGCGTGCCGACCTGGACGGCGTTGCGCAGACCGTCGTACGTCGGCTTCGCGTCGAGCGAGTCGATGGCGATCAGGTCGCCGGGGGCCACCGAGACGTCCTCGCGGAGGCGGTCCTTCTGGTGGGGCCTGTCGCCCAGCACGGCGTCGAAGGAGGCCATCGCGATCGGGACCAGGTCGGGGTGCGCGACCCAGGAGCCGTCGAAGCCGTCGCCCGCCTCACGGTCCTTGTCCGCCTTGACCTTCTCGAAGGCGACCTTGTTGACCTCGGCGTCCCGCCGGGAGGGGATGAAGGCGGCCATGCCGCCGATGGCGTGGGCGCCCCGCTTGTGGCAGGTGCGCACCAGCAGTTCGGTGTAGGCGCGCATGAACGGGGCGGTCATCGTCACCGCGTTGCGGTCGGGGAGGACGAACCTGGCCCCGCCGTCCCGGAAGTTCTTGACGATCGAGAACAGGTAGTCCCAGCGGCCGGCGTTGAGGCCCGCCGCGTGGTCACGGAGCTCGTAGAGGATCTCCTCCATCTCGTACGCCGCCGTGATCGTCTCGATCAGGACGGTGGCCCGGACGGTCCCCTGCGGGATGCCGATGTAGTCCTGGGCGAAGACGAAGATGTCGTTCCAGAGGCGGGCCTCCAGGTGCGACTCCGTCTTCGGGAGATAGAAGTAGGGGCCCTTGCCGAGCTCGATGAGCCGCTTGGCGTTGTGGAAGAAGTACAGGCCGAAGTCGACCAGCGCTCCCGGCACGGGGCCGCCCTGGAAGGTCAGATGGCGCTCCTCCAGGTGCCAGCCGCGCGGGCGCATCACCACCGTGGCGAGCTGGTCGTCGTCCTTGAGCGCGTACGACCTGCCGGACCCCGGATCGGTGAAGTCGATCTTCCGCTCGTACGCGTCGATCAGATTGAGCTGGCCGAGGACGACGTTCTCCCAGGTGGGGGCGGACGCGTCTTCGAAGTCTGCGAGCCAGACCCTGGCGCCCGAGTTGAGGGCGTTGATGGTCATCTTGCGGTCGGTGGGGCCGGTGATCTCGACGCGGCGGTCGTTCAGCGCGGCCGGGGCCGGCGCGACCTTCCAGCTCTCGTCCTCCCGGATCCGCGCGGTGTCCGGAAGGAAGTCGAGGGTGCTGGTGCGGGCGATCTCGGCGCGGCGCTCCGCACGGCGGGCGAGGAGCTCGTCACGCCGGGGCGTGAACCGCCGGTGCAGCTCGGCCACGAAGGCGAGGGCCGCGTCGGTGAGGACCTCGTCCTGCCGGGGCAGGGGCTCGGCTTCGACGATGGCCAGCGGGGAGGGCGCTGGTGCGGACATGAGCTGTCACTTCCTTCAGCGGGCTTCAGATGGCACGGGGGCGGCCGCCGGGCAGACACGGGCGGCACCGAGTGCCGCGGAGCCGAGATACGGCCGCCGACGCCATCTGACGATCGGGCGCTTCTGATCAGTGGATACTAGTTTCCTCATGGTGGAAGTTCAATCGTTTGTTGATGTCGAGATTCTCTGGGTCGACAGAACGTGGCTCCGAGTGCCACGCCGTGCACGCGCCGTTCACCCGCCCGGGCACCCGCGCCCCGAACGCGCGCGCCCGGGCGCGATCGGGTCACCGGGAGCAGCCGGCCGGGGGACGCGCCCCGACGCGCGCGCCCGGGCTCACTCCAGACGCCGAAGATCCCCCGGGGTGTCGATGTCGTACGGCTCCGCCACGTCCGAGCACGGGACGAGGACGATCGCTTCCTCGTGCTCCCTCAGATAGGCGCGTGCCCCCCGGTCGCCCTCCGCACTCGCCGCGACGTCCGCCCACCGCTCCGCGCCGAACAGGACCGGATGGCCGCGCACCCCCTCGTAGGAGGCCGCCGCCAGCGAGTCGCGGGAGCGGTACGCCCCCCTCACCCTGGCCACCGCCCTCGCCCCGATCCCCGGCTGGTCGACCAGCGACACCACGACGGCGTCCGCCTCCGTGGCGGTGAGCGACGCGAGCCCGGCACGCAGGGACGAGCCCATGCCCCGGGCCCACGCCGGGTTGTCGATCAGGACGCAGCCCGGCAGTGCCGCGGTCTCCCTCACCCGGTCCGCGGCGGCGCCCAGCACCACGTGCACCACCTCGCAGCCCGCCTCGCGCAGCACCCCCACCGCGTGCTCGACGAGCGGCCGGCCGCGGTGCTCCAGCAGGGCCTTGGGGCGGCCGCCGAGCCGCCGTCCGCCGCCCGCCGCCAACAGCAGCCCGGCGATGAGGGGTTCTTCCGGTGTCGTTTGTCCCATGTGCAGTGCATACCGCATGCCCTCCGCCGTACGCGGGCGTGAAGGAGCTGCGGCGCTTGGATAGGGTGCGGGTCCGGCATTGAAGTGTGCAGTGCGAAGTCCTTTTCGGGAGACATGGGTTGATGAGTGGTAGTCCGTCGCACGGGGGAACGGTCTTCCAGCCACTGGAGGAGGATGATCCGCGCGCAGTGGCCGGGTATCGGCTCGCCGCCAAGCTCGGCGCGGGCGGCATGGGCAAGGTGTACCTCTCGTACACGCCCGGCGGCCGGCCCGTCGCCATCAAGGTGATCCGGCCGGACTTCGCCCAGGACGCCGAGTTCCGGCGCCGGTTCGCCCAGGAGGTGCAGTCCGCCCAGCGCGTCCAGGGTCTCTACACCGCGCCCGTCATCGACGCCGACACCGACGCCCGGCAGCCCTGGCTCGCCACCGCGTACGTTCCCGGGCCCTCCCTCGCCGACGCCGTCGTCGCCCACGGCCGCCTGCCCGTCGAGACCGTCCTGCTCCTGGTCGCGGGGATCGCCGAGGCTCTCCAGGTGATCCACGGCGCGGGCATCGTGCACCGCGACCTCAAGCCCGCGAACGTCCTGCTCGCCGCGGACGGGCCGCGCGTCATCGACTTCGGCATCGCGCGCGCCGCCGACGCCACGTCCCTCACCGGCAGCGGCGTCACCATCGGCACACCGTCGTTCATGTCGCCCGAGCAGGCGGCGGGCCGCAAGGTCGACGCGGCCACCGACGTCTTCGCCCTCGGCCAGGTCGCCGCGTACGCGGCCAAGGGCAGCCCCGCGTTCGGCGAGGGGACCTCGCACGGCGTGCTGTACCGCATCGTGCACGAGGAGCCGGATCTGCAGGGAGTGCCGGAGCGGCTGCGCGAACTGGTGACCCGGTGCCTGACCAAGGATCCGGCCGAACGCCCCTCGGTCGCCGACGTCCTCGCCCTGTGTCAGGCCGCCAACGACCAGACGGCGCTGCGCCGCCCCGAGGAGTGGCTGCCCGGGGCGGTCGCCGCGGACATCACCACCCGGACGGCCGCCCCCGCCCCGGCCACGGCCACCACCCCGCCACCGCCCGCGGCGGCCCCGGCGGCCGCCCTCACCCACCCCCCGACGGCCCCGGCCGGCCCGGCCGCGCCCCCGCAGGGATTCGGCCCGCCGCCCACGATGGGGCAGGTCCCGGCGCACGCGCACACCCCGCCCCCGCTCCACCCGCACGCGCCGGCCCCCGTACCCCCGCACACCCAGGGCCCCGTGCCCCACCCCTACACCCACCCCGTCCAGCAGGGCGTACCCCCGTACGGCCCGCACACCGGGGGCGTCCCCGTCCAGCCGGCCGCCCCCAGGCGCAGGTCGCGGGCCGGGCTCATCGCCGTCGCGGCAGCCCTCGTCTTCGCCGTCGCCGGCGGTGGCACCGCCTATGTCCTGCTCGGCGGCGGTGACAAGGACGGCGCCAAGACGAACGAAGCCCGGCAGGACCCGTCGAAGGGCACCGGTGGCGGCGACACCGCGGACGACGCGCCCGCGACCGGCGGTACGGGCGACGGCGCACCGGCCGACCGGAAGAGCCCGCCGGCCCAGCCCCCCAAGGCCCCCGAGCCGGTCGACTACAAGAACGTCGACCTCACCTCCGGGTACGAGATCTCCCTGGCCGACGACCCCGTGAAGCCCAAGGAGGGCAGCTCTGCCTACGACCTCCACTACAGCGTCGGACTGTCGGCGAACGACGGCGCCCGCCTCGTGCTGCTGCGCAACGGCCAGGACGCCACGCTGGAGACCTGCACGAGCGAGACCCGTTTCGCCACGTACATCTCCAAGAGCAAGCTCTCCAAGGGCTCCCAGCTCTGTCTGCAGACGAGTGCCGGGGACGTCGCGCTGCTCACGATCCAGGGCTTCCCGCCCGAGTCGGACCCGAGCGACTACATCAGCCTCGACCTGCGGGTATGGCGGGGAGCGATGGATGCCGAGGAGACCGGCTGATCTTCCTGCCCCGTGTGCGGCGGACAGCCTCGCAGCCCGTAATCTGTCCGCAGCCCGCAGGCGCCCGACCAGCGCCGGAGCGGGTCGCGAGACCGCGCGGGAACGGGCGGGCAAGAGGGGGAGAGCTTTGTTGCGAAGCACGGGGCAGAGGCGTGTGACCGGCAGCGGCGAGGATCCGAGAGTGCTGGAGCTGCGTGCTGCCATCACCCGGCTCCGTCGCGAACTGGCGGCGCACCCGGTCGAGTTCATGGACCGGGGGATCGCCGAGGACGAACTGGCCGCACTCGCCTCCATGGCGGTCGACGGCATGCCCGAGGTGCGCCGGCTGCGCCGCTCACTGCTGCTGGTGGCGGGAGCGATCGGATCGGTCAGTGCCCTCGGCGCCGCGCTCGCCCGGGTGCGCAACGCCGTGGAGCTCTTCGGGGAGTCGCCGCACGGCGGGTGAGCCCGCGGCCGGACCACGGGGCCGCCCGCGGGCGGCGCGGCGCCGTGCGGACGGGTGGCACCCGGGGCCCGACCGGGCGGCGCCCCCTCCGTACGGGGGCGGCGGGCCGGCGCGCCACGGCCGGGCTCAGCGCCTGATCAGGCGGCGCGCCGTCGCCGCCGCCACCGCCGCGGTACGCGAATCCACGCCGAGCTTGGCGAACACGTGCACCAGATGCGACTTCACCGTCGCCTGGCTGAGGAAGAGCCGTTTGCTGATCTGCTGGTTGGACAGTCCGTCGCCCACCAGTTGCAGCACCTCAAGCTCCCGTTTCGTCAGCGCCTGGGCGGGTGCGCGCATCCGGTCCATCAGACGGTGGGCGACGGCGGGCGCGAGCGCGGACCGGCCGGCGGCAGCCGTCCGTACCGCGGCCGCCAGCTCCTCCGGGGGCGCGTCCTTGAGCAGATAGCCCACCGCGCCCGCCTCCACCGCCGCCAGGATGTCGGCGTCCGTGTCGTAGGTGGTCAGCACCAGGACGCGGGGACCGCCGGCGCGCGAGGTGATCGCGGCGGTCGCCTCAGAGCCGTGCATCCCGGCACCGAACTGGAGGTCCATCAGGACGACGTCGACATCCTGCAGCGCGGCCAGTTCCACGGCCCGCTCGGCCGTGGCGGCCTCGGCGACCACCGAGAAGTCCGGTTCGGTGTCCAGGACGGCACGCAGTCCGGCCCGTACGACGGGATGATCGTCGGCGAGCAGCAGGCGGATCGTCACGGCCGGCCACCCACCGGTGACAAGGAGACGGCCGACGGCACGGGAGTGTCCGGCGGCTGCGGCAGCGGCAGGGTGACGGCCACGGCGGTGCCCTGGCCCGGCGCCGACTCGACGGTGAACGCGCCGCCCAGCGACCGGGCCCGCGAGCGCATCGCCGGCAGCCCGAACCCCCCGTCGGACGACGGGGCACACGACACGGGGTCGAACCCCGTGCCGTCGTCCACCACGTCCAGCGTCACCGAGGCGTCCATGAAGGTCAGGGTGATCTCCGCGCGCTCGGCGGCCGCGTGCCGCACCGTGTTGGCGAGCGCGGACTGGGCGATCCGCAGCAGCGCCACCTCGTAGGGCGTGGGCAGCTCGGCCGGCGTCCCGCTGACCGAGAAGCGCACGCGCGGCCCCGGTCCCGGCTCGCACAGCCGTTCCAGCGCCGCCGCCAGCGAGCCGTGCTCCAGACCGGGAGGCGTCAGCGCCCTCACGAACCGCCGCGCCTCCGAGAGGTTGTCCTGCGCCGCCCGGCGCGCCCGCTCGATGTGACCGGCGGCGGGGGAGTCCTCCGGCAGGGCCCGCTCGGCGGCGCGCAGCAGCAGCTGGATCGACGACAGGCCCTGCGCGAGCGTGTCGTGGATCTCCCGGGCGAGGCGCTCCCGCTCGGCCAGCGTGCCCGCGTGGCGCTCGGCCGTCGCCAGCTCGGCTCGGGTCGAGACCAGTTCCTCGATCAGCCTCCTGCGCCGCTCGCTCTCCCGGTACAGCGCCTGGTAGCCGAGGACGGTCGCGACGGCGACAGCCGCGCCGAGCAGCGGACCGATGAAGGCCCCGGGATTGAGTGGCGCCCCGTGGAGTACGTACGACATGATCGCCGCGCCGGCGGTGGCGGCGACGGCCGGCAGCGACCAGCGGGCCGGCAGCAGGTGCAGCTGGAGGAAGTACAGCGGGAACGCGGCCCACAGCCCGTCGGGCGTCAGGGCCAGCAGCCCCAGCCAGGCGGCGCCCAGTGTGCCCAGCCACAGCGCGGCGGCCCGTACCGAGGCGCGGACCGCGCGCAGCGACGAACCGAGCGCGTGGACCGAGCCCGTCAGCACGGCGGCCGCGACGACGGCGGCTGCGGACGGATCGTGGTGGGCCACCGCCCGGATCGCGGCGAGCGCCAGCAGCCCCGCCATCAGCAGGTGCAGGCACACGCGCAGCGCGCGCAGGACAGGAGTGAGGGAGCGGGGATCCATGGCCCGTCCAGGGTAGGCCGGTGCGCGGCGTCCGCCCCTCCATCGAAAGTTTGATTCCGGAGCCATCCGTGGCGCGATGTGCGGGCGGGCTCCCCGTCGGCAGGCTGGTCACCATGTTCGTGGCATGGAGAGATCTCAGATCGGCCAAGGGGCGGTTCGCCCTGATGGGAACGGTGATCGTACTGATCACGCTGCTCGTGGGCCTGCTGTCCGGGCTGACGGCCGGACTCGCACGGGAGAACATCTCGGCGATCACGGGGCTGCCCGCCGACCGCCTCGCCTTCGCCGCCCCGCCCGCGGACCGGGGCGTGTCCTTCACGCGATCGGTCGTGCCGCGGAGCGCGTGGCGGACCTGGGCCGGACAGCCGGGTGTCACGGCGGCCGCCCCCGTCGGCATCAGCACCCTCAACGCGAGCGCCGGCGACCGCACCGCGACGGTCTCCGCCTTCGGAACCGAACCGGGAAGCGGAGTCGCGCCCGCCGACGCGGAGCTCGGCCCGGGGCGGGGCGTCCTGTCGGCATCGGCCGCCGAGGAGCTCGGCGTGGGCGTGGGGGACCGGGTGAGGATCGGGCCCGGGGAGCTCACGGTCGGGGCGATCGCCGGCGACGCGTCGTACAGCCACACACCCGTGGTGTGGACGTCGCTCGACGACTGGCGGCGGTTCGGCGGCGCCGGCACCGGGCCAGGGGCGGGGGCCACCGTCATCGCCCTGACCCTTGAGGAGGGTGCGGACCTCGACGCGGGCGACCGGGCCGCCGGCACGCGGAGTGTCACCATCGACGAGGCGCTCACCGCCATAGGGTCCTACCAGGCCGAGAACGGCTCGCTCCAGCTCATGCGCGGCTTCCTCTTCGTGATCTCCGCCCTGGTGACCGGCGCCTTCTTCACGGTCTGGACGATCCAGCGCAGCGGGGACGTGGCGGTGCTGAAGGCGCTCGGCGCCTCCACCCCCTACCTGCTCAAGGACGCCCTCGGCCAGGCGGTGCTGATGCTCGGCGTCGGGACGGCGGCGGGCACGGGGCTCGCGGCGGCGATCGGCATCCTGATCAGCGGGGGTGACGTGCCCTTCGTGCTGGAGGCGTCGACCGTGCTCGGCCCGGCCGCCGTGATGATCGTTCTGGGGGTCCTCGGAGCGGCCCTGTCCATCCGGCGGATCACCGCCGTCGACCCCCTCACCGCGCTGGGGAGCGTCCGATGAAGCCCATGAACCTGCTGCTCGACGATGTGACGCTCACCTACGCCGACGGGGAGGGACGGCTGACGGCGCTGGACTCGGTGAGCCTGGAAGTCCCCTCCGGGGGCCTCACGGCGGTCGTCGGACCGTCCGGTTCCGGCAAGTCGAGCCTGCTCGCGGTCGCCGCGACCCTCGTGACGCCGGACCGGGGGCGGGTGGTCGTGGACGGTACGGACACCGGGACGCTGGACCGGGCCGGCAAGGCCGCGCTGCGCCGTGAGCGCATCGGCATCGTCTTCCAGCAGCCGAACCTGCTGCCGTCGCTGACGGCGGCCGAGCAGCTCCAGGCGATGGCCCATCTGACCGGGCGCGCCCCGCGCGGCTCGCGCGGGCGGGCGCTCGAACTGCTCGACGCGGTGGGTCTGGCGGACCAGGCGCGCCGCCGTCCGCATCAGCTCTCCGGGGGCCAGCGGCAGCGGGTGAACATCGCGCGGGCCCTGATGAACGACCCCGCGGTGCTGCTGGTCGACGAGCCCACCAGCGCGCTGGACCACGAGCGGGGTGCGGCGGTGCTGGACCTGCTGGTCACACTGACCCGCGAGCGCGGAACGGCCACGGTGCTCGTCACGCACGACCGGGCCCATCTGGAGCGGATGGACCGGACGGTGTCGGTCCGCGACGGCAGGCTGTACGGCCCGGGGGGCGAGGACCCCGCGGGGAACGGCTCCCCCGGGGACGCTCCCGTCCGGGGCTGACGCCGTGACCCCGCGCGATGACCCCGTACGGCGGAGGCCGTGCGGGGTCAGCCCTGCGCCGGGCCCGAGGTGCTGGCCAGGGCGGCCGACAGCTCCTGCGCCACTTCCTGGAGGACCGGGATGATCTTCTCGGTGGCCGCCTCCGTCACCCGTCCCGCCGGCCCGGAGATGGAGATGGCGGCGGCGGTGGGGGAGTTGGGCACCGGGACGGCCAGGCAGCGGACCCCGATCTCCTGCTCGTTGTCGTCGACCGCGTAGCCCGCCGCGCGCACCTGCTCCAGGGCCTCCAGGAAGCCCTCCGGCGTGGTGATCGTCTTCTCGGTGGCGGCGGGCATGCCGGTACGGGCGAGCAGCGCCCGGACCTCCTCGGCGGGCGCGTGCGCGAGCAGGGCCTTGCCCACGCCCGTGGAGTGGGGGAGCACCCGTCGGCCCACCTCGGTGAACATGCGCATCGAGTGCTTGGAGGGCACCTGGGCGACGTAGACGATCTCGTCGCCGTCGAGCAGCGCCATGTTGGCGGTCTCGCCGGTCTCCTCGACCAGGCGCGCGAGGTAGGGGCGGGCCCAGGTACCGAGCAGACGGGACGCGGACTCGCCGAGCCGGATCAGACGCGGGCCCAGGGCGTAGCGCCGGTTGGGCTGCTGGCGTACGTAACCGCAGGCGACCAGCGTCCGCATCAGCCGGTGGATGGTGGGCAGCGGCAGGCCGCTGCTGGCGGAGAGCTCGCTCAGGCCGACCTCGCCCCCGGCGTCGGCCATCCGCTCCAGGAGGTCGAAGGCACGCTCCAGGGACTGGACTCCGCCGGTGGCGGCGGCGGGCTTGGCGGCGTCGGTGGTGCTGGCGCTGGACGTCGGCACGTCAAGGGTCCTTTCGAGGCGGACGGGCAAGGCAGCAGCCTACCGGGCCGCCCGGCCGGGCACACCGTCCAAGTGGAGGCGTCCTGGCCGGTCAGGGGCTGTTTGTCCGGGTGTCCCCGGCGGTCGGCGGGGGCCCGGACCTGTCCTTTCTGTGCGGAGCTACGTTCTGCTCCATGAAATTCTATTTCCACTTCATGGAAACATCCAAGCGGCTGGCGCGCCAGGCGGCTGTCGTCGGGGTCACTCTTGACGGAGCGGTGCCCGGAGTGAAGACTCCTTCAACAGTTCGTTGAATTTCGGCGTCCCGCCCGCCCGACGCGCCGGGACGGCACGGCCGCGCGACGGCCCGGGACCGTCCTGGGCCTCGAAGCCGGTGAGGGACGCCGAGGGACGCCGATGGACGCCAAGGACGGCACTGTGGACGGGAATGTGGACGTGAACCTGGTACTGCGCTCGACGCGCGTCGTCACCCCCGAGGGGATGCGGGCCGCATCGGTCGCCGTCTCCGGCGGGACGATCGCGGCGGTGCTGCCCTACGACGTCGAGGTGCCCCGGGGCGCCCGGCTGGAGGACTTCGGCGACGACGTCGTACTCCCCGGCCTCGTCGACACGCACGTGCACGTGAACGACCCCGGCCGCACCGAGTGGGAGGGCTTCTGGACCGCCACCCGCGCGGCCGCGGCCGGCGGCATCACCACCCTCATCGACATGCCGCTCAACTCCCTGCCGCCGACCACGACGGTCGACAACCTGCGCACCAAGCAGGAGGTGGCCCGTACCAAGGCCCACATCGACGTCGGCTTCTGGGGCGGCGCCCTGCCGGACAACGTCAAGGACCTGCGGCCCCTGCACGACGCCGGCGTCTTCGGCTTCAAGTGCTTCCTGTCGCCCTCCGGAGTGGAGGAGTTCCCCGAGCTCGACCAGGAGCAGCTCGCCGCGTCCCTCGCCGAGATCGCCGGCTTCGGCGGCCTGATGATCGTGCACGCCGAGGACCCGCACCACCTCGCCGCCGCCCCGCGGAAGAGCTCGCCGAAGTACGCCGACTTCCTCGCCTCCCGGCCGCGCGACGCCGAGAACACCGCCATAGAGAACCTGATCGCCCAGGCCGGGCGGCTGGATGCCCGGGTCCACGTCCTGCACCTGTCGTCCGGCGACGCCCTGCCCGTGATCGCCGCGGCCAAGCGCGACGGCGTGCGCATCACCGTCGAGAGCTGTCCGCACTTCCTCACGCTCACCGCCGAGGAGATCCCCGACGGGGCGACGGAGTTCAAGTGCTGCCCGCCCATACGCGAGGCGTCCAACCAGGACGCGCTGTGGGAGGGGCTCGCCGACGGGACCATCGACTGCATCGTCTCGGACCACTCGCCCTCCACCGCCGACCTCAAGACGGCCGACTTCGCCTCCGCGTGGGGCGGCATCTCCTCCCTCCAGCTCGGCCTTCCGGCCATCTGGACCGAGGCGCGCCGCCGCGGCCGCACCCTGGAGGACGTCGCCCGCTGGATGTCGGCCGGCCCCGCCGCACTCGCCGGCCTCACACGGAAGGGCGCCATCGAGGCCGGCCGCGACGCCGACTTCGCGGTCCTCGCGCCCGACGAGACCTTCACCGTCGACCCGGCGGAGCTGCACCACCGCAACCAGGTCACCGCCTACGCGGGCAGGACCCTCCACGGTGTCGTCACGTCCACGTGGCTGCGCGGCGTGCGCATCGCCCACCACGGCGTCCCGGCCGAGGCCGGCGGCCGCCTGCTCGAAAGGAACAAGTGAACCCCGTGACCGGCATACCTGTCTTCACCGGCGACGCCAGCCCCTACGGAGGCGGCGACCCGTACGCCGACTACCGCACCACGGGCCCCGAGGGCTTCCCCTTCGCCCACCACGTCGACCTCGCCGACCGGCGGCTCGGCGCGGGCGTCATCGCCGCCAACGACGAGTTCTTCGCCGAGCGCGAGAACATGCTCAAGCCGGGGCCCGCCGAGTTCGACCCCGAGCACTTCGGGCACAAGGGAAAGATCATGGACGGCTGGGAGACCCGTCGCCGCCGTGGCGTCTCCGCCGCCGAACCGCACCCCACCGCCGACGACCACGACTGGGCCCTCGTCCGGCTCGGCGCGCCCGGCGTCGTACGGGGGATCGTCGTCGACACGGCCCACTTCCGCGGCAACTACCCGCAGGCGGTGTCCGTCGAGGCGACCTCCGTCGCGGGCTCGCCGTCCCCGGAACAACTGCTCGGTGCCGACGTCGCATGGACGACCCTCGTCCCGCGTACCGCCATCGGCGGGCACGCGGCGAACGGCTTCACCGTCGACGTCGAGCGGCGCTTCACCCACCTGCGCGTCAACCAGCACCCGGACGGCGGCATCGCCCGCCTGCGGGTGTACGGCGAGGTCGCCCCCGACCCGGCGTGGCTGGGCGCGCTCGGCACCTTCGACGTCGTCGCCCTGGAGAACGGCGGCCGTGTCGAGGACGCCTCCGACCGCTTCTACTCCCCGGCGACCAACACCATCCAGCCGGGCCGCTCCCACAAGATGGACGACGGCTGGGAGACGCGCCGCCGCCGGGACAAGGGCAACGACTGGATCCGCTACCGGCTCGTCGAGCAGTCCGAGATCCGCGCGGTGGAGATCGACACGGCGTACCTCAAGGGCAACAGCGCCGGCTGGGCGGCCCTGTCGGTCGGTGACGGGGCCGGCGGGTGGACGGAGATCCTTCCCCGCACCCGCCTCCAGCCCGACACCAACCACCGGTTCGTCCTGGCCGAGCCGGCGGTCGGCACGCAGGTGCGCGTGGACATCTATCCCGATGGCGGGATCTCCCGCCTGCGGCTGTTCGGCTCGCTGACGGACGAAGGCGCCAAGCGCCTGACCACCCGCCACGAGGAGCTGGACACCCCGTAGGAGCCGGCGGGGGCCCTCGGCCCCCGCGGCCCGCGGTCCCGGGCGGGCACGGCACCCCGCCCGGACGTGCGAGGGCGCACCGGCACGACAGCACCGGTGCGCCCTCGCGCCTCGTCCCGCCGTCTCCGCCGGGCCCCGGCCTGTACCGGAACCGGTGGCGTGCGCCGGACGCCGGCCTCAGGCCGCGTGACCGCCGTCCACCGAGAACTCGGCCCCCGTCACATACGCCGCCTCCTCGCCCGCGAGGAACGCCACCATCGACGCCACCTCGTCCGCGCTGCCGAACCGCCCGAGCGCGGTCATGGCGCTCTGCGCGTCCGCGTAGGGGCCGTCGGCCGGATTCATGTCGGTGTCCACCGGCCCGGGGTGCACGATGTTCGCGGTGATGCCCCGCTCGCCCAGTTCCCTGGCCAGCGCCTTGGTGAGACCGATCAGCGCGGACTTGCCCATGGTGTAGAGCGTTCCGCCCGGCCCCGGGACCCGCTGCGTCATACAGGTGCCGATCGTGATGATCCGCCCGCCGCGCCGCATCCGCCCGGCCGCCGCCTGCGACGCCAGGAACACACTGCGTACGTTCACCGCGAGCACCCGGTCGACGTCCGGCAGCGACAGGCTCTCCAGCGGACCGATCACCCCGACGCCCGCGTTGTTGACCAGCACGTCGAGCCGCCCGAACAGCTCGGCGGCCCGCTCCACCGCCCCCACGGCCTCGGCCGCGTCCGCCGCGTCGGCGCGCAGGGCGACCCCGCGGCGCCCGGTCGCCTCGATCTCGCGTACCACCTGCTCGGCGGCCGCCTCGCCCTGTACGTATGTGAACGCGACATCGGCGCCCCGCCGGGCAAGCCGCAACGCGGTCGCCGCGCCGATGCCCCGGCTGCCGCCGGTGACCAGCGCCGCCCGGCCGTTCATGGTCGCTGTGGACATGTGAACCCTCCATGGGGAAACGGAAGTGGTGACGGCTCCATCACACCCGCGGGGAGGCCCCGGCGCTGGCGGCAAACGGACGGCGTCCCCGGCGTGCCGCCCGGTCGCCGGACACCGATGAGCCGGTACGGCGGGCGCGGCCTCCACCGGGTTCCGTTCGGCAGGGGCGGCCGTCCCCGCCCCCGGCGGCGCGGCGCCGACCGCCTGTGAACGCACCGGCCGGCGGAGCGGCGGCGACCGGTGCCACCACCCGGAGCCACCGGCCCCGCAGGGGCCGCCCGGCTCGGCACATCCGCCCTCGACCGGTGAGCGCCGCGCGAGTACGGTGATCACTTCCGCGTGCGAGCCGACGGCGTCTCCACAACGCCCCACCGGATGGAGAACAGGCCCGCCATGTCGTCGATCGCCCTCCCCGCGCCCGCTCTCGCCCCGCGCCGGGCCTGGCTCACCGATCTGCCCGTCCTCCTGGTGGCGGTCGTCTGGGGCGCCAGCTACCTCGCCGCCAAGGGCATCACCACCGCCCACACCGTGACGGCCGTGCTGGTCCTGCGCTTCGCGGTCGTCCTGCCGGTGCTGGTCGTGGCCGGCCGGCGCAGGCTCCAGGCCCTGACCCGGGCCCAATGGCGCGGCGCCACGCTCCTCGGGCTGGTGCTGAGCGGCATCTTCCTGCTGGAGACGTACGGAGTCGTCCACACGTCCGCCACCAACGCCGGGCTCATCATCAGCCTCACCATGATCTTCACGCCGCTCGCCGAGGCGGCGCTGACCCGCACCAGGCCGCCCCGGTCGTTCCTGGCCGCGGCCGGACTCTCGGTCACCGGCGTGGTGCTGCTGACCCAGGGCGCCGGATTCAGTACGCCCTCGACCGGTGACCTGCTCATGCTGCTGGCCGCCCTGGCGCGTACCGTGCACGTCCTCGCCATGTCCCGTATCAAGGCGGTCCGTGGCGCCGACTCGCTGTCGCTCACCACCGTGCAGCTCGGCGGCGCCGTCGCGGTCTTCGCCCTGCTCGCCGCCGTGCCCGGCACCGGGGCGTCGCCCTGGAGCGTGGCTGTCGGATTCGGCCCGCGTGAATGGGCCGGGCTGCTCTTCCTCGCGGTCTTCTGCACGCTCTTCGCGTTCTTCGTGCAGATGTGGGCCGTGCGCCGTACCTCGCCGTCCCGGGTCAGCCTGCTGCTCGGCACCGAGCCGCTGTGGGCGGCGGCCGCGGGCATCGCCATCGGCGGCGAACACCTGGGAGCGCCGGGCCTGCTGGGGGCCGCGCTGGTGCTCCTCGGCACGGCGTGGGGGCGCCGCGCCGCCGGCCGGGCCCGGGAGGGGTCCGAAGCGTAGTGCCGTCCTGCGGCCCGCCGGGGCGTCGTCCACGGCGAAGCCCGCCGAGGCCCGCGGCCCTCACCGCCGGCCCGCCGCCGTACCGCGGCCGTCATGACCAACTCGGCCCGGAGCGGGCGGCATTCGGGAGACGATCACACGAGGCCCTCTCCGGCCCACTGCCGAAAGGAACGAGCCATGGCCAAGCCCGAAGGTGAGCCCCGCAAGGAGTTGCTCGACGCGAGCGACGAGACCATCGAGGACGCCGTCCGGTACGCCGACCCGATGGTGTTGCGGGGTCTGCTGTACCAGTTGACCGGCGACGAAGAGGTCGCGGCGACGAAGGTGAGGACCGTGCCGGCCGGTGTCCTCACCATGCGGGTCCCGGCCGGCGACGAGGACGTCGCGCTGCTGCGGCACAAGGCGGCGTGCTTCCTGAAGTCCTACCGCGACGCGGGGGCCGGTGGCATCGAACCCGGTCCGGCCGGGCGCCTGCCGGTCAGCCTGATGCTGGCGGCGGGCCAGCGGATACCCGAGGAGGACATGGGGCTGTGGCTGGAGGACCTCGCTCTTGACCCCTGGGCACGCGCCCTGGACTGGCAGGCCCCGCCGCCGCCCGACCGGCTGGAGGACTTCCACGTCACGGTCATCGGTGCCGGCATGGGGGGCCTCAACGCCGCCGTCCAGCTGAAGCGGGCGGGCATCGCGTACACGGTCGTCGAGAAGAACGCCGGTGTCGGCGGCACATGGTGGGAGAACCGCTACCCGGGCTGCCGCGTCGACTCCCCGAGCCGCGCGTACACGCACCTGTACGGCGTCGACTTCGGCTATCCGTACCCCTTCTCCCCGGCGGAGAAGAACGCCGAGTACTTCGACTGGGTCGCCGACGAGTTCGACGTCCGCGCCGACGTCGTGTTCAACACCGAGGTGCGCGCGATGGACTGGGACGAGGACTCCGGGACGTGGGCGATCCACGTCACGGGCCCGCAGGGCGGGCACACCCTCCGCTCGAACGCGGTCATCTCCGCCGTCGGCTTCCTGAACCGGCCGCACGTTCCGGGGATCGAAGGGGCCGATGAGTTCGCCGGCGAATCCTGGCACACCGCCCGGTGGCCGGACGGGGCCGACCTGGCCGGCAAGCGGGTGGCGGTCGTCGGAACGGGCTGCACGGGCTACCAGCTCATCCCGGAGCTGGCCCTGGACGCCGGGCACGTCACGGTCTTCCAGCGCACACCGCAGTGGCTGTTCCCGACGCCCGGCTACCGTTCTCCCTTCCCCGAGCAGGTCACCTGGCTCGACCGGAACCTGCCGTACCACACCAACTTCAACCGGTTCAGAGCGACCTACGCGACCGACGCGCTCGCGACGACGACCGAGATCGACCCCGACTACGACGACCCGTACGCCCTGAGCGCCTCGAACAAGGCGGCCCGGGACAGCGCCCTGGCCTTCCTCGAACACAAACTCGGCGATCCCGAACTCGTCAAGAGGATGACACCCCCGCATCCCGTGCTCGCGGCGCGACCGGTCATGGTGGATCCCGAGTACAGCGTCCTCGACGCCATCCGGGGTGACGACGTCACGCTCGTCACCGACGGCATCGGCCGCATCAACCGGACGGGGATCGAGGCGGCCGACGGAACGCAGCACGATGTGGACGTGATCGTCTACGCCACCGGCTTCCGCGCCAGGGACTACCTGTTCCCGATGAGGATCACCGGCCGGGGCGGGCTCACACTGGAAGAGCTGTGGAGCGAGGACGGAGCGAAGGCCTACAAGGGCTGCATGATGCCGGGCTTCCCGAACCTGTGGACCATCTACGGCCCCAACACCAGCGGCATGCTCAACATCCCCACCTACCACGAACTCATCACCGTCCACGCCCTCGAATGCATCGAGCGGCTGATCCTCGACGGCAGGAAGGCGGTCACGGTGAAGGAGGAGCCGTACCGGCGGTTCAACGAGGAGGTCGACCGGCGCAACCTCAACAAGACCTGGAGCGACCCCCGGGCGCGCAACTACTACTGGACGGAGCCGGGCCGCACGGCGACCCAGTGCCCCTTCTCGGGCGCCGAGGTGTGGCGCTTCCTGCGCCACCCGGACTTCACGGACCTTGAGGTCAGCTGAGCGGTGAGCCAGCGACGGCGGCTGCCTCGGTGACGCCGCCGGTCGCGATGGCGTCCGCTCCGCGAACGCGCGCGGACGGGCACTTCAGGTGTCTCCGCGCCGGTCCGGAACGGGCCGTCCCTCGGCGGGGCGGCGCCGGGACGAGTGCGGGGCGGCGCCGGGACGAGCGCGGGGCGGAGGCCGGGTGCCGCGGCACGGGGCCGGGCCGCTGCCGGGGCCGGGGGCGCGGGAACCCGCACGGCGTGGCCGCCCCGGCCCCGTCCGTCCGGCCGGGGTCCTCAGAGCGCCGAGGCGATCTCGGCGAGCCGCACCGGGCGGTGTTCGCGCCGGGACAGCTCGCACGCCTCCGCGACGCGCAGCGCCTCAAGAGCCTCGCGGCCGTCGCAGGGGTTGTCGAGCGCGCCGCTCGCCACGTGGACGAACGCGTCCAGCTCGGCCTCGTACGCGGGGGCGAACCGCTCCAGGAAGCCCGGCCACGGCTTGTCGGCGGCGGGCGGCCCCAGGGGCTCGGTGGAGGTGATCGGGGTGCGGTCGTCCAGGCCGACCCCGATCTGGTCCCGTTCACCGGCCAGTTCCATCCGGACGTCGTATCCGGCGCCGTTGCAGCGGGTCGCCGTCGCTGTCGCGAGGGTCCCGTCGTCCAGGGTGAGCAGCGCGGCCGCCGTGTCGACGTCGCCCGCCGCGCGGAACATCCCCGGGCCGGCGTCGGACCCCGTCGCGTACACCTCGACGATCTCGCGGCCGGTCACCCAGCGCAGGATGTCGAAGTCGTGGACCAGACAGTCCCGGTAGAGGCCACCGGAGAGCGGCAGGTACGCGGCGGGCGGCGGCGCCGGGTCGGAGGTGATGGCGCGCACGGTGTGCAGCCGCCCGAGCCGCCCCTCCCGCACCGCCTCGCGGGCCGCGCGGTAGCCCGCGTCGAAGCGGCGCATGAAACCGATCTGGAGCCGGGTGCCGGCCGCTTCGACCTCCCGGAGCGCGCCCAGCGTTCCCGCCAGGTCCAGGGCGATGGGCTTCTCGCAGAAGGTGGGGAGCCCGGCGCGGGCGGCGCGGGCGATGAGGTCGGCGTGGGAGGAGGTCGCCGAGGCGATCACCAGCGCGTCCATGCCCCGGGCGAAGACGTCGTCGACGGTCGGCGCCGCGGTGGCGCCGGTGAGTTCGGCGACCCGGGCCGCCCGGCCTGGGTCGGCGTCCGCGACCACGAGTGAGCCGACCTCGGCGTGGCGACTGAGAGCGCCCGCGTGAAAGGTCCCGATACGTCCCGTTCCGATGAGTCCGATGCGCATGGCCCCAAGGTGGGGTGTGGCTGTCATCCTGTCAAGCATTTGTCCTGACAATTGAACTTCACAACTTCCCGTCAACATGTACGGGAGATACGCTCGGGCCGTGCCCAAGCAGACCCGGGACGAGCCCGGCCCCGCCGCGCGGTTGCCGCTGAGTGTGGACCGCACCAGCCCGGTGCCGCTCTACTTCCAGCTCTCGCAGCAGCTGGAGGCGGCCATCGAGCGAGGGACGCTCACCCCCGGCAGCCTGCTCGGCAACGAGATCGAGCTGGCGAACCGCCTCGGCCTGTCCCGCCCCACCGTCCGCCAGGCCATCCAGGCCCTCGTCGAGAAGGGCCTGCTCGTGCGCCGGCGCGGCGTCGGCACCCAGGTCGTGCACAGCCAGGTCAAGCGGCCCCTGGAGCTGAGCAGCCTGTACGACGACCTGGAGGCGGCCGGCCAGCGCCCCGCCACCCTCGTGCTGGTCAACCGGCTCGAACCGGCCTCGGCCGCGGTCGCCGCCGCACTCGGCGTGCCGGAGGGCGACGACGTCCGGTACGTCGAACGGCTGCGCAGCGCGCACGGCGAGCCCATGGCGCGGCTGCGCAACCACCTGCCGGCCGGGCTGCTCGATGTGGAGAGCGAGCAGCTGGAGGCCACCGGCCTGTACCGGCTCATGCGGGGCGCGGGCATCACGCTGCACAGCGCGCGCCAGACGGTCGGGGCCCGGGCCGCCACCGGGCCGGAGGCCGAGCTGCTCACCGAGCGGGAGGGCGCGCCCCTGCTGACGATGGAGCGCACCACCTTCGACGACACCGGCCGGGCGGTCGAGTTCGGTTCGCACGTCTACCGCGCGTCGCGGTACGCCTTCGAGTTCCAGCTGCTGGTGCGGCCCTAGGTCGTGTCCCGCCCGGCCCGGCTGCCTGCCCCGGGTGCGGGTGCGGGGTGCGGGGTGCGGGTGGGCGTGTCGGCCCCCACGCCTCCTGCCCGCGACGGCAGGTCGCGTAAGAATGTTCGGACAAAGCATTGACGGCGTCGTGCCATCGCCGTAAAAACTCACCCAGCCGCACTCGGGCGGCCGGGGGAGACAAGGCGGTCCCATGACACGCACCACCCGTACGGCAGCGGTCCCGCTCGCCGCACCCGCACCCGCCGTCGGCGTACCGGCTCGGGAGGAACCCACCGGCCGCGGCACCCGATGAACACCCGCGCAGGGGCAATGACCGATACTTGGCCGGTCGGGATGCGGCGGAATGCCGCCCGGCCGCACCGAGGAGTACAGCGAGAAGGGCACGGCGTCGTGGCAACGGTTCGGACAGGAGTACGCGCGCTGGGCGTGGTACTGGCGGCGGTGCTCGGAGCCTCGCTCATGGGGTGCAGCGCCACCGGCGGGAAGCGGGCGGAGGATGCCCGCAAGGCGGCGGCCGCCCAGGGCCGCGCCGCGGTGAACACCCCGAAGTGGACGTTCGCCATGGTCACCCACTCGGGCGACGGGGACACCTTCTGGGACATCGTCCAGAACGGCGCCAAGCAGGCCGCCGTCAAGGACAACATCAACTTCCTCTACGCCCACAGCGACGAGGGGCAGCAGCAGGCCCAGCTGGTCGACTCCTACATCGACAAGAAGGTCGACGGGCTGATCGTCACCCTGGCCAAGCCCGACGCGATGAAGGCGGCCGTCGCCAAGGCCGTCAAGGCCGGCATCCCGGTGATCACCGTCAACTCGGGATCCGAGCAGTCGCAGGCGTTCGGGGCCCTCACCCACATCGGGCAGGACGAGGCCGTCGCCGGGGAGGCCGTCGGCGACGAGCTCGACAAGAGGGGCCGGAAGAAGGCCCTGTGCATCCTGCACGAGCAGGGCAACGTCGGCCACGAGCAGCGCTGCGACGGCGTGAAGAAGACCTTCGGCGGCGATGTGCAGAACCTCTACGTCGACGGCACCAACATGCCCGACGTCCAGGCGTCCATCGAGGCCAAGCTCCAGACCGACCGGACGATCGACGCGGTGGTCACCCTCGGCGCCCCGTTCGCCGACGCCGCCGTCCAGGCGAAGAAGACCGCCGGGTCCAAGGCCGAGATCGACACCTTCGACCTCAACGCCAAGGTCGCCTCCGGGCTCCGCGGCGGTTCCCTCGGCTTCGCCGTCGACCAGCAGCCCTACCTCCAGGGCTACGAGGCCGTGGACCTGCTCTGGCTCTACCGCTACAACGCCGACGTGCTCGGCGGCGGCAAGCCCGTCCTCACCGGACCGCAGATCATCACGGAGAAGGACGCGGGCAAGCTGGCCGAGTACACGGAGCGGGGGACCCGATGACGGCGACCGCGCCCCCCGCCCAGGACAACGCCCCCGGCGACGAACGGCTGCTGCGGACCTCACCGCTGCGCAGGCTCCTGGGCCGACCGGAGCTCGGCTCGGTCGTCGGCGCCGCCGCGGTCTTCCTCTTCTTCGCTATCGTCGCCGACAGCTTCCTGCGGGCCTCCAGCTTCGGCACGGTCCTCTACGCGGCGTCGACGATCGGCATCATGGCGGTCCCCGTCGCCCTGCTGATGATCGGCGGCGAGTTCGACCTGTCGGCCGGTGTGCTCGTGACCACCTCCGCGCTGATCTCGTCGATGTTCAGCTACCAGATGACGGCCAACGTATGGGTCGGCGTCGGTGTGTCCCTGCTGGCCACCCTCGCCGTCGGCTTCTTCAACGGCTTCATGCTCACCCGCACCAAGCTCCCGAGCTTCATCATCACGCTCGGTACGTTCCTGATGCTGACCGGCCTCAACCTGGGTTTCACCAAGCTGATCGGCGGAACCGTCTCCACCAGGACGATCGCCGACATGGAAGGCTTCGCCTCGGCCAAGGAGGTCTTCGCCTCGCAGCTGTCCATCGGCGGCGTGGACCTCAAGGTGACCATCCTGTGGTGGTTCGCCCTGGTCGCCGTCGCCACCTGGATCCTGCTGCGCACCCGCTCCGGCAACTGGATCTTCGCGGTGGGCGGCGGCGCCGACGCGGCCCGCGCGGTCGGTGTCCCGGTCCGCCGGACGAAGATCGGGCTCTACATGGGCGTGGCCCTGTGCGCCTGGATCTCCGGACAGCACCTGCTCTTCTCGTTCGACGTGGTCCAGTCGGGCGAGGGCGTCGGCAACGAGCTGATCTACATCATCGCCGCGGTCATCGGCGGATGCCTGATCACCGGCGGCTACGGCTCCGCCATCGGCTCCGCGGTCGGCGCCTTCATCTTCGGCATGACCAGCAAGGGCATCGTGTACGCCGAGTGGAACCCCGACTGGTTCAAGTTCTTCCTCGGCGCGATGCTCCTGCTCGCGACCCTGCTCAACGCCTGGGTCCGCAAGCGGGCGGAGGCCACGAAGTGAACGGCGCGCACCCGCCCGCCGGGCGGCGCGGAGCGAGGACACCCGCGTTTCCGCGCCGGGCGGGCGCGGGAGCGAACCGGGCGACAGTGAACCTGGCGCCGGCGAACCGGGCGACAGTGAACCGGGAGACACCGTGACAGCGGAAAAGACGACGAGCCCGCTCGTCGAGCTCGACGACGTCAGCAAGTACTACGGCAACATCCGCGCCCTGGAGGGCGTCTCCCTGGAGGTCCACGCAGGGGAGATCACCTGCGTGCTCGGGGACAACGGCGCCGGCAAATCGACCCTCATCAAGATCATCGCCGGTCTGCACGGCCATGACGGCGGCACCTTCCGCATCGACGGCGAGGAGACCTCCCTGTCGTCGCCGCGCGAGGCGCTCGACCGGGGCATCGCCACGGTCTACCAGGACCTGGCCGTCGTCCCCCTCATGCCGGTCTGGCGGAACTTCTTCCTCGGCTCCGAGCCGACGAAGGGAGCGGGGCCCTTCAAGCGCCTCGACGTCGATCTCATGCGCGAGACGACCCGCGCCGAGCTGCTGCGCATGGGTATCGACCTGCGCGACGTCGACCAGCCCATCGGCACCCTGTCGGGCGGTGAGCGCCAGTGCGTGGCGATCGCCCGCGCGGTCCACTTCGGCGCCAAGGTCCTTGTCCTCGACGAGCCGACCGCCGCCCTCGGGGTCAAGCAGTCGGGGGTGGTCCTCAAGTACGTGGCGGCCGCCCGGGACGCCGGCCTCGGCGTGGTGCTGATCACGCACAACCCGCACCACGCGTATCTGGTCGGTGACAGATTCGTGCTGCTCAAGCGCGGCGTGATGTCCGGCAGCCACACCAAGGAATCCCTCACGCTCGACGAACTGACCCGTCAGATGGCGGGCGGCAGCGAGCTGGAGGACCTCCGCCACGAGCTGGAACGCGCCGCACCGCCCACCCGCGTCGGCGGCCACGAGGTACCTCCGCCCGCCGCCTCCTGACGCCGCCGCGCCCCCGCCCCCGGAGCCGTACCTGGCAGAATCGGGGGCGGCGGGCGCCGTCCGCCGCCGGCTCCCCCCACCCGCCGGCCACCCCCACCTCCGCAGGGACAGATGAGCACGTACCGCGACTTCGCCCACCGTGGCTCCGCCCGGGCCACCGTCCTGCGGACCGTCGGCACCCGCGAGCGGCGCTCGCACCTGACGGCGCCCCGCGTCCCCACGGTCGGTATCGACATCGGCGGTACGAAGGTGATGGCGGGCGTCGTCGACGCCGACGGCACCATCCTGGAGCAGGTCAAGACCGAGACCCCGGACAAGTCCAAGAGCCCCAAGGTCGTCGAGGACACCATCACCGAGCTGGTGCTCGACCTCTCCGACCGGCACGATGTGCACGCCGTCGGGATCGGCGCCGCCGGCTGGGTCGACGCCGACCGCAGCCGGGTCCTCTTCGCCCCCCACCTGGCCTGGCGCAACGAGCCCCTGCGCGACTCACTCCAGGCCCGCCTCGCCGTCCCGGTCATGGTCGACAACGACGCCAACACCGCCGCCTGGGCGGAGTGGCGGTTCGGGGCCGGCCGGGGCGAGGACCACCTCGTCATGATCACGCTGGGTACCGGCATCGGCGGAGCGATCCTGGAGGACGGCCAGGTCAAGCGCGGCAAGTACGGCGTCGCCGGTGAGTTCGGCCATATGCAGGTCGTCCCCGGAGGCCACCGCTGCCCGTGCGGCAACCGCGGCTGCTGGGAGCAGTACAGCTCCGGCAACGCCCTGGTCCGGGAGGCCCGTGAACTGGCGGCCGCCGACTCCCCGGTCGCGTACAACATCATCGACCGGGTCAAGGGCAGCGTCCCCGACATCACCGGACCGCTCATCACCGAGCTCGCCCGCGAGGGCGACGCCATGTGCATCGAACTCTTCCAGGACATCGGCCAGTGGCTCGGCGTCGGCATCGCCAACCTCGCGGCCGCCCTCGACCCCTCCTGCTTCGTCATCGGCGGAGGCGTGAGCGCCGCCGACGACCTGCTCATCGGCCCGGCCCGGGACGCGTTCCGCCGCCACCTCACCGGCCGCGGCTACCGGCCCGAGGCCCGGATCGCCAAGGCCCAGCTCGGCCCCGAGGCCGGTATGGTCGGTGCCGCGGACCTGGCGCGGCTCGTGGCGCGCCGCTTCCGCCGCGCCAACCGCCGACGGCTGGAGCGTTACGAACGGTACGAGCGGTACGCGCAGGCCATCCGCAACGGCAGCATCCGCACCACCCAGGAACCGTAGTCATGACCGTGTCCTACCAGCCCGTGTCCCTCGACGAGCCCGGCCGCCCGGTCAGGCCGCCGGAGGCCCGGCGGCACATGCTCGTCCGCCGCTGGCTCACCGCGGTCGTCATCGTGCTCCTGATCGGCGTCCCGGCCGGCTACCTGCTGATCTCCGCGGAGCAGAGCCGCGACAGCGGGCGGGACAAGGAGGCCGAGTCCTCGGCCACCGGCCTCCAGGACAGCTGGCCGTCCAAGATGAAGCGCCGGGTCTTCGAGGTGCCGATCCCCTCCCGCTCCACCGACGTCTCCTATTTCGAGACGAGCAACTGGAAGTCCAGCCGCCTGTACGTCCAGTTCACCACCAGCGGATCGGGCCTCGACGACTTCCTGGAGGACGTCGGGACGAGCCGTTCCGCCCTGCGGGCCGGCGACGTCACCGTCGGAGAGCGGGACGCCGAGACGGTCGGGTGGCACTTCCCGTCCGTCGGCCACGACTGGGCCGGTACCAGGTACACCCGGACCGACCCGAGGCCCAGCCTCGACCTCACCGTCGACCTGACCGACCCGGCCGCCCCCCGCGTCTACGCGGTGTCGACCGCCACCCCCTGACCGGACCGCCCCCTGGAACCGTCGCGGACGCGCCCCCTGGAACCGCCGCAGAAGCGACGCCCCTGGAACCGCCGCGGAAGCGACATCGCGTCCCCGCCCGCTTCCCGGCCGCCATGCCGCCCCCGCCCCGACTCCGCGGGGACCGTCGGCCAGGGCGGACTCGCGCCCCGCGCGGGTTCATGTGACCCGAGCGGTCCCGCGGCCGCCACCGGCACCGACCCCTGACGGCAGGTCCTGCGCGGGCTCGGGCGCGTCACCGGCCGGCCGTGGCATCGCCGCGTGCCGCGCGGCCGGTTGGTGAAGGCCGTCCTCCGTGAGGCAACCGCAGCGCCCGCGGAGCGGAGGGTGATCCCTCGCCAGGACCCTCGCCAGGACCTTGCCGGGTCCCGCGGCCGACGCGCCGACGGGGGCGGACCGGCGGCAACGCCCGGCTGCCGGAGCCGGGTTGTGGTGGACGCCGAGCCCGCCCGCTTCCCAGGGCCGGCCCGCGGCCCGTATTGATGACCGTCTCTGTCCGTCCCGTCGCGGAACGGGGTGCCACCCGTCGCCGAGGCCGTCCGTCCCCTACAACTCTGGTATCAGTCAAAGCCGTTGTGTCATTCCCAGGGCGGAGGGAGGTGCGGCCCGGCGAGGGATCCGTATGCGTGACCGGTCCTGCAAGATCTCTCCTGTCCGAACATCAGACCGGAAGGATCGGCATAGTGCGCAGACGACGTCTCGTACCCCTGTTGGCCGTGAGTGTCACGGCAACGCTGGCTCCCGCACTCGCCACCTCGACGGCCACCGCCGCCGCGGCCGCCACCCCGTCGACCGCCTCCTCGTCCGCCGCCACGGGCGCGCTGAACCGGTATGTGAAGCAGAAGCCGCAGTGGAAGCGGTGCGAAGCCGACACCCCGGCGGAGTTCGAGTGCGCCACGATCAAGGCTCCACTGGACTACCGGGCTCCCGGGGGCAAGCGGATCGACTTGGCCATATCCCGGATCAAGAGCACCGCGCCGGACAAGCGGCGCGGTGTTCTCTTCTCCAACCCCGGCGGCCCCGGGGGCCCGGGGCTCCACATGCCGCTGGGCATGCAGGAGAGGCTCCCCGAGTCGGTACGGCAGAAGTACGACCTCATCGGCTTCGACCCCCGCGGTGTGGGACGGAGCAGCCCGGTCTCCTGCGATCTGGAGCCGGAGGAGGAGAACTGGCTGCGCCCGTACAAGAAGGCGACGTTCGACAAGGACGTCGCCTGGGCCCGTGACGTCGCGAACAAGTGCAAGGAGAAGGCGGGCGACACGCTCCCGCACATCACCACGCGCAACACCGCCCGCGACATGGATCTGCTCCGTGCGGTCCTCGGTGAGAAGAAGATCTCGTACGTGGGCTACTCGTACGGCACCTATCTCGGCGCCGTCTACACCCAGCTCTTCCCGGGCCGGGCCGACCGGGTGGTGCTGGACAGCGCGGTCGATCCGGCGCGCGCCTGGCGGGGGATGATCCAGTGGTGGGCGGAGGGCGCCGAGCCCGCGTTCGACCGGTGGACCGAGTGGGCCGCCGAGCGTTCCGAGCAGTACGGCCTCGGCAAGACCCCGAAGGAGGTCGACCGGACCTTCTGGGGCCTGGTCGCGCAGGCCGACGAGAAGCCCATCGAGGTGGAGGGGCAGCCGACCACCGGGGACGACATCCGGAGCGGCATGCGCGGGGCGGTCTTCACCCCGAAGTACGCCACCGAGGGGGTCGTGGAACTGAAGAAGGCTGCGGCCGGCAAGCCCGCCTCCGCGAAGAAGCTCGCGGCGTTCGCCGGACCGGAGGAGGCCGGGACCGCAGGCACCGCCGAAGCCGCCGAGGTGCCGTCCGACAACATGACGGCGAGCTTCTGGGCCGTGGTGTGCGGCGACAACTCGGCCGCGTGGTCCCGCGATCCCGAGAGCTACCGGCGGGACGCCGTCGAGGACAAGGGCCGCTACCCGCTCTTCGGTGACTTCGCGTCCAGCATCAAGCCCTGCGCGTTCTGGGACACGTCCCGGGAACCGGCGACCAGGGTGAACAACAAGGCCGGATCCTTGGTCGTCCAGAACGAATGGGATTCACAGACCCCGCTGCCCAGCGGCCAGGCCCTGCACGCCGCCCTGAAGGGCTCGAAGATGGTCACCGTCCTCGGCGGCGAGGGCCACGGCGTCTACCCGAGCGGCAACGCGTGCACGGACGGCACGGTCACCGGCTACCTGGTCACCGGCAGGCTCCCGGCGAAGGACGTGACCTGCCGGGCCACGGCCGAATCGAACGCGGAGGCACGCGAGCACCGGAAGCGGGACGCCCTCCCCGGGTCCCCGCTCCCGCAGCGAGCCCCGGACCGTTTCTGACCCCGGCCCCGCGGCCCATCGCCGTACGGCCCGGCGTCGTATGACGCAGGGAAGCCGGGGGAGACGTCCACCCCGGACGGTGTCCACCGGGCCCGGTGGGACGGGCGGACGGGAGGTCGGCCGGATCCGGTTCGCACGGTGGGCGGGCGCCGCGTCCATGGCGCCGTATGTCCGGCGCGCACCCCGTGGGACACCCGGTCACCCTCACAGGACACAGGACACAGGACACAGGACACAGGACACAGGACACAGGACGCAGAAGCGGCACCCGCCGCCCGGACGGTTGTCCGGGCGGCGGGTGCCCTTTCGTGTGCCGGCGGAAGTGCGGCGTGGTCCGGCGGAGACAGGTGCCCGTCGGAGAACTGGTGTCACGTGCGCATGGGGCCGGGCCGTGACCGCTCCGGCCACAGGGGCTTTTCCGGCTCTGATTGCCGTGGCACGGTGTGAGGGCAGAATCGCAGGACGCTCGGAAGCCCATGCGGGCGACATGACGGACGGGGGACGCGCATGGGGAGTGACGCCGCATGGCCGGAATGAAGCTCTACTCACTCGAATCCAGTGATCCGCGGCGGCTCGGGCCCTACCGGTTGCTGCGGCGGATCGCCACGGGCGGTATGGGCCGCATCTATCTCGCGCGCCAGGAGGAGGCGGGAGCGGGCGGTACCGGGCCCACCGGAACCGTGGTGGACCGCCCTCTGGTCGCGGTCAAGACGCTCCTGGCCGAGGGCTTCGTCAGCAGGCCGGACCGGGACCGGTTCGCTCGCGAGGTGGATCTGGCCGGACGCGTCGAGAGCGCGTCCACGGCCCGGGTTCTGGACTCCGACGCGACCGCGAAGCGCCCATGGCTGGCCATCGAGTTCATTCCGGCGCCCAGCCTGGCCGAACTCGTACGGGAGGCGGGCGAGTTACCCGTGGACGCCGTGCGATGGATCGCGGCGGAGACCGCGCGTGCGCTGGTCGAACTGCACGGTGTGGGGGTCGTCCACCGGGACGTCAAACCCCAGAACATCCTCCTGACCCGGGACGGGCCCCGCCTCATCGACTTCGGCATCTCGCACGCCCACGACCACACCAGCTCCGCGACGACGATCGGCACCTTCCCGTTCACGTCGCCGGAGCAGGCCTCGGGCAAGAAGTCCACCACCGCGTCCGACATGTACTCGTTGGGAGCGACCCTCTTCTTCCTCGCGGTCGGCCGCCCACCGTACGAGCAGACCGACCACTCCATCGGGCTCCTGGCTCTGGTCCAGCGCGCCGAGCTCGACACGGACGGGCTGCCTCCGCAGCTGGAACCACTGATCCTCCCGCTGCTGAGGGCCGAGCCCGGGGAGCGTCCCGCGCCCGCCGACGTACTGCGGGGCTGCCTGCGCGACCTCGGATCGCCGGCGGTCACCGGGGAGGCCGCCCGGTGGCTGCCGCCGGAGTGGACCGCGCTCATCGAGGAGTACGCGGAGCAGGGGCGTCAACTGCAGGACGGGGCGGTCGATTTCGACGCGGCCGACGCACGGACGCGGGTGGGGCCCGCGGCCGGGCGGGAGGGGTCGGGCGAGGCCGTCAGCGCGATGCGCGAACAGCTGGAGGCCCTGCGCAAGCAGCGGGACGCCCTGGCGCAGGCGCAGGCCGAGGAGCGGGCGGAGAGGGAGGAGCGGGAGCGCCGGCGCCTGGCGGACGAGGACCGCCGGCGCCGGGAGCGGGCGCGCAGGGCGGCGGAACGCGCGGAGAAGGAGGGTGAACGCGTGGCGCTCGCGCGGTCCCGGACCCCCACCCCGACGTCCTCTCCGTCCTCGGCCTCCTCGGCGCCGAAGGCTCCGGAGGAGTCCGCTTCGAAGGCATCGAACAGCTCCGGAGGATGGCTTGTCCTGCTCGTGGGCGCGATCGTCGCCGGCCTCGTGTTCTGGCAGCCCTGGGGACAGGGTGAGGGCAGCGGGGGAAGCGGCCCCCGGGCGGCGAACAGCTCCGCCCTGGCCGGCGGTGGCGGCAGCGGTGACACCTGGTCCGGCTCCGGCGACTCCTCCGACGCGTCGAGCGGAGGCTCGGACGAGTCCGGGTCCGGGACCGGGTCCGGGACCGAGCCCGAGGCCGAGCCGGAGCCCGAACCCGAGACCAGCTCGCCGGAGCCGGACCCCGTCGAGGACGCTTTCAAGGCCGTCTCGGTCGGGGACTGCCTGGACGTCGTCGACACCGGGTACGGCGGCCGGGAGAAGTACGACTGGAGCGAGGACAAGCCGGCCACGACGTCCTGCAGCACCGCGCGCGTGCGGGTGTACCGCACCACCACCGGCGACTGTGACAGCGCCCAGGACCAGGCGACCTGGTCGTACTACTCCAGCAGCAGCGGCCGACGGACCGCGCTCTGCCTCGAAGGCCTGTACCGCGGCGGCGACTGTCTGCTCGCCGACAACAACGGCGGATCCGCCACCATCGCGCTGCTGTCTTCGGTGAACTGCACGGACCGGCAGGTCCCCAGCGCGTACAACGACATCTTCGTCATCACCGCCGTCTACCGGGCGACAGCGAGCACCACCACCGCGGCTTGCCGTGCCGGGCAGTACGACACGAACACATACTGGTCCCAGAAGGTGGACGGCGGCGCGACGCTGCTGTGCCTGAGGGCGTACGACTGAGCCCGCCGCGGCCGACGTGGGGCCCAAGCGCCTGGCGGAAGGTCGCGTACGGACGTCCTGCCGCGCCGATGTGACTCTGTGTCATCCGCCGGGGGCCCGGGCCCCCGGGCGGGTCAGAGCTGGAACTCGGCGGGAGACACTCCCAGCGCTGTGCAGGCATCCCGGATGATCATTTGCTCGCTCTGGGAGAAGTCGCCATCGGCCCCGGCGATGACGATGCCGGTCTGGATCACCGCCCTCGCCTCGGTCGGCTTCTTGGCGGCCTTGGCGATCTCCTGCATCGCCTCGGCCCTGCCCTGCTGGAAGTCGTGGGTCAGCTGGTCGACATGCTTGTTGAAGCGCTGGCGCAACTGCTCCGGCGGGAAGTTCTGCAGCACCTCGTTGCTGAGGATCATCGACTCGACGTGCTGCCGCTCGGCTGGGTCCACATGCCCGTCCGCGGCCGCGACCAGTGCGCACATCGCCATGCTCGCGTCCCGGTACGCACCGCTCTTCAGCTCGGTCCTGAGGGAGCCGAGCTGCGTCTTCAGCGCGCTTACCAGCTGGGCGCGTGATCCACCGCCGGAGCCTGCGCCGCGGCTCGGCCCGCCGGCCGCACCGCGCCCGCGTTGGGCCTGCTGCAGAGTTTGGGCCTGGTCCTTGAGTCGGTCCCACAAAGCCATCGACGTCACCCTCGGTATTCCACTGAGACATTGGTCGCGACGCAGCTCGCGCGTTCACCGGACCAACGACCGCCTCCGGGTAAAGGTTCCACCAAACGCACCGGCCCGCCTCCGTACGCCCGCCGGACCCGCCGGCGAAACGGTCACGAATGCACGCCGAAGAGCACACACCTCGGCCCTTGCGGTTTCCGGCAGTGGCCGTAATCCTGTCGCGGCGCGGGCGACGAGGGCCGTTAGACGGGGTCGGCCATGTGGGATCCCGTGAGAGATGAGAGGGTCGGGCGAGTGAGCGAGACACCACCGAACACCCTGCAATACCGCGTTGACGGACCGGAAGAAGCCCCGGTGCTGATCCTGGGGCCCTCCCTCGGCACCACATGGCACATGTGGGACCGGCAGATACCGGAGCTCAGCCGCCAGTGGCGGGTCGTCCGCTTCGATCTGCCCGGCCACGGCGGCGCCCCCGCCCATCCCGCGACCGCGGTGACCGACCTCGCCGACCGGCTCCTCGCCACCCTCGACGAGCTCGGCGTCCAGCGCTTCGGGTACGCGGGCTGTTCCATCGGCGGGGCCGTCGGAGCCGACCTCGCCCTGCGGGCGCCCCACCGTCTCGCCTCGCTGGCCCTGATCGCCGCCTCGCCCCGCTTCGGCACCGCCGACGAGTTCCGGCAGCGCGGGGTCATCGTCCGCACCAACGGCCTCGACCCGATGGCCCGCACCGCGCCGGAGCGCTGGTTCACCCCCGGCTTCGCCGCCGCGCAGCCGGCCATCGTCGAGTGGGCCGTGCAGATGGTCCGCACCACCGAGCCCGGCTGCTACATCGCCGCCTGTGAGGCGCTCGCCACCTTCGACGTGCGCGCCGACCTCGGCCGCATCGGCGTCCCCACCCTCGTCCTGGTCGGCTCGGAGGACCGGGTCACCGGCCCCGCGGAGGCCCGCAACCTGGTGGCCGGCATCCCCGACGCCCGCCTCGCCGTCGTACCGGGCGCCTCCCACCTGGCCCCCGTCGAGCAGCCCGCCGCCGTCACCGACCTCCTCATCCGCCACTTCTCCACCGCCTGGCAGGCCGCGCCGGACACGACGGCTGGCTTCACCGCCATAGCCCCGCCGTCCGTGGTCCCCCAGCTCCCCGTTGCCCCCGCCGCCCCCGCCGCGCCCGGCCCGGCCCCGGCCCGGGCGGCGGCCCCCGCCCCGCCCTTCGTCGTGCCGCCCGTCGCACCGGTCGCCGAGATCTCCCCGGCCGCCGTCCCCGAACCGTCCGCGGCCGGGCGCCCCGACCCGTACGACGCGGGGATGCGGGTGCGCCGCGAAGTCCTGGGCGACGCGCACGTGGACCGGGCCATGGCCGCCGCGGACGACTTCACCGGCGACTTCCAGGAGCTGATCACCCGCTACGCCTGGGGCGAGGTGTGGACCCGCGAGGGACTGGACCGCCGAACCCGCAGCTGCGTCACCCTGACGGCGCTGGCGGCCGGCGGCCATCTCGACGAGCTCGCGTTCCACACCCGCGCCGCCCTGCGCAACGGCCTGTCGCCCGCCGAGATCAGCGAAGTGCTGATCCAGACCGCGGTCTACTGCGGCGTCCCGGCGGCGAACTCGGCCTTCCGGGTCGCCCAGCGGGTGATCCGTGAGGAGACCACGCCCGAGGTGTAGGGACCCTCGTCCGGATCCCGCCCGCGTGCCCCGGCCGGTGAGGCGCCGACCGGTCCGGCAGGATCCGAACGACCCCCGGGGCCGCCCGGCGGCCCCGGCGGCACGACCAGGAGGAGGATGAACGGTATGAAGCTGACCAAGAAGTCCCACGCGTGCGTCCGGCTGGAGAAGGACGGGCGGACGCTCGTCATCGATCCCGGCGCGTTCAGCGAGGAGGACGCGGCGCTCGGCGCCGACGCCCTCCTCGTCACCCACGAGCACGCCGACCACTTCAGCGAGGACCGTCTGCGGGCCGGCCTGGAAGCCAACCCCGGCGCCGAGATCTGGACCCTGCGCAGCGTCGCGGAGAAGATCTCGGCCGCCTTCCCCGGCCGGGTGCACACGGTCGGCCACGGGGACACCTTCACCGCGGCCGGGTTCGACGTCCAGGTGCACGGCGAACTGCACGCCGTGATCCACCCGGACATCCCGCGCATCACCAACATCGGCTTCCTGGTCGACGGGAGCGTCTTCCACCCCGGAGACGCCCTCACCGTGCCCGACCGGCCGGTGGAGACGCTGATGCTCCCCGTGATGGCGCCCTGGTCCAAGATCTCCGAGGTCATCGACTACGTGCGCGAGGTCGGGCCGCGGCGCGCCATCGACATCCACGACGCGCTGCTCACCGATCTCGCGCGGCCGATCTACGACAGCCAGATCGGGGCCCTCGGCGGCGCGGACCACGGCCGTCTCACCCCGGGGGAGTCCACGGACCTGTGACTGTCACACCCGGCCGTTAGGCTTCACTGCATGCGCATCGCCACCTGGAACGTCAATTCGATCACCGCCCGGCTGCCCCGGCTGCTGGCCTGGCTGGAGAGCAGCGGCACCGACGTGCTGTGCATCCAGGAGACCAAGTGCACGGCGGAGCAGTTCCCCGCCGACGAGCTGCGCGAGCTGGGGTACGAGTCCGTGGTCAATGCCACGGGCCGGTGGAACGGCGTGGCCCTCGTCTCCCGGGTGGGGCTGGACGACGTCGTCCAGGGCCTGCCCGGCGGGCCGGAGTACGAAGGCGTGCAGGAGCCGCGGGCGATCTCCGCGACCTGCGGCCCGGTCCGCCTCTGGTCGGTGTACGTGCCCAACGGCCGCGAGGTCGCCCACGACCACTACGCGTACAAGCTGCGCTGGCTGGAGGCGCTCCAGGGCGCCGTCGCCGAGGACGCCGCGAACGCGCGCCCGTTCGCCGTCCTCGGCGACTTCAACATCGCCCCGGCCGACGAGGACGTCTGGGACGTCTCCCTCTTCGAGGGCGCCACCCATGTCACCCCGCCCGAGCGCGCCGCACTGGCGGGCCTGCGCCGGGCCGGCCTCACCGACGTGGTGCCGCGCCCGCTGAAGTACGACCACCCCTTCACCTACTGGGACTACCGCCAGCTCTGCTTCCCCAAGAACAAGGGCATGCGCATCGACCTGGTGTACGGCAACAAGCCGTTCGCGGACGCGGTCAAGGACAGTTACGTCGACCGCGAGGAGCGCAAGGGCAAGGGCGCCTCCGACCATGCCCCGGTCGTCGTCGACCTCGACGTCTAGGGAGTGTCTGCACCGTGGCGTCGTCTGCCGGACGGGATGTCGAGGACACGGCCTAGAGCCGCCGCGAAGCCTCGCCACCCGTCCCGGGGCCGGGCGGGCGGCGTCCGGGGCCAGCGTGCCCTATGGTGCGCCGGGCCCGGGTAGTGCGAGGCTGGCGGTATGAACATCCCCTTCCTGGACGCCTGGCGCAAGCGGCACGGCGGTGAGCGGGCCGGGTCGCTGGCATCCGCCATCGAGAGCGACCCGGAGGGCGTCACCGAGCTGCTCGCCGAGTGCGAGCTGCTGCGGGCCAGGGTCCAGGGGTTCGGGGTGCGTCTCGACGACACGCCCACGTCGTTGGAGGCCCTCGACCAGCTTCCGCCGCGCTGGCGCGACGACCCGGAGGAACTGCCCTGGCTGGGCAACGACGCGGGCCTCTACCTCGGCACCGTCATCGTCCGTACGGTGCCGGGGGCGGCCTGGCGGGTGTGGCCGGACGGGAAGCCGGTGGTCCGGCTCGCCTCGGGGCGGGAGATCCAGGTGGTCGAGGCCGGGCTGGAGTGGGCGAGGACCGGATCGCCCGAGCTCTCACAGATGTACGCCGAAGCGGCCGAGAGCTGACCGGCCGGACCTCGTTCACACAATACGGCTAGTGCCTCGAATGTGCGTGTCGGGCGGTGAAGTCCCTTTCCGGGCTGAATAGTTTGCGCTGACCTCGACACAGCTGAGGAATGGGGCAGGGCAGCGTATGGCCGTCGATCCGTTGATCGAGCTGCGTGACGTCAACAAGCACTACGGGCAGTTGCACGTGCTGCAGGACATCAACCTCACCGTCGGCCGCGGAGAGGTGGTGGTGGTCATCGGGCCGTCCGGTTCGGGCAAGTCGACGCTCTGCCGGACCATGAACCGGCTGGAGACGATCGAGTCGGGCCGGATCACGATCGACGGGCAGCCCCTCCCCGAGGAGGGCAAGGCGCTCGCGAAACTGCGCGCCGACGTCGGCATGGTCTTCCAGTCGTTCAACCTCTTCGCCCACAAGAGCGTGCTGGAGAACCTCTCCCTGGCGCCGGTCAAGGTCCGCGGCCGCAAGAAGGACGAGGCCGACCGGCGCTCCCGCGAGCTGCTGGAGCGCGTCGGGCTGGCCGACCAGGCCGAGAAGTATCCCGCCCAGCTCTCCGGCGGCCAGCAGCAGCGCGTCGCCATCGCCCGGGCGCTGGCCATGGACCCCAAGGTGATGCTCTTCGACGAGCCGACCTCGGCCCTCGACCCGGAGATGATCAACGAGGTCCTGGAGGTCATGCAGCAGCTCGCCCGGGACGGCATGACCATGGTCGTCGTCACCCATGAGATGGGGTTCGCCCGCTCCGCCGCCAACCGCGTCGTGTTCATGGCGGACGGCCGGGTCGTCGAGGACCGCGCACCCGAGGAGTTCTTCACGGCTCCGGAGAGCGACCGGGCCAGGGACTTCCTCTCCAAGATCCTCAAGCACTGAGAGGGGCGGCGGACCGATGACGCGTACGAGACGGGCCCTGGCCGCCCTCGCGCTGGCCCTGCTCTCCGCCGCCTGCGGCAAGGAGGGCAGCCCACCGGTCAAGGGCCCCGAACCGGAAGCACTGCCCGTCTACCGGGTGGACACCTCCTTCCGGCTTCCGGACTCCCCGACCTGGAACCGCGCCAAGCAGCGCGGGTACCTGGTCGTCGGCGCCAAGGAGGACCAGCCGTACCTCGGGGAGAAGGACCCCGCGACCGGGGTCTACTCCGGCTTCGACATCGAGATCGCCAGGATGACCGCGGCCTCACTGGGCTTCGACCCCGCCACCGTCCGGTTCAGGACGATCGCCTCCGCCAACCGCGAGACCGCCATCCAGAACGGGCAGATCGACTACTACGTCGGCACCTACACCATCAACGACAACCGCAAGAAGCTCGTCGGCTTCGCCGGCCCGTACTACATGGCAGGCCAGTCCCTGCTCGTCCGCACCGACGAGAACGACATCGACGGCCCCCAGGACCTCGCCGGCAGGACCGTCTGCTCGGCCGCCGGCTCCACGCCGTACCAGCGCATCGAGGCGGACTACCCGCAGGCCGTCCTCGTCGCCTACGACACCTACTCCATCTGCGTGGACAACCTGCTCACCTTCCAGGTGGACGCCGTCACCACCGACGACACCATCCTCCTGGGGTACGCGGCCAAGGCTCCCGACGAGCTGAAGGTGGTCGGCAAGCCCTTCTCCCAGGAGCCCTACGGCATCGGCGTCCCGCGCTCCGACAACGCGCTGCGCTTCGCCGTCGACGACGCCCTGGAGGCCAACGAGAAGGACGGCGACTGGAAGAAGGCCTACGACGCCACGCTCGGGCTCTCCGGCGTCCCGGCCCCCCGGCCTCCCGCCATCGACCGCTACCCGGCGAGCTGAGGCAGCCATGGACGTTCTGACGGACAACTGGTCGGTCTACGGCGAGGGCTTCCTCGGCACCGTCGAGCTCACCGTCTACTCCTCGCTCCTCGCCCTGGCACTGGGCTTCGTCATGGCGTCCTTCCGGATCGCCCCCGTCGGCTCCCTGCGCGCCTTCGGCACGGTCTGGGTGACGGTGCTGCGCAACACCCCGCTCACCCTGCTCTTCTTCGCCGTGCTGCTGGGCCTGCCGCGGTTCGGGCTCATCCTGCCCTTCGAGGTCTTCGCCGTTCTCGCCCTGGGCTGCTACACCTCCGCGTTCATCTGCGAGGTACTGCGCTCGGGCATCAACACCGTGCCCGTCGGGCAGGGCGAGGCGGCCCGCAGCCTCGGAATGACGTTCCACCAGATCCTTGGCGGAGTCATGCTGCCGCAGGCGTTCCGCTCCGTCATCCCGCCGATCGGCTCCACTCTCATCGCGCTCGCCAAGAACTCGGCGATCGCCGGAGCCTTCAGCGTCACCGAGCTGCTCGGCACCTACAAGACCCTCAACGAGCTGGGCTACAGCATCATCTGGACCTTCGTCTGGATCGCCGTGGGCTACCTGATCATCACCCTCACCATCAGCGCGATCTTCCACGTGCTGGAGAAGCGCTGGGGAGTCCCCCGATGACCCCTTCCACCGCCCTGTACGACATTCCGGGACCGCGGACCCGGCGACGTCACCTGCTGTACGGACTGGGGTCGACCGTCCTCATCGTGGCGCTGCTCGGCTGGATCCTTCATCTGCTCCTGGAAAGCGGCCAGTTCACCGCCGCCAAGTGGGCCCCCTTCGCCTACCAGGGCATCCAGGAACTGCTGCTGCGCGGGCTGGGCAACACCCTCAAGGCCTTCGCGTACGCCGCCGTGCTGTCCCTCGCGCTCGGTGCGGTCCTCGCCACCGGGCGGCTCTCGGAGCACCGGATCGTCCGCTGGACGGCGACGGTGCTGGTCGAGTTCTTCCGCGCCATGCCCGTCCTGGTGATGATCTTCTTCATCTTCGTGGCGCTGAAGGTGCAACCGCTGCCCGCGCTGGTCGCCGGACTGACCCTCTACAACGGCTCGGTGCTCGCCGAGGTGTTCCGTACCGGCGTAGGCTCCGTGGAGCGCGGACAGCGGGAGGCCGCGTACTCGCTGGGCATGCGCAAGACCCAGGTCATGACGTACGTCCTGGTACCGCAGGGTGTGCGCGCCATGCTGCCCACCATCATCAGCCAGCTGGTGGTCGCCCTCAAGGACACCTCGCTGGGCTACCTCATCACCTATGAGGAGTTCCTCCACGCGGGCAAGCTCATCGCGTCCAATCTCGACTACGATCTGCCGTTCATCCCCGTGGTGATGGTGATCTCGCCGATCTACATCGGGATGTGCATGCTGCTCTCCTGGTTCGCCACCTGGGTGGCCGGCAGGCAGCGCCGCAACCCCAAGACGGAGGGCGTGGACATCGCGGCCGCCGAATCGGAGACGCGGCTGCCCGGTGGTCCCCCCACGGCCGCGCAGACGTAGGGGGAGAGCAACGGCGAGTGGGGCCGTGTGCCCGGCCGGCGGCGGCCGGTGATCACTCCTCGCGCAGCGGGACCGACACGTACGACGGGTCGGCCTCGGGCGAGGAGAAGGTCAGCCGTGCGCCGGACGGGTTGTGCTCGATGTAGAGCGGGTCCACGGTGTCGACGACCAGGGCGAGCCGGTGGCCGGCCGGGACGTCGTAGGCGGTGGAGAACAGTTCCAGGTCCACGGCGAACGGTCGGCCGGGCGTCCGGTCGTGGAAGGTGTACGGAGCGTTGCTCACCAGCTTGCCGACTCCGAGCGGGCCCACGTCGTAGAGGTACGCGACGAGGGTGCCGCTCTCCGCGGTGGGAGTGACCGTGGTGTGCAGCTTCGCCGTGCCCCGGATCCGCTGTACGGAGTCGTACCGCTCGGACTGCCATACGGCCGCGAAGGAGCGGGGCAGCAGGGGGATCGACGCGGTCGGGGGTAGCTTGAGGAACTGGTCGCGGGCGTTGGACAGCAGCACGATGCCGCCGTTGGCCCCCGAGTCGACGTTCGCGTGGATCCGCTGCGGTCCGGCGAGGGCGATCTTCCGCTCGTCGGCGCCGACCGACTTCCAGTCGGCGTAGCCCTCGTAGCCGCCGCCCGAGCGGGACTTGAGCTGGACCGGCTGCTCGCGGTCGATGCCGTTGGCGGCGCCCTTGAGATGGTGGTCGAACCAGCGGTGGGCGTTCGTCCAGGTGTCGTTGGGCAGGCCGAGCAGTCCTGTGGCCTCGGCGGTGGCGTGGTCGCCGGGGCGCAGCTCCAGGCGCTTGGGGCCGGTCAGCTTCTCGTAGAAGGAGGCGTACTGGTTCGGCGGGAAGATCGTGTCGCCCCAGGCGTTGCCGAGCATGATGGCGGCGCCGTTGGCGTTGATCCGGTCGAGCTGGGTGGCGGGGGAGCGCTTGGCCCCCCAGTCGATCATCTCCTGCTCCTTGGACAGGTTGGAGGAGAGGAAGTTGCCCAGGACCGACTGGAGTTCGGCACTGGGGCGGCCGGTGAGGTAGCCGGAGCCGCCGAGCAGGGCGGCCGCCTGGAGGTGCTGCGTACGGCCGCTGTAGATGGAGTTGATGAGGTCGGCCCAGCCGCTCATCGCCACCACGGCCTTGATGCGCCGGTCGTGCGCGGCGGCGAGGAGGCTGATGCCCGCGCCGTAGGAGACGCCCGCCATGCCGACCTTCGCCGGATCGGCCGGGGTGTGGGCGAGCGCCCAGTCGATGACCTTCGAGGCGTCGGCGATGTCCGGTGCCCCGGCGACCTCGATGTTCCCGCCGGACTCCCAGAAGCCGCGGGAGTTGTAGCCGATCACCACGTAGCCGGAGTCGGCGAGCTTCCTGGCCTGGGCGAGATACTCGACCTGGGGCATGGCCCAGCTGGTGGGCAGCACGACGACCGGGTACCGGCGGGTGCCGTCGGCGTCGGCGGGGGTGAGGACATTGGCCTTGAGCACCGTGCCGCCGTCGCCCGCTATGTCGACGAACCGTATACCCCCGGCGGGGCCGGCGGCGGCCGCCGCCGTGGGGGCGAGCCCGAAGGCCGCCCCGGCGACCAGGACGGCCGATACCGCCCCCGCCGCCGAAGAACGCAGGGCTGTGCGCGGGTGTCCCACGGGTCACTCCTTCTGTTCTTGAAAAGTGAACCGAAGGTAACCGCATGGGCTTACCGAAGGTAACCGGTCGGTAAGTTACGCCCCGGTAACGATTGTTGGACGAGGTGTCAGCGAGCTGCCCGGCGCGGGGCCGCGCCATCGCGGCGCCGAGGCGGTGTGTCCCGCTTCCGGGGGTTCCGCTCCCGGGGGTTCCGGGCCGGGCGGGGGTGGTTCCCCCGCCTCACCGCAGGGCGCTCTTCGCCTGCCAGTCGGCCCAGGAGAGATTCCATTCGCCGTAGCCGTTGTTGAGCGCCTGGGTGCCCTTGGCGTCGTCCCCCGTCACCTCGAACGGATCGCCGACCTGCACCTGGTCGTAGACCCACTTGGCGTCGGAGTCGCTCATGCCGATGCAGCCGGAGCTCTTGTTGGCGCTGCCGAAGTACGCGGCGTTCCAGGGCGCGGCGTGCGCGTACATCCCCGACCAGGTCAACCGCATCGAGGAGTCGACCATCTTGTCGTACGCGTCACCGAGGCCCACCGTCTCGGAGCGCATGTTGATCGTGCCCTCCTTCGACATCAGCACGGTCTTCCCCCGCCAGGACGCCTTGTCACCGCCGGGCGTGCCCCCCGACATCGGGATGTCCCTGACCTGCCGGCCGTCCCGGAGCAGTTTCAGCCGGTGGTTGTCGAGGTCGACCTTGACGAGCTGGTTCCTGCCGATGGTCATCCCGGTCGTGTAGTCGCGGACGAACCAGCCGCCGGGCCCCGAGTCGACGCCGTTCAGTTCGGCCTTCAGGGTCACCTTGGTGCCGGCCTTCCAGTACTCCCGGGGGCGCCAGTCGACCCGGTCCTTGCCCGACCAGTCCTGCATCCAGCCCCACGAGCCCTGGGTGTTGTCCGAGGTGGTGACCTTGAGCTGCTTCTCCACCGCCGCCTTGTTCTTCACCGGATGGTCGAACACGATCGACAGTGGCTGGCCCACGCCCACCGTGGCGTTCTTGCCCGGGGCCAGGCTGAGCTTGTTGACCTTCTCGGGGGCGGCGGTGGCGAAGTCCGCCTTGGCGGTACCGCCGTCGGCGTCCCGGGCCTCGACCGTGTAACCGGTGCCCGGGGCGGCCGTACGGGTGGACGTCCAGCTCCTGCCGTCCGCCGAGACGGCGCCCTGGAGCGTCGCCCCCCTGGAGTCGGTCACGGTCACCTGCTTGAGCCTGCCCTCGGCGAGCGTCACCCGGACCGGCTCGCCGGCCTTGGCCTGCTTGCCGGTCAGGTTCACCGAGATCCGGGTCTCCGGTTTGGCGGCCCCGTCGTCGGCGGTTCCCGAACCGCCTGAGCACGCGGTGAGGGCCGCGGCGAGGACCGCGGTGCCGGCCACGGCGGCGGTGCGGAACGGGGTGCGCGGGCGTGTGCGGCTCAACTGGAAAACCTCCGATGCGATCTCTGTCCTTCAGTGAGAGGAGGAGCAGAGGAGTCGGGTTGCCGAAATCGGAGAATTTCCGCCCGTGCTGGATGTGATCCGCACAACAACGACACATTTCGTTGGACGGATGGGGCGGATGGACCGGGCGCGGCGGGCGTGGAAAGCGGCGGGCGGGGACAGCGAAGGGGCGGGGACAGCCGAAGGGGCGGTGCACGCCTCCCGCGGGCCCCGCGACGGGTCGCCGGTGCCTCAGCCGGCCGCCCGCTGGGAGGTGCGCACGACCGGGGCGGACGCCTGGGCGTCGCGGGTCACATCGGCCACCAGTTCCACCACATCGGGGCCGTACGACTGTGAGCTGACGACCTTCAGCAGCAGCACGAACGAGCCGTCGCCGTGCTTGCGCGCCAGCTTCTCGTGGTGACGGACCAGGTAGCGGGTCGCCGCCTGGTTGGTGATGGCGCGCTGGCCGCAGAACAGGAACACCGGCCGGGCGCCCTCGCCCGCCGTGAGCCGCGCCAGGACGACGTACTCGCGGACGCCGGGCTCCATGCGGTAGCGCTCGGAGCCGATCTCGAACGCCCCCCGCTCGGGCCCCGGCTCCACGTCCAGGTTGACCTTCAGACCGGGCAGCAGGGTCCGGAGATGAGCGGCCATACGTTTGTTTGAGTACGGTCCTCCCAGACAGAACTCCGTACGTTCGCCGAAGCCCTGTTGTGCGATGTCGTGCTGCACGATCCGGGCGTGCGCCCCGCAGTCCTTGATGAGCGCGGCCAGTTCGAGCAGGGCGAACACGTCGAAGCGGTGCACGGCCCCCTCGCTGCCGGCCTCGCGGTTGACGACCAGTACGCACTCCGCGTGTCCCGGCAGGCCGAAGAACGCCTGCTTGCGGCGGAGCTTGCGGCGCCACAGGGCGTTGCGGGCCACCCAGCCGAGGGAGGCGCTGATCCCCGTGGCCATGACACCCAGCACGATGTTGCGCAGGTCCTCGTTCATGGGCGCGCATGCTAGCGGGCGCACGACATGTTGTTCGAGGCGGTCCTGGCAAGGCGCCCCGCGCGAAGTTACGCTGCGCGGACGGTCGTTGACTGGAGGTACGGATGCGTCGGTCCACTGTACGGAACGTCTCGCTCGCCGCGGTCGCCGCGACGGTGCTCTCGGTGGGCGCGGCGGCGCCGCCGACGACCGGGAGCACCGCACCGGTGAAGGTGCCGGTGGCGGTCGGCTACGGGGGAGCGGTCGCGAGCGTGGACGCGGACGCCTCCGCGGCCGGGATCTCGGTGCTGCGGGCCGGTGGGAACGCCGTGGACGCGGCGGTGGCGACCGCGGCCGCCCTCGGGGTCACCGAGCCGTACTCGGCCGGCATCGGCGGGGGCGGCTACTTCGTCTACTACGACGCCGGAACCCGCGAGGTGCACACCATCGACGGACGCGAGACCGCGCCCAGGTCGGCGGACGCCTCACTGTTCCTGGAGAACGGCCGGCCCATCCCCTTCGCGGAGGCCATGACCAGCGGGCTCGGCGTCGGAACCCCTGGGACGCCCGCCACCTGGGAGGCGGCACTCGACGCGTGGGGCACCAAGTCCCTCCGCCGGCTGCTCGAACCCGCCGAGCGGCTCGCCAGGGACGGCTTCACCGTGGACGCCACCTTCCGCGCCCAGACTCAGGCGAACGAGGCGCGGTTCCGCGACTTCCCCGCCACGGCGGAGCTCTTCCTGCCCGGCGGGCAGCTGCCCGTGGTCGGATCGGCCTTCAAGAACCCGGACCTGGCGCGTACGTACGAGAAGCTGGGGCGGCAGGGAACGCAGGCCCTCTACCGGGGCGGGCTGGCGCGCGACATCGTGCGGACCGTGCAGGACCCGCCGGTCCGCGAGGGCGCCACCCGTATTGTGCGGCCCGGGGACCTGACGGTGCGTGACCTGGCGGGGTACAGGACGGAGCGGCAGCGGCCGACGAAGATCTCGTACCGGGGGCTCGACGTCTACGGCATGGCCCCCTCCTCGTCCGGCGGGACCACCGTGGGCGAGGCGCTGAACATCCTGGAGGGCTCGGACCTGTCCGCCGCCTCGCCGGAGGCGTATCTGCACCGCTACATCGAGGCGAGCCGCATCGCGTTCGCCGACCGGGGCCGGTGGGTCGGGGACCCGGCCTTCGAGGACGTCCCGGTGCGGGGGCTGCTGTCGCAGCGCTTCGCCGACTCGCGCGCCTGCCTCATCAAGGACGACTCCGTACTGACCAGCCCCCTCGCCCCCGGCGACCCGAGCGACCCGCGCCCGTGCGCACCCGGCGGCACGGCCGCCCCCACGACGTACGAGGGCGAGAACACCACCCACCTGACGGCCTCCGACAAGTGGGGCAACGTCGTCGCGTACACGCTGACGATCGAGTCGACGGGCGGCAGCGGCATCACCGTGCCCGGGCGCGGCTTCCTGCTCAACAACGAGCTGACCGACTTCTCCTTCGCCCCGGCCGACCCGGCCGTCCACGACCCGAACCTGCCCGGCCCGGGCAAGCGCCCGCGTTCGTCGATGTCCCCGACGATCGTCCTGGACGACCACGCCAGGCCGGTGCTGGCGCTGGGCTCCCCGGGCGGCGCGACGATCATCACCACGGTCCTCCAGACCCTGACCAATGTGCTCGACCGCGACCTGCCCCTGGTCGAGGCGATCGCGGCGCCGCGCGCGAGCCAGCGCAACCAGCCGACGACGGAGCTGGAGCCCGCTCTCTACGACAGCCCGTCGCGCGCCCGGCTGGAGGCCCTCGGCCACGCGTTCCGCCTGAATCCGGAGATCGGCGCGGCGACAGGCATCCAGCGCCTGCCGGACGGCCGCTGGCTGGCCGCCGCGGAGAAGACGCGCCGCGGCGGCGGCTCGGCGATGGTCGTCCGGCCGGCGGGCAGGCCGTAGGCCGCGTCCGCCGGGCCGAACCGGGGGAGCCGAACCGGCGCCGGCCCGGCCGGTGCCGATCCCGACGGGGCTTCCGGACCCGGCTCCGGTGCCTCGCGGACCGGCTCGTGAGCCCGGCCCGGCCTTCGTACCCGGCCCGGCCGTCCGCGGCAGCCCCGCCGGACGGCCCGCCCCTTCCGGGCGGGCCGCACCGCTGTCCGGACACCCGGTCGCGCCGAGGGGGACGGGCCCGCCGACGCTCGGGCGTCGGGCCCGGAGCCCACCGCGTCCGACGGGTCCCGCTCGTACCGTGACCGACTATGTGGACACCGCAACGAATATTCGTAAGCTGCGGCCATGACCCGAGCCGAGCTTCCCGCGACCGCCGCCCGTGCCACCACGGTCGGTTCCTCGCCCGTACGCGACATCCTCGCCCTGACCGCCCGCCCCGAGGTGATCTCCTTCGCGGGCGGCCTGCCCGCCCCGGAGCTGTTCGACAGCGAGGGCATACGGGCCGCCTACGCCGGTGTTCTGGCCGACGCCCCGGACCGGGTCCTCCAGTACTCGACGACCGAGGGCGACCCGGACCTGCGCGCGGCGGTGGCCGAGCGGATGACCGTGCGGGGGCTGCCGACCGGTGCCGACGACCTGATCGTCACGACGGGCTCGCAGCAGGCGCTGACCCTGCTCGCCATCGCCTTGCTCGAGCCCGGTGACGTGGTGCTGGTCGAGGACCCCTGCTACCTGGCCGCCCTCCAGTGCTTCGGGTTCGCCGGGGCGCGCGTGGTGCCGGTGCCGACCGACGAACAGGGGCTGGACCCCGAGGCGCTGGAGGAGATCGTGGTGCGCGAGCGGCCGAAGCTCCTCTACCTGGTGCCGACCTTCCAGAACCCCACCGGCCGCACGCTGCCCCTCGCGCGCCGGCGCGCGGTCGCCCAGGCCGCCGAGCGTCACGGTTTCTGGATCGTCGAGGACGACCCGTACGGCGAACTCCGCTACGACGGCGAGCCCGTGCCGTGGATCGCCTCCATACCCGCCGCGGCGGACCGCACCGTGCTGCTCGGCTCCTTCTCCAAGATCATGGCCCCCGGGCTGCGCCTCGGATACCTGCGGGCCCCGGCCGCTCTCCGCCGGGCCTGCGTGATCTCCAAGCAGTCCGCCGACCTCCACACCTCCACCGTCGACCAGGCCGCCGCCGCCCGGTACTTGCGCGACCGCGACCTCGACGCGCACGTCGCCGTCATCCGCGGCGCGTACCGGGAACGCCGCGACGCCCTCCTCGGGGGCCTCGGCGACGCGCTGCCCGCCGCGAGCCGCTGGAACCGCCCCGAGGGCGGCATGTTCGTCTGGGCGCGGCTCCCCGAGGGCCAAGACGCCACGGAACTGCTGCACCTCGCCGTCGGGAACGACGTCGCCTACGTCCCCGGTGCGCCGTTCTTCGCGGGCAAGCCCGACCCGGGAGCCCTGCGGCTCTCGTTCACCACGCACTCGCCGACGGAGATCCAGGAGGGTCTGCGGCGGCTGGCCGGAGTGTTCGCCCGGGCCTGACGCGCGGATCCGCGCCCCGATCCGGCCGGAGCACGGGCGCGGGAGGAACACAGAGCGGGGCCACCGGAGAACGGGACCACCGGACAGCCGGGACCACCGGAGAGTTGGGGCCGACTCTCCGCGATCAATATGATCCGCCGATGATCACAAGTAAACGACTGGCGGCCGCCCTGTGCGGCCTGCTGGTCACCCTGACGGGCGGGCTGTTCCCCGCGGTCGCCCGGGCCGACGCCGAACCGGCCGAGAAGCAGACCCCCAAGGTCGAACTGGTCCTCGACGTCAGCGGCTCCATGCGGGCCCGCGACATCGACGGCCAGTCCCGCATGGCCGCGGCCAAGCAGGCGTTCAACGAGGTGCTGGACGCGGTCCCGGCCGAGGTGAACCTCGGTATCCGCACCCTCGGCGCCAACTACCCGGGCAAGGACCGCAAGGAGGGCTGCAAGGACACCAAGCAGCTCTACCCGGTCGGCCCGTTGGACCGGACCGAGGCGAAGACGGCGGTGGCCACCCTCACCCCGACCGGCTGGACGCCCATCGGCCCCGCGCTGCTCGGCGCCGCCGACGACCTGGAAGGCGGCGACGCCACCCGTCGCATCGTCCTCATCACCGACGGCGAGGACACCTGCGCCCCGCTCGACCCGTGCGAGGTGGCCCGCGAGATCGCCGCCAAGGGCATCCACCTCACCATCGACACCCTCGGGCTCGTGCCCGACGCCAAGACCCGCGCCCAGCTGATCTGCATCGCCGAGGCCACGGGCGGCACCTACACCTCGGTGCAGCACACCGACGAACTCTCCGACCGGGTCGGCCAACTGGTCGACCGCGCGGCCGAGCCCACCCTCACGCCGGTCGCGACCCAGGGCGCCGACCGCTGCGAGAAGGCGCCCCTGCTGGAGCCCGGCCTCTACACCGACCGGGAGGCGTTCGCCGAACACCGCTGGTACCGGGTGGACGTCCTGCCCGGCCAGGAGCTGCGCGCCTCGGTGAGCATCGCCGCCGACCGCGCCGTCAACCCCGACTACGGCGTGCTGCTGCGCGCCTCGACCCTCCCCGGCCGGGAGATCGTCCGCGGCGAGGCCGCGGGGGACGGACGCACGGACGTCATCTCGACCGGGCTGCGCTATCCGAAGCCCGAGTCCGACGACGCGGACGCGGACTCGGACAAGCCCGCGGCCGAGACGGTCTGTCTGCGGGTCAGCAACTCCTTCTCCGCGCCCGCCTCGGTCAAGACCACGCCGGGCCTGCCCGTCGAGCTCAGCATCGCCGTCGTGGACGGACCCGACGAGGCGGGTGACGCCGCCTTCTTCGGGCTCGGACGCGGCTGGTGGCTGCTGGTCGTGCTCGTGCTCGCCGGTTTCGCGGCCGGACTGCTGTGGGGCTGGCTCTCGCGCTGGCGCGTCTCCGTGTGGAGGACCAACTGATGCGTACCGTACGGACCCTGACCGCAGCCGTCCTGCTCGCCGGGACCGCGCTCATGGGGCTTCCCGGGGTGTCGGTGGCGGAGACCGCCTCGCCCGGCCCGGCCCCCTCGAAGGGCGAGGAGGCGGCGCCGACCGAGGCGGGCACGTCGTTCCGGACGGCCACCGCCGTGCGCCCGGGGCAGCGCGCCACGGCGCAGGCGTCGACCGGTGACTACCTGTACTGGCAGTTCCCCGCCGACGCCGCTCAGCGCCCCACCGTCCGGGCGTCCGTGAAACTGCCCGAGTCGGCCACCGTCCGGGCGGCGTCCACCTGGCAGGTGGACGTGTACGACGGACTGCGCCGGCGCCAGGCATGCCGATTCGGCAGCCAGACCGCCACGGCGTCGGGCGCCGCCTCGGTCGAGCTGACCTGCCACCTGCGCACGGTCCGCGCCTGGGCGGAGCCGTGGTCCGGCGATCCGCTGCCCGGCGCGTACTACGTGCGCCTCACGGCGGTCCGCCTGGCCGCCACCGATGTGGGTCTGCCCTTCGAGGCGTCGCTGGACGTCAGCACCGCCGACGCGGGCGCCGCGGCGGCCGTGGACGGCCGCCTGTCCACGCCGTTGACGCAGGGCTCGTCGGCCACGGTCGAGCCCGAGGACGGCTGGTCCTCCGGCTGGTGGTCCACACGCTGGCTGTGGACCGCGGGCGGTGCCGCCCTGGCGGCGCTGGCGGGCATCTGGGGTTACTCGCTGACGCGCGGCAACGGGCGTCCCGCGGGTGTGCCGGGCGGCAGCTGACCACGCCGCACGCGGGCGGGGCCGCGGACGCCGACCGGCGTACGCGGCCCCCCTGGCCCTAGGCTCCCCGCGCCCCGGCCCCCCGCACCGGTCCCGGTCCGGGGCGCGCAGCGCGACACCGGACGGCGGCCTGTCCGGCACGGGCTCCCGCGCCCGCGCCGCGACCCGGGCGTCGGCGGGCACACCGGCGCGGGTGTCCAGGAAGGCGTCGGTCCTGCTCCTCCCGGGGCAGGCGACATACCGGTCCGGTGTGCTCGGGCGGCTCCGGCGCGGCGCGTGCGCGAGGTATTAGAATGACGGAATGGTCCGTACCCCTCTCACCCCCGAAGAGCGTGAACGCGGCGAACGCCTGGGCCGGTTGCTCCGGGAGGCTCGCGGTGCGCGCAGCATGGTCGAGATCGCGGCCGTCGCCGGGATCTCCGCCGAGACGCTGCGCAAGATCGAGACGGGCCGCGCCCCCACTCCGGCCTTCTTCACCGTCGCCGCACTGGCGGGCGTGCTGGAGCTGTCCATGGACGACCTGGCCGTCCACTGCGCCTTGACGCCCGTCTAGACATCCACGCCGTGTCCGGAAGGTCCCGCCCTGACCGCGACGCCCCGCACGCCCTCCCCCGTAGCCCTTCGGGCACGGGAGGTGCCCCCACGCCGCTTTGCCGTCGGTCGCCGCGCTCCGTCCGGGCGGGCCATCGGCGTCGCACCGCTGCCGCACCCGCTGTTCTCCCGCCGGCTCAGGCCGCCTCGTCGCGGGCCGACTCCTCCGCCTCCGCCAGCAGCGCGCGCGCCTTGGCCTCCGCCTCGTCGTAGCGGTCGGGAAAGGACGAACGCTGCACTGCCTGGGCCGTACGCCCCGGCGAAAGGTCCGGTGACCGCTGCTCGACGCGGACGGCCCGGGTGAAGAACCGCTTGGCGGCGTACGGCACCCGCATGATCTGCTCCGGCCTGCCCCAGCCCTGGCTCGGGCGCTGCTGGAAGACCCCGAGCGAGTCCTGGTCGCCGCAGTCCAGGTTGTTCATATGGGACTCCACCCAGCCCGCCTCGAAGGCGGCGAGCATCACCTTGCCGGAGACGCCGAGTTCACGGCCGACGGCGTAGACGGCTTTGATCACGTCCGGGTCGTGGTCCGGGGGGATGTGGCAGGGGGCCATGGGCGGTACTCCGTCCGTACGCGGGGGCCACAGGGGCTGGGTAGGACTACCCGGCACGACGGGTCGAGCCACCCGGATGTCGTGAGGTGGACAAGGGCCAGGACGTCACCGGCGCCCCTCGCCCGGTCCACCGGTCCACCGGCCCACCGGCCCACCGGCATGCCGGCCCCCGGGGACCCGGACGGTCCGGCGGCCGGAGGGCAGGGCCCCGGAGGGCAGGGCGCCGGAGCGCGGGCGGGAAGCGGGGGCGTACGGTCGTGAGCGTGATGAGCGAAGAGCTTCGACGCGCCCGGTACGTCAGTCTGACCACGTTCCGCAAGGACGGCACGGCGGTCGCCACACCGGTCTGGTTCGCGGTCGACGGCGACGAACTGTTCGTCTGGACGCGCGCCGACTCCTGGAAGGTCAAGCGGCTCCGCCGCGACAGCCGTGTCGTGGTCGCCGTCTGTGACGTGCGCGGCCGGGTCGCCGAGGGCACACCGAGGACACCGGGCACGGCGCGGCTGCTCGACGACCTGAAGGGCGTGCGCAAGCTGCTCTCCCGCAAGTACACCTGGCAGTTCTGGCTGGTCGACCTGCCCGCGACGCTGGTGCGGCGGGGCAAGCGGCCGCATGTCGCGATCGCCGTGGAGTTCTGAAGGAAAAGCTCCTGTAGCCGTGCCGTAACACGGTTGCGGTCGAATGCCTGCGGGCCGGGTTCCAGTCGACCGTGGGGCAGGGGCGTACATGGCGGTGCAGCAACACCCGTCCGCAATGGGGCTGTTCGCGAGTCACCTGCGGGAACTGGTGGCTCCGCTCGATCAGGACGGCGGGTGGTACGGGGTCTTCCGCCGGCGCGACCCCGGCGGCCTGCGGGCCTGCCTGGAGGGGGCGGAGATCCCGCCGTGGGACGTCGTGGAGGCGCTGCTCCAGGACCACGTCGCCCTGGGGTCCCCGCGGGGCGCGCCCGCCGAGGAGGCGCGCGCCCGGCGGCTGCACAGCGCGGCCGCCGCCGCGCACGACCGGCGCGCGGGCGGCCGTGAGGCGCTGCGGGACCGGCTGGAGCTGATGACACACGAGCAGGCCCGGGCCCACGAGCGGGGCGAACGGCTGATCGGCCTGTTGCGCGGCATGGCGGAGGACTCGCCGGAGGCGCGGCAACTCGCCGCCGACCTGGCCTGGCTGCGCGACGACCACGCCCGGGCGACGGCCCGGATCGCTGAGCTGCAAGCCCGGCTGGCGGCCCTGGCACCGGAGGGTCCTGCCTTGCCGGACGACTGGTTCCGGCCGCCCCCGCCCGCGGGGCCCGCGATGTCCCCGACCGCGCCCGTGCCTTCGGCGCCGACGCCCGGGGAGTCCCCGACCGGGCCGGCACGTTCCGTGCCGGCCGGCCCCCTCGGCCCCGACGCCGCGGTCACCCCTCCGGCGCACGCCCCGGAGCCCCGCCCCGCCCCCGCCGGGCCCCGGCCCCGGGGCAGTGGGTCCCTCGGAGCCGGAGCCGGCGCCCCGGCCAGGGGCGTCTTCGGCCGGGCCCGACGCGGCAGGGCCTCGGCGGCGGGACGCAGGCGGCCCCGGGGGGCGCGGTACGCCTGGCTCGACGTGGATGACGACGCCGATGACACCGGCGGGGCGGAGGCGACGCCGGGGTACGGGAGGGAGGTGACCGGCGCGGCCGGTGGCGCGGAGGAGCACGGGACCCGGCCGGACGGGGGCCCTCATGCCGCCTCCGCCCTGCCCGAGCTGCCCGTCACCGCGGCCGGCCCCCGGGGCGCCCGTTTCGGGGGCGGCGAGCGCCCCGCGCCCCGGGCGGAACCGGAACCGCCGGACCCGTTCGACGCGGACGACGCCCGAAGGGCCGCGCGGGATGCCGTGACGGCGCTGCTGGGACTGCGTACCGCGGGCCGCGGCGGCGAAGCGCACGCGCTGCTGTGCGAGGCCGCCCGGTGGCCGCCGTCGTGGCTGCCCCCGCTCGCCCTGGAGCTCCACCGCCAGGGCCTCGGCGCCGACTGGGCCACCCTCCTGTGGGAGGCCGCCTCGCTGCCTCCCGAGCGGCTCGCCGCCCTGGCGGACGCGCTCGCCCGGGGCGGCCGGGAGCAGGACGCCCACGGGCTGCTGCGCCAGGGCGTGGCCAGGCCCACCGAGGAGACCGCCGCAGCGGTGCTCGCGCTCGACACGGACGACCGGAACGCCCGTGCGCTGATCGAGGCGTTCGTGCGCAGCCGTACCGCCGAGGAGGCCGCCCGGCTCGCCGCCCACGCCCCCCACCGGCTGGTCCCGCCCCTGGTCGAGGCCGCCCGGGCGCTGTCACCGTCGCACGAGCGGAACCTCGTGCACGCCCTGCGGGTCGCCGGGTTACTGGGTGGCTGATTCGGTGACGCATTCCGACCGGTGTCGACCAGTCGGGTATGAAACATGATCGACTCTGGTGGTTGATGGCGGCGGTCTTGCTCAGGGATGTGACGAGGCTTACGTTCTCCTCCTACGTACTGAATCTACGTGCGTAGAGGCTCTCTGACGCCGTGCCGAAGGAGCAGCTCATGTCCCACATCGTGCGCGCCGCACTCGTCCAGGCGACCTGGACCGGCGACACCGAATCAATGATCGCCAAGCATGAGGAGCATGCCCGGGAGGCGGCCCGCCAGGGCGCCAAGGTCATCGGTTTCCAAGAGGTGTTCAACGCACCGTACTTCTGCCAGGTCCAGGAGCCCGAGCACTACCGCTGGGCCGAGCCGGTCCCCGACGGCCCGACGGTCCGCCGCATGCGGGACCTGGCCCGGGAGACCGGAATGGTGATCGTCGTACCGGTCTTCGAGGTCGAGGGCGCCGGCTTCTACTACAACACCGCCGCCGTGATCGACGCCGACGGCTCGTACCTCGGCAAGTACCGCAAGCACCACATCCCGCAGGTCAAGGGATTCTGGGAGAAGTACTACTTCAGGCCCGGCAACCTCGGCTGGCCCGTCTTCGACACCTCCGCCGGCAGGATCGGCGTCTACATCTGCTACGACCGCCACTTCCCCGAGGGGTGGCGCCAACTCGGCCTGGGCGGCGCGCAGCTGGTCTACAACCCCTCCGCCACCCACCGGGGCCTCTCCTCCCACCTGTGGCAGCTGGAACAGCCGGCCGCGGCCGTCGCCAACGAGTACTTCGTCGCCGCCATCAACCGCGTCGGGCAGGAGGAGTACGGCGACAACGACTTCTACGGCACGAGCTACTTCGTCGACCCTCGCGGCCAGTTCGTCGGTGAGCGGGCCTCCGACAAGGAGGAGGAACTGGTCGTCCGGGACCTCGACCTCGACCTGATCGACGAGGTGCGGCAGCAGTGGGCGTTCTACCGGGACCGCAGGCCCGACGCGTACGAGGGGCTGGTGAAGCCGTGAACAGCCTTCACGACCGGCACAGGGCGGTCATCCCGGACTGGGTCTCGCTCTACTACCGGAACCCGATCGAGATCACCCACGGCGAGGGCCGCCACGTCTGGGACGCCGGGGGCAAGCGCTATCTGGACTTCTTCGGCGGCATCCTCACCACCATGACCGCACACGCGCTGCCCGAGGTCACCAAGGCCGTCAGCGAGCAGGCCGGGCGGATCATCCACTCCTCGACGCTCTACCTCAACCGCCCGATGATCGAGCTCGCCGAGCGGGTCGCCCACCTCTCCGGCATCCCGGACGCCCGGGTCTTCTTCACCACCTCGGGCACGGAGGCGAACGACACCGCCCTGCTGCTGGCCACCGCGCACCGGCGGTCGAACCAGATCCTCGCGATGCGCAACAGCTACCACGGCCGGTCGTTCTCCACCGTGTCGATCACCGGCAACCGGGCCTGGACCCCCACCGGCCTCTCCCCGCTCCAGACGCTGTACGTGCACGGCGGCGTCCGGTCGCGGGGTCCCTTCGCCCACCTCTCGGACACCGAGTTCGTCCGGGCGTGCGTCGCCGACCTGGAGGACCTGCTCGGCCACACCGCCGACGTCGCCGCACTGATCGCCGAACCCATCCAGGGAGTCGGCGGCTTCACCTCCCCGCCCGACGGGCTGTACGCCGCGTTCCGGGAGGTGCTCGACCGGCACGGCATCCTGTGGATCAGCGACGAGGTGCAGACCGGCTGGGGCCGTACGGGTGAGCACTTCTGGGGGTGGCAGGCACACGCGGGCAGCGGCCCGCCGGACGTACTGACCTTCGCCAAGGGCATCGGCAACGGCATGTCCATCGGCGGTGTCGTGGCCCGCGCCGGGATCATGAACTCGCTGACGGCAAACTCGATCTCCACGTTCGGTGGCTCGCCGGTCACCATGGCGGCGGGTCTCGCCAACCTCTCGTACCTCCTGGAGCACGACCTCCAGGGCAACGCCCGGCGCGTGGGCGGTCTGCTCATCCAGCGGCTGCGCGCCATCGGGGCGGCCAGCCCGCTGGTACGCGAGGTGCGCGGCCGCGGTCTGATGATCGGCATCGAACTGGTGAAGCCCGGCACCGACGAGGCCGATCCGCAGGCGGCCGCCGCCGTCCTGGAGGCGGCCCGCGAAGCCGGACTGCTCATCGGCAAGGGCGGCGGCCACGACACCAGCGCCCTGCGCGTCGCCCCGCCGCTGTCGCTGACGGTGGCCGAGGCCGAAGAGGGCGCAGCCCTCCTGGAACAGGCCCTGCGCTCCGTCTGACGGCCCGGTCAGGCGTCGGAAGGGCATGGGGCACGGGGCCCGGCCGGCGCCCCGAGGCGTGGCCTGGGGCAGGTCCCCTCGGTGCGGGGCCCCGAGGGCCCGCCGGGCACGCCCGGCGGACCCCCGGCCGGAGGGCGATGGGCCCGTCCGCGGGGACGTCGGCCCCTGGCCCGCCGCGTCGTCGATCCCCCGGCCGCCGGTAGCCCCGCGGGCACGGGGGTACCCGTCCCGCCCTTCATCCGCGGCCGCGCACCGGGCCGGACCCCGCCCACCGACCCGACCGGACCCGCTCCACGAGGCACGCCCCCTACCAGCCCACTACCGCAAGGGGCCCAACCCATGAGCACCCGAACCCTGATCCGCGGCGGACTGGTCGTCACCGCCGCCGACGAGAACCACGCCGACGTGCTGATCGAGGACGGCCGGGTCGTCGCCCTCGCCGCGCACGGCACGTCCGTCGCCGAAGGCTGGACCGCCGACCGGACGATCGACGCGACCGGCAAGTACGTCGTCCCGGGCGGTGTCGACGCGCACACCCACATGGAACTGCCCTTCGGCGGGACCTTCGCGTCCGACGACTTCGAGAGCGGCACCCGGGCAGCCGCCTGGGGCGGCACCACCACCATCGTCGACTTCGCCGTCCAGTCGGTCGGTCACACGCTGCGCGAGGGCCTCGACGCCTGGCACGCCAAGGCCGACGGCCGGTGCTCCATCGACTACGCGTTCCACATGATCCTCTCCGACGTCAACGAGTCCTCGCTCAAGGAGATGGACCTGCTGATCGAGGAGGGGGTCACCTCCTTCAAGCTCTTCATGGCCTACCCCGGCGTCTTCTACAGCGACGACGGCCAGATCCTGCGCGCCATGCAGCGGTCCTCGGCGAACGGCGGACTGATCATGATGCACGCCGAGAACGGCATCGCGATCGACGTCCTCGTCGAGCAGGCCCTGGCGCGCGGCGAGACCGATCCGCGGTACCACGGTGAGGTCCGCAAGGCACTGCTGGAAGCGGAGGCGACGCACCGTGCCATCCAGCTCGCGCGGGTCGCGGGGGCGCCGCTGTACGTCGTGCACGTCTCCGCCGAGGAGGCCGTCGCCGAGCTCGCCACCGCCCGCCGTGCGGGCCTCAACGTCTTCGGCGAAACCTGCCCGCAGTACCTCTTCCTGTCCACGGACAACCTCGCCGAGCCGGACTTCGAAGGGGCCAAGTACGTGTGCAGTACGCCGCTCAGGCCGCGCGAGCACCAGGCGGCACTCTGGCGGGGTCTGCGTACCAACGATCTGCAAGTGGTCTCCACCGATCACTGCCCCTTCTGCTTCGTGGGGCAGAAGGAGCTCGGCCGGGGTGACTTCTCCAAGATCCCCAATGGCCTGCCGGGTGTGGAGAACCGCATGGACCTGCTCCACCAGGCGGTGCTCGACGGACACATCAGCCGCCGCCGCTGGATCGAGATCGCCTGCGCGACCCCGGCCCGGATGTTCGGCCTCTACCCGAAGAAGGGCACCCTCGCACCCGGCGCCGACGCCGACGTCGTCGTCTACGACCCGCACGCGGTCCAGACCCTGTCCGCCGAGACCCACCACATGAACGTCGACTACTCCGCATACGAGGGCCGGACCGTCACCGGACAGGTGGAGACCGTGCTGTCCCGCGGGGAGGTCGTCATCGACCGCCGGACCTACACGGGGCGGGCCGGGCACGGCGTCTACACCCCGCGTTCCACCTGCCAGTACCTGATCTGAGGAGTTCCGCATGGACTTCGGACTCGTCCTGCAGACCGATCCGCCGGCCTCGTCGGTCGTCGGTCTGATGAAGCGCGCGGAGCGCAACGGCTTCCGCTACGGCTGGACCTTCGACTCCGCCGTGCTCTGGCAGGAGCCCTTCGTCATCTACAGCCGGATCCTCGAACACACCAGCAAGCTCACGGTGGGCCCCATGGTCACCAACCCGGGGACCAGGACCTGGGAGGTCACCGCCTCCACCTTCGCCACGCTCAACGACATGTACGGCAACCGGACCGTGTGCGGCATCGGCCGGGGCGACTCCGCCATGCGCGTCGCGGGCCGCAAGCCCAACACTCTGGCGCGGCTCGGTGAGGCCATCGACGTCATCCGCGACCTGGCGGAGGGCCGCGAGGCCGTCATCGACGACAACCCGATCCGCCTGCCCTGGGTGAAGGGCGGGAAGCTGCCCGTCTGGATGGCCGCGTACGGGCCCAAGGCGCTCGCCCTGGCGGGGCGGAAGGCCGACGGGTTCATCCTTCAGCTCGCCGACCCGTTCCTCACCGAGTGGATGATCAAGGCGGTGCGCAAGGCGGCCGAGGAGGCCGGGCGTGACCCGTCCTCCGTGACGATCTGCGTCGCCGCGCCCGCCTACGTGGGGGACGACCTCGCGCACGCCCGTGATCAGTGCCGCTGGTTCGGCGGGATGGTCGGCAACCACGTCGCCGACCTGGTCGGCCGCTACGGCGAACACTCCGACATGGTTCCCGAGGCCCTGACCGCGTACATCAAGGACCGGCACGGTTACGACTACAGCCACCACGGCCGCGCCGACAACCCCGACACCGCCTTCGTCCCCGACGAGATCGTCGACCGGTTCTGCCTGCTGGGCCCGCCCGCCGCGCACATCGAGAAACTGAGGGCACTGCGGGAGCTGGGCGTCGACCAGTTCGCGGTGTACGACATGCACGACGCGAAGGAGGCCACGATCGACGCGTACGGCTCCGAGATCATCCCGGCGGTCAACGCCTAGCCTCCTCGCCGCACGCCGTACACCGCACGCCGTACGAGCACCGCCCGGGGCGCACGGCCGGGCGGTTTGCGGAGCGACGACGGTGGCCGACGGCCTATGCGGGAGCGGGTGTGCGCAGCGCCAGCATGGCGACGTCGTCGTCGTTGTCGCTGGGGCGGACCTGCTCCAGCAGGGCGTCGCAGAAGGAGTCCAGCGGGCGGTGGGCCAGGGAGGCCGCGTGCCGGCGCAGCCGGTCCAGTCCATGGTCGATGGAGTGGTGGGGCGACTCGACCAGGCCGTCGGTGTAGAGCAGAAGCGTGGCCCGGGGCGGCAGGACGGTGACGGCGTCGGGGCGCGGTCCGGTGACTCCGGTGCCGAGCAGGATGCCGTGGGCGTCGCTGAGGTAGCTGGCCTGGCCGTCGTGGCTGACCAGCAGCGGCGGAGGGTGCCCGGCGTTCGTCCAGCGCAGTCGCCACAGCCCGTCGTCGCCGAGGAGCAGCCGGCCGAGGACCATGGTCGCCATCGGGACCTCGGCTATGTTCCTGATGGCCTCGTCGAGCCGGGTGGTGGTGGTGCTGGGGGCGGCCTCCGGGCGGGACCACGCCAAGGCACGCAGCATGTTGCGCACCTGCGCCATGCCGGCTGCGGCGTCGAGGTCGTGCCCTACGACGTCACCGATGACCAGGGCGTGGGCGCTGTCCCCCAGAGCGAAGGCGTCGTACCAGTCGCCGCCGACGGAGGAGGCGTCCGGAGCGGGCACGTAGCGCGCCGTCATGACCACCCCGGGCACGGTGGGGAGTTGGGGCAGCAGGTGGCGCTGCATGGTTTCGGCGACTCTGCGCTGGCGCTGGTACAGGCGTGCGTTGTCCAGCGCCAGGCCCGCCCGGCGGGTGAGGTCCTCCAGCAGCGGCAGATCGGCGGCGGTGAAGGCCTCGTGGCGCCGGGAGCGGCCCAGGGTCAGGGCCCCGAGCACGTCGCGCAGGCCCCGGATGGGCGCGATGGCGGCGGAGTGCATGCCCGTCTCGGCGAACAGACGACGCTGCTCGACCGCGATGCCCGAATCGGGCGGGCCCTGGTAGGTGGCGGGGCCCGCCAGGGAGGTGGCGGCGCCGCGCAGAGCACGCGACAGGGGCATCGGGGACTCCTCCGGCACAGGAGGCATGGGGCCCTGCAGGTCATCGCGCTGGACCAGTAGTCCGTCCCTGTGCTCCACCACCAGGGCGCGTCGCACCTCGTCCTGTTCGGTGAGCAGATCGACGACCGCCCAGTCCGCCAGCCTGGGCACGGTCAGGGCCGCCAGCCGGTGCAGTGCCTGGTCCACGTCCAGGGTGGAGGTCAGCCGGGTGGTCGTCTCCGCCAGCAGGGCCAGGCGGTCCAGCTCCGGCATGGGTGCGGAGTTCTCCTCGTCGCCCTGACGAGGTGCCCCCTGCCGCGCTCCGTACAGCAACACGAGCGCGCCCGTCGCGCCCGGTCCGAGCGAGTACGGCGTGACCAGCCAGGACGACTCGACAAGTGTGCCGTCCCCGCGGACGAACCATTCCGCGTCACCGTGCGCGGCGTTCCCGGTGAGGAGTGCCTTCCGCATCCGGCAGCGCGTACGGGGCATGGCATGCCCGTGGCTGTCGCGGTGCAGCAGGTCGTGGGAATCGTGCCCGACGAGTTCCTTGGACTCTCTGCCCAGCATGCGCCGGGCCGCCTCGTTCACCGCGACGACGAGGCCGTCGTCGTCGACGACGACGGCAGGCGCTCCCATGTCCTCCAGCACGGTGTCGAGCGAGGAGCTGGACGCCCGGCCCCCGGTCACGGGGGCATCCTCCGTGCCGGCATCGGCGACCGCCATGTCCCTCCTCGGCTCAGGTGCAGAACTGCCGACTACCCCGGTCGGGCCCATGACATGCCACCCACCTGTGCACGGGGAGGTGTCGCGTTCTCCGGGGAGCCGCTGTCGCCCGCGACCGGGGAGACGGTGCCGGGACCAGGGGTGCGGCGGTGGTGACGGCCGGGCTTGTACGGTCCGGGTCGTCCGCCCGCCGGGAGCCCTCCTTACGACGCAGACCTGGTCGAGCGTTTCCGGACGGCCGCCGTCGTGGAGGTGACGCCGGCCCGGCCCGCGGCGGCGGGGGTTTCTCCGCCGACGGTCCGGGGCGCGTCACCGGCTTCCGGTCACACGTCCCAGGTGACCGGGAGGCTCTTCACCCCGTGGATGTCCGCGGTCTCCGGGCGCAGGGCGACTTCCTCGGCCGGTACGGCAAGGCGCAGCGTCGGGAAGCGCTTGAACAGTGCCGGGAACGCGACCCGCATCTCCACACGGGCCAGCTGCTGGCCCAGGCACTGGTGGATGCCGTGGCCGAAGGCGAGGTGCCCGCCCTCCTGCCTCCGGAGGTCGAGTACGTGGGGGTCGGTGAAACGCTCGGGGTCCCGGTCGGCGGTGTTGTACGACAGGACGACCGTCGTCCCGGCCTCGATGAGCCGGCCACCGACCTCGACGTCCACCAGCGCCGTCCTCATGAACGACTTGGCGACGGTGAGATACCGCAGCAGTTCCTCCACGGCCCGATCGGTGAGATCGGGTTCGGCGCGCAGGGCGGCCAGTTGCTCCGGGTGCTGCAGCAGCGCGAAGGTTCCCAGCGCCAGCATGTTCGCCGTGGTGTCGAGCCCGGCCGCCAGCAGGATCAGGCTGATCCCCTTGAGCTCCTCGTCGGTCAGGTCGCTGCCGGTGAGTTCGCTGAGGACGTCGTCGGTGGGGTGCGCGCGCTTGGCGGCCACCAGTCCCGCCAGGTAGTCCTGGGTCGCGGTGTAGGCCGCGATCAGCTCCTCGTCGCTTGTCTCCCCGCCCATGAACGCGTCGATCTGCTCCTGGAAGGAGCCCCGGTCCTCGTACGGCACCCCCAGCAGCTCACAGATGACGATGGTCGGGATGGGCTTGGCGAACGCGGTCACCAGGTCCGCCGACGGCCCCGCCTCTTCCATGGCGTCCAGGCACTCGGCGGTGATCTGCTCGACGCGCTCGGTGAGCAGCCGCATCCGGCGCACGGTGAACCTCCCCACCAGCGGCTTCCGGTATCGCCCGTGCTGTGGCTCGTCCATGAGCAGGAACTCGCCGGGCGGCGCCGGAGGGAGCTCGAAGTCGACCACGTCGAGCAGCTCCTTGCGGGAGCTGAATCGTGAGTCGGCCAGCACCGACCTGACCAGGTCGTATCCCGTGATCAGCCAGCCGGGCCGCCCGCCGGGGTGGGTGTAGCGGCTGATGGGGCCGTGCCGGCGGGCGTCGATCAGCTCCGCCGGCGGGTCGAAGGGGCACCCGGGACGACGCGTGGCCGGCAGCGTCGTGACGGTGTGGAGGGACTCGCTCATGGCCATTCCTCATCTCGCGATGGTGCGCGTTTTACGCAACCCGAAAGCTACGTTGCATTCACGATATCGTCAAAGAGTGGAATGTGGTTTTCCCAGGTAGATGCCGGTAAATTGATGCAATGACGGTGAGGTCGAAAGCAATGGATCGTTGCAATGAAGAGAAGCGAAGGCAATGCCGTCCGACAAGCCGGGAGGCTGACCGACGCCATGTGGGGCGCCGGTGAAGCGCGGCCGTGCCCGCCGATGGGCTCTCGCGGCATCGCCGGACGGCTCGACCGACGGGCCTCGCGATCGGTCGGGGCATCGACGGAAAGGCGGAAGAGGGGCGAGGCGGAAGAGGGGCCCTTGCACCGGTCCTGGAGTGTTCCACCACCTCCGACCGCGCAGGAAGCGGCCGTGACCTGCCGGGCTTCGCCGTTCGGGGCAGCTGCCGTCCCCTTGGGCGCGCCCCGGCCGGCAGCCGCCGGCAAGTGACGTCGGTCGGCCAGGTGACGCGCGCTCGACGGTGAGGCAGGAGGCGATCACGGCCGTCGCTGCCGTCAGGAGCGGGACGCCGGCCGGCCTGACCCGGCGCAGCCGGGCGCGGGTCGTCGGAAGTGACGAGGCCGACGATCACCACGGCGACGGACCCGAACAAGAGGGAGGCCCTCGGTCAGTGGCTCCCCTGGGCCGCGGCGTCGCACCCGAGCGCCGATCGGATGGTGACGCGGCATCACCTGGCGGCCCCGTCGCGCCGAGAACCGGCGACGGCTGCACGGGCGGGCTGACGTTGCCACCGGCCGTCGGTGCCACCCGCCGCCCCCACCCGCCGGCCATGGCGGGGCGAACCGGCTGACACGTTCCCTACTCTCCAGTACGCTCCGTTCGAAGCGTGAACCCGAAGCGACGGGGAGCCGCCATGTGCAGTGACACGATGCCCGGACTCGCCGACCGGGCAAGGTCGTTGGCCGAAGGCCAGGTGTCCTCGGCGGCCCTGGTCCGGGAGTCGCTCGACCGGATCGAGGCCAGCCGGACGACCCTGAACGCCTTTCGGTGCGTACGCGCCGAGGCGGCACTCGAAGAGGCGGAGGACGCCGATCGCAGACTCGCCGCGGGGGAGCGACTGCCGCTCCTCGGCGTACCCGTGGCGGTCAAGGACGACACCGACGTGGCCGGACTGCCCACCGCCTTCGGCTGCGACGGCGATCTCCCGCCCGCCACGGCCGACGGCGAGGCGGTCCGCAGACTGCGCGCGGCCGGCGCGATCGTCGTCGGCAAGACCAACTCCTGCGAGCTGGGACAGTGGCCCTTCACCGAGGGCCCGGCCTTCGGCGCCACCCGCAACCCGTGGAACACCGACCACACACCGGGCGGCTCGTCCGGTGGATCGGCCGTCGCCGTCGCCGCCGGGCTGGTGCCCGCGGCCCTCGGCTCCGACGGGGCCGGGTCCATCCGCATCCCCGCGGCCTGGACCCACCTCGTCGGCATCAAGCCCCAGCGGGGCCGGGTCTCCCTCCACCCGTACAACGACTGCTTCGAGGGCCTCACCGTCAACGGCCCCCTGGCCCGTACCGTCGCCGACGCCGCCCTGCTGCTCGACGCGGTCACCGGAGCGCACCCCGGGGAGCGCTACCACCCGCCCGCCATCGACGCCTCCGCCGCCGCCCGCCGCGAACCCGGCCGTCTGCGCGTCGCACTGGCCTGGCGTTCCGCCTTCACCGCCACCAGCAATCCGCTGGACCCCGACATCCGCAAGGCCGTCACCGGCATCGCGGACGCCCTCGCCCGCCTCGGCCACACCGTCGAGGAGGCCAGGCCCCGCTACGGCCTCATCGGGCTGAGCTTCCTGCCCCGGGCCACCGCCGGCATCGCCGCCTACGCCGACCGGCACCCCGACCCCCGCGTGCTGGACCCGCGCACCCGTGGCGCCGCCCGCACCGGCCACCGCCTCGGCGGCCGTGCCCTGCGCGCGGCCCGGGCCCGCGAAGCCCACCAGCACCGCAGGATCGGCGCCCTCTTCGAGACGTACGACGTCGTCCTCGCGCCCACCACGGCGGCGCCGCCGCCCCGCATCGGCACGTTCGACGACATGCCCGCCTGGCGCACCGACGTCACCATGGCGGCGGCCTGCCCGTACGCCTGGCCCTGGAACGTCCTGGGCTGGCCCGCCGTGAACGTCCCCGCGGGACTCACCGCCGGCGGCCTCCCGGTCGGCGCCCAGCTCCTGGGCCCGGAAGGGGGCGAGGAGCTGCTCATCTCGCTGGCCGCCCAGCTGGAGGACGACCGGAAGTGGTACGAACGCCGCCCGGGCAGCGCCCCCGTCGCGACCGGCTGAGACAGGGCAGGGGCCGCACACGCGCCCGGCGGGGCTACGAGGCCGTGTCCGGGAAGTCTCGCCTTGACCACGACGCCTGGCACCGTGCCTCGCCGCGTTGTCGCCGGTCGCCGACGTCCCCCATGGCCCTCCGGTCGCGGGGGTACCCCCACCGCGTCGCTCCCTCCTCCGCCGTGCGATCGCACGCACCGGACGCCGCAGCCCCCGCCCTCCGGGCGGACGCCGATGCCTTCCGGACACCCCCTACGGCACCCGGGCCGTCCACTGCGGCGAGCCGAACTTCGTCCGCGCCAGCTCACGCGCGCGAGCCATCTCCCCCTCCGACACCGCGCCCCCGGACAGCCCGTACCGCTCGCGGAACGAGCCGATCATCCGCTCGATGACCGTCGCGCGCGGCAGTCCGGTCTGCCGGCGCAGCGGATCCACCCGCTTCTTCGCGCTTCTGGTCCCCTTGTCGGAGAGCTTCTCGCGGCCGATCCGCAGCACCTCGGTCATCTTCTCGGCGTCGATGTCGTACGCCATGGTCACGTGGTGCAGCACGGCGCCGTCCCCGCCCACCACGCGCTTCTGCGCCGCCCCCGCGATCTTGCCCGCCTCGGTGGCGATGTCGTTGAGCGGCTGGTACCAGGCCTTGACGCCCATGTCGCCGAGCGCCCCGAGCACCCAGTCGTCCAGATAGGCGTAGCTGTCCGTGAAGGAGAGGCCCTGCACCAGTGCGTCGGGCACGGAGAGCGAGTAGGTGATGGTGTTGCCCGGCTCGATGAACATCGCGCCGCCCCCGCTGATGCGGCGTACGACGGTGATGCCGTGCCGCTGTGCGGCCTCCTGGTCGACCTCGTTGCTCAAGGACTGGAAGCTGCCGATCACCACGGCCGGGGCGCCCCACTCCCACACCCGCAGCGTCGGCGGGCGCCGCCCGGCCGCCACCTCGGCGGTCAGCACCTCGTCGAGCGCCATGTGCAGTTCGGGCGACTGCGGTTCGTCGTGCACGAGCTGCCAGTCGTAGTCGGTCCAGTCGGTGGCGTGTGCCAGGGCGCGCCGCACGGCGACCCCGATGCCCTCCGTGGTCAGCCCGTACATCTCGGTCCCCGGCGGCAGCGCCGCGTCGATCCTGGCCGCGAGCCCGGACGCCCCCGTGTCGGCCGGTGCCCCCTCCAGCGCCTGGTTGATGGCGTGCAGTGCCTCGTCGGGCTCCAGGAAGAAGTCCCCCGCGACCCGCACGCGCCGCAGGACGCCGTCCTCCATGTCCAGATCGACCACGACCAGCTTGCCGCCGGGAACCTTGTACTCACCGTGCACGATGGCTTCTCCGTCTTCTGCCGCTCTTCTGACCCGCCGGTTTCCGACCGGACGGGCCGTCTTGTCAGCCTATGCCTGGATCAAGGCCCCCAGCCGGGGACGGGGCGTCAGGGCGGGGCGTCGGAGCGCATCGGCCACCGACGCTCCCGCCCACGACGCAAACCTCCGGGGAACGCGGGGTGACGCGGGGGGAGGCTGAGGGCGCCCGACGATGTCAGTGGACTGTGATTGGCTGGACACATGATCGATGACTTTCTTGACGGTTCCCTGTCCGAGGTCGAGGAGGCGGTGCGCAAGGCGGCCGCCGTCGAGGTCATGCCGCGCTGGCGGCAGCTGGCCACCCACGAGATCGTCGAGAAGACCGGCCCGCACGATCTGGTGACGGTCGCCGACCGGGCCGCCGAGGCCCATCTCACCGCCTCGCTCACGGCGCTGCTGCCGGGCTCGGTGGTGGTCGGCGAGGAGGCGGTGCACGCGGACCCGGCGGTGTACGACGCGCTGCACGGCGAGGCGCCGGTGTGGATCGTCGACCCCGTCGACGGGACCTGGCACTTCGCGCACGGCGACCCCGGCTTCTGCACGCTCGTCGCACTCGCCCTGCGCGGCGAGGTGCTGGCGTCCTGGACGTTCGCCCCCGCGCGGGAGGAGATGGCCGTCGCGGTCCGGGGCAAGGGCGCCCGGCTCAACGGCGCACCGATACGGGCGGGTTCGCCCCGGCCGGGCGAGGCGCTGAGGGTCGCGACGTCCCACCCCGACTACACGACCCCGGACCAGAAGCGGGCCCTGCTGGGCCTCGACACCGAGGGCGTCCAGGCCCGCCCGTGCGGCTCGGCGGGTCTGGAGTACCTGGCGGTCGCCCGGGGCGAGCTGGACGCGGTCGCCTTCTCCTGGGAGTACGCCTGGGACCACGCGGCAGGCCTCCTGCTGGTCACCGAGGCCGGCGGCGCCCACACCACCCTCGCCGGCTCGCCCTTCCGTGTCACCGGGGGCAACGCCCTGCCGTTCACGGCCGCCCGTGACGCGGCGACGGCCGCCCGCATACGCACCCTGCTCCGGGCCCGGTAGGGGGCCCTGCCCTCGCCGCTCCCTCCGGCCGTCCCCTCGGGCCGCGCGCGGGGAGCGGGGGAGCGGCGGCAGCCCGGAGGACCGCCGGCCGGGGAGACGGGGGCAACACCGCGAACCGGAAAGACGGGGAAGACCGCGAACCGGGAAGACCGCGAACCGGGAAGACGACGAACCGGGAAGATGACGAACCGGGAAGGCCGGGGATACGGGAAATGCCCGGCTCACGGGTCGATCCGGCGCCCCCGGGCCACATCCCGTAGCCCCGCCCCCCTATCCTTGATGACCCTGGCCATCGGCTGACGAAGGAGTCCGAAGGTGCCGTCGATGCTCGATGCCGTCGTGGTGGGGGCGGGCCCCAACGGACTGACCGCCGCCGCCGAGCTTGCCCGTCGCGGGTTCTCCGTCGCCGTGTTCGAGGCCCGCGAGACCGTCGGCGGAGGTGCCAGGACCGAGGAGCTCACCCTCCCCGGCTTCCGCCACGACCCGTGCTCGGCCGTCCACCCCCTCGGCATCGGATCGCCCGCCTTCAAGGCCATGCCCCTCGCCCGGTACGGCCTGGAGTGGCTGCACGCCGATCTGCCGATGGCCCACCCGTTCGACGACGGCACCGCCGCCGTTCTCTCCCGTTCCGTGTCGGAGACCGCCGCGTCGTTCGGGCCGAGGGACGCGGGCGCGTACCGCCGGCTCGTCGAGCCGTACACCGGCAAGTGGGACACGCTCGTCCGCGACTTCATGTCGCTGCCCCTCACCGCCCTTCCGCGCGATCCCCTCACGCTCGCCCGGTTCGGCCTCGACGGACTGCCGCCGTTCACCTGGCTGATGCGCCGGTTCCGCGACGACCGGGCCCGCTCCCTGTTCGCGGGCCTGGTGGCCCATGTGATCGCCCCTCTCAACGGTCTGGCGACCGGCGCGGTGGGACTGGTCTTCGCGCTGGCCGCCCACGCCGGCGGCTGGCCGCTGCCGCGCGGCGGCTCCCAGTCGATCTCGGACGCCCTCAGCGCGTACGTCCGGGACCTCGGGGGGAGCGTCCACACCTCCTTCGAGGTCAAGCGCCTGGACGACCTGCCGCCCGCCCGCGCGTACGTCTTCGACACCTCCCCGACAGCCCTGGCCCGGATCGCGGGCCTCGGCCGGGCCTACGACCACTACCGTTACGGCGCCTCCGTCTTCAAGATCGACTACGCGCTGGACGGCCCCGTCCCCTGGACCGCGCGGGAGGCCCGCCGCGCCGGCACCGTCCAAGTCGGCCCGAGCCTCGGGGAGATCGACGTCGCACTGCGACAGGCGTCGAGCGGTACGGCACCCGCGACGCCCTTCCTCATCACCGCGCAGCCCAGCCTCGTCGACCCGTCCCGCGCCCCCGAGGGCAAGCACGTCTTCTGGGCCTACGGCCATGTGCCGAACGGCTGGGAGGGCGATCTCACCGACGCGATCGAACGACAGATCGAGCGCTTCGCCCCGGGCTTCCGGGACCTCGTCCTCGCCCGCGCCACCGCGGGCCCGCCCCGGCTCGCCGAGCGCAACGCCAACTACGTCGGCGGCGACATCGCCTGCGGCGCCGCCAGCGGCCTCCAGCTGCTCCTGCGCCCGCGGCTGACGCTCTTTCCGTACCACACACCCCACCCCGCGGTGTTCCTCTGCTCCTCCGCGACCCCTCCCGGGCCCGGAGTGCACGGCATGTCGGGGCACAACGCCGCCAAGGCCGTCTGGCGCCACCTGCGCAAGGAGCCGTCATGACCGGTCCCTCCGCGGGTGGCACCACCCTCACCCTGGTCCGAGGAGACATCACCGCGCAGCACGTCGACGCCATCGTCAACGCCGCCAACTCCTCCCTGCTCGGCGGCGGGGGAGTCGACGGCGCCATCCACCGCAAGGGCGGAGGCGCGATCCTGGCGGAGTGCCGCGCGCTGCGCGCCTCCCGGTACGGCCGCGGCCTGCCCACCGGACAGGCGGTCGCCACCACCGCGGGCCGGCTCGACGCCCGCTGGGTGATCCACACCGTGGGACCGGTTCACAGCGCCGACGAGGACCGCTCCGCCCTCCTCTCCTCCTGCTACCGGGAGTCCCTGCGGGTCGCCCAGGAGCTGGGAGCCACCTCCGTGGCGTTCCCCGCCATCTCGACAGGCGTCTACGGCTGGCCCATGGACGACGGCGCGCGCATCGCCGTGCGCACGGTCCGCGGGGCGGCCCTGACGACCCTCACCGATGTGCGCTTCGTCCTCTTCGACGAAGACGCGTACCGGCGATTCGAAACGGCCCTGGCAGCGGGAGGCTGATGTCGGATTCCCGCCAGCCGCAGCCGTCGTCCGCCGCCATGCTGGAACCATGCACACCGAGACCGAGCGCTGCGTGCGGGCCGTCCAGTCCAAGGACGCCCGGTTCGACGGCTGGTTCTTCACCGCCGTCCTGACCACCCGGATCTACTGTCGGCCCAGCTGCCCGGTGGTGCCGCCCAAGGCCGAGAACATGACGTTCTATCCGAGCGCCGCCGCCTGCCAGCAGGCCGGTTTCCGCGCCTGCAAGCGCTGCCGCCCCGACACCACCCCCGGCTCCCCGGAGTGGAACGCCCGGGCCGACGCCGTGGCCCGCGCCATGCGCCTGATCCGGGACGGTGTGGTGGACCGGGAGGGAGTCCCGGGGCTGGCCGCCCGCCTCGGATACTCCACCCGGCAGATCGAGCGCCAGCTGCTCGCGGAGCTCGGCGCAGGCCCCCTCGCCCTGGCCCGCGCCCAGCGCGCACAGACCGCCCGCCTCCTCATCGAGACGACCACGCTGCCCATGGCCGACGTGGCCTTCGCGGCCGGGTTCTCGTCCGTGCGCACCTTCAACGACACCGTCCGCGAGGTGTTCGCACTGGCCCCGGGCGAGCTGCGGGCCCGCGCGGCCCGCAGCCGGACGAACCCGCCGCGGACCCCGGGGGTCATCGCACTCCGCCTGCCGTACCGCGCGCCGCTGAACCCCGACAACCTCTTCGGCCACCTGGCCGCGACCGCCGTACCGGGCGTGGAGGAGTGGCGCGACGGCGCCTACCGGCGCACCCTCGCCCTCCCGCACGGCCACGGGGTCGCCGCCCTCGCACCCCGGCCCGACCACATCGCCTGCCGCCTCTCGCTCACCGACCCGCGCGACCTCACCCTGGCGATCAGCCGCTGCCGCTGGATGCTCGACCTGGACGCCGACCCCGTCGCGGTGGACGACCAGCTCCGCGGGGACCCCCTGCTGGCACCGCTGGTCGCCGAGGCGCCCGGGCGGCGGGTACCGCGCACGGTGGACGCCGCGGAGTTCGCGGTACGGGCCGTGCTGGGCCAGCAGGTCTCCACCGCCGCCGCCCGCACCCACGCCGGGCGACTCGTCGGCGCCTACGGCGTTCCCGTCGACGACCCCGAGGGCGGCCTCACCCATCTCTTCCCGACGTCCGACGCGCTCGCCGCGCTCGACCCCGACACCCTCGCCCTTCCGCGCAGCCGCCGCACCACCCTCACCACCCTGGTCCGCGCCCTGGCGGACGGCTCGCTGCGACTGGGCCCGGACAGCGACTGGGAGGAGTCCCGCGCACGCCTCATGGAGCTGCCGGGGTTCGGCCCCTGGACCGTCGAGGTGATCGCGATGCGCGCCCTGGGCGATCCCGACGCCTTCCTCCCCTCGGACCTCGGCATCCGGCGCGCCGCCGCAGGTCTCGGCCTGCCGTCGACGCCCGCCGCCCTGACCGCGCGCGCCGCGGCCTGGCGCCCCTGGCGCGCCTACGCCGTCCAGTATTTGTGGGCCACCGACAGCCACCCGATCAACCACCTCCCCGCGTAAGGAAACTGAACGATGTCCACGCAGCACACGGTCGTCGACAGCCCGTACGGCCCGCTGACCCTCGTCGCCACGGACGGCGTCCTGTCCCGGCTGCACATGGCGGGCCAGCGGCACCGGCCGGCGGAGGAGACGTTCGGAGACCCGGACCCGCGCCCCTTCGGCGAGGCGATCCGCCAGCTCGACGCCTACTTCGCCGGTGAGCTCACCACCTTCGACCTGCCCCTGAAGCTGGCCGGCACGCCGTTCCAGCTCAGGGTGTGGGAGCAGCTCCTGCTCATCCCGTACGGGGAGACCCGCTCGTACGGCGAACTGGCGGAAGCCCTGGGCAAGCCGGGTGCCTCGCGCGCCGTGGGCCTCGCCAACGGCAAGAACCCGATCGGCATCATCGTCCCCTGCCACCGCGTCATCGGGGCGAGCGGCAGCCTGACGGGCTACGGCGGCGGTCTGGACCGCAAGGAGCGCCTGCTCGCCTTCGAGAGCGGCCGGCCCACCGAGGACGCGCTCTTCTAGGTGGTGCGGTCCCGCCGGCCGACGGGCCTCAGAGCCGCTTCAGCAGGTCCGGCAGGGACGTGCCGATCGGCTCGCGGACGACCTCGTCGGCCAGCTCGTCGTACGGGGTCGGCTCGGCGTTCACGACGATGAGCCGGGCCCCGTGCTCGGCGGCGAGCCCGGCCAGCGAGGCGGCGGGCTGCACCTGGAGCGTCGAGCCGACCGCGATGAACACCTCGGAGGCCTTGGCGATCCCCACCGCCTCGCCCAGGACCACCGGGTCCAGACGCTGGCCGAACATCACCGTGGCGGACTTCAGGATCCCCCCGCACCCCGTGCACGCGGGGTCCTCCTCGCCCGCCTCCACACGGGCCAGCGCATCCACCATCGGCGACCGCGCATGGCACCCGGTGCACACCACCGTCCGCGCGGTGCCGTGCAGTTCGAGCACCTTGCGCGCGGGCATCCCGGCCAGCTGATGCAGCCCGTCGACGTTCTGGGTGATCACGCGCACGGCGAAGCCCGGCGTCCGCTCCAGCGCGGCGACGGCCCGGTGCGCGGCGTTCGGCCGGGCCCGCAGCGTGGTGGCGTCACGCCGCATCCGCCAGGCACGGCGCCGGATCTCCGGGTCGGCCATGTAGTACTCGTACGTGACGAGCTTCTCGGCCTCCGGGTCGCGCCGCCACAGACCGTTGGGCCCCCGGTAGTCGCTGATGCCGGAGTCGGTGGAGATACCGGCACCGCTGAGGATCGCGACGAGAGTCATGGGGCGAGGTTACGCAGCACCCCGCCGCGCCCGCGAGCCGATTACCGGGCCCTGCCCGGGGCCCCGGCCAGGGCCGTGGAGGCCCGTGCTCAGGCCGGGGGACGGGGCGGCAGGCCGTTCTCCAGCTCGACGGGGCCCCGGCCCGCCTCCAGCGCGTCCAGCGCCGCCCGCACCCGCGGCCCGAGCTGGCCGGGCAGATACGTGGAGAGCTCCTCGCGCTCCACCAGCTTCCAGGAGATCAGCTCGTCCTCCTGGAGCCGGATCGCCCGGAACTGTTCACCGGTGAGCACCCCGCCGTCGTACACCCACGCGGCGATCGGCGGCCGGTCCGCCCGGAGCGACCAGTCCACCGCCAGCAGCGGCCCCGGCTCCACGTCCAGCCCGATCTCCTCCAGGGTCTCCCGCCGGGCTGCCTGCCTCGGGGTCTCCCCGCTGTCGGACTCGATGGTCCCGCCGGGCAGCGCCCAGCCTTCGCGGTAGTTCGGCTCGACGAGGAGCACCCGGCCCTCGCTGTCGCGGAACAGCGCGGCGGCCGCCGCGAGCACACGGGGGAGTCCGGCGATGTACGTGGCGTAGTCCGTGGTGGTCACAGCGTCAGGGTAGCGGCGGTCCGGGCGGGGGTGGCACTCCCTTCGACCCTGCGGATAGGGTCGGCCTCGGCGCGACTGCCTGTTCGAAAGCAAGGGATGCAAGGGTGACGGACGGAGCAGTTACTGAGGCCGCGCGTGTGCTCGTCGCGGCTGACAAGTTCAAGGGTTCGCTCACGGCCGTGCAGGTCGCGGAGCGGGTGACGGCCGGGCTGCGGCAGGTCCTTCCGGGTCTCCGGGTGGAGACCCTGCCCGTCGCCGACGGCGGCGACGGCACGGTCGCGGCGGCGGTCGCGGCAGGCTTCGAACGCCGGGAGGTACGGGTCACCGGGCCCCTCGGCGAGCCGGTCACGGCGGCGTACGCGCTGCGCGAGGGAACCGCCGTGGTGGAGATGGCGGAGGCGTCGGGCCTCCAGCTGCTGCCCAAGGGCGTCTTCGCGCCGCTGACCTCCACGACGTACGGCTCCGGCGAGCTGCTGCGCGCCGCGCTCGACGCCGGTGCCCGCACGATCGTCTTCGGCGTGGGCGGCAGTGCCACCACGGACGGCGGCGCCGGGATGCTGGCGGCGCTGGGCGCGCGCTTCCTGGACGGGGACGGCGAGCCGGTCGGGCCGGGCGGCGGCGGACTGCGCCGCCTCGCGACGGCCGATCTGTCCGGCCTGGACGCCCGGTTCGCGGACGTGGACCTGGTTCTCGCGAGCGACGTGGACAACCCGCTCACCGGGCCGAAGGGCGCGCCCGCGGTGTACGGGCCGCAGAAGGGCGCGTCCGCCGAGGACGTGGCGGAGCTGGACGCGGCCCTCGCGCACTTCGCGTCGGTGCTCCGCGACACCATCGGCTCCCGGGCCACCGCCCTGGCCGATTCGCCCGGCGCGGGCGCCGCGGGCGGTATCGGCTACGGCGCGCTGGTCGGGCTGGGCGCGCGGTTCCGCCCCGGTATCGAGGTGATGCTCGACGTGCTCGGCTTCGGGCCCGCGCTGTCCCGGGCCACGCTCGTCATCACCGGCGAGGGTTCCCTGGACGAGCAGACCCTGCACGGCAAGGCCCCCGCGGGCGTCGCCGCGGCGGCCAGGGCGGCCGGCGTCGAGGTCGTCGCCGTCTGCGGCCGCCTGGCACTGCGGCCGGATGTCCTCGGCGCTGCGGGCATCCGCCGGGCGTACCCGCTGACCGACCTGGAGCCGGACACGGCCACCTGCATCGCGCAGGCGGGTCCGCTGCTGGAGCGCGTGGCCTCCGGCATCGCCCGCGACTTCCTGCGGTAGGCAGGCCCGCGGCGGCTCCCCCCCCGGCCCCCCCCCGCTCCCCGCGGGCACCCCGTCGGACGCGCCGTCCCCGGCGCGTCGTCACTGCCGGCGGTTCACGGGGTCCGGGGGGCGTACCGGTCCGGCATCCGGTCCGGTACGGGCTCCTCGGCACCGGCCCGGGATGACGATCCGGCGATCCGGCGGGCCGCGCGCCAGGCGCCCTCTTCACTTCGCGCCCCCGGCCCGCCGGAACCCTCCGTCACGCCGCTGTAACCCGTACGTGTGAAGCTCTGATCATGAGCCATCGCAGCGACACGCGGGCCGCGGGGACGGACGCACACGCAGCCGGCACACACGCGGCGGACACGCACGCGATCGTGCTGCTGACCGCCGGACAGATCCGTGACCGGGCCGGCGACGGACTCGCGGCACTCCTGGTGGACGCCGTGGACGGCGGCGCTTCGGTGGGGTTCCTGGCACCTCTGGAGGCCGCGGAGGCCGCCGCCTGGTGGCGGGCGGTCGCCGACGAGTCGGAACGCGGGGACCGGGAGGTATGGGCCTGTGCCGGGCACGACGGCCGGCTCTCCGGGGTGATCACGCTGGTCCGTCCGTCGTTGCCGAACCAGCGCCACCGCGCCGAGATCTCCAAGCTGCTCGTCCACCGCGACGCCCGGGGCAGAGGGCTCGGGAGGCGCCTCCTGGCGGCGGCGGAGCGGGCGGCGGCGGACGAGGGCCGCACGCTGCTCGTGCTGGACACCGAGACCGGCAGCGCGGCCGAGGGTCTCTACCGCAGGGCGGGATGGACCCGGGGCGGGACGATTCCCGGGTACGCGCTCGACCCCGCCGGGGTCCCGCGCCCCACCACGTACTACTACAAGCCCCTGGACCCGGGCGCGGCCGGCGCGGGGGCCCGCCCCATGGCCCCCGCGGACGCCTGAGAAGGGCGGGGCCGGCCCCGAGGCCCCGCGGGCGGCCGCATACGGCCGGCCGGAGAGGCCCGCCCGCCCCGGGCCGGCGTCCGGGAACGACGGAAGGGCCCGGGCGCTCTTCAAGCACCCGGGCCCTTCCGTCATCCATGCCGTGCCGCTACGGCAGCTGTGCCGCCCGCGCCTCACGGCTCTCGCGCCGGTTGTCACGGAAGGTGTTCACGCGCCGCGCCGTGGCGAACAACGGGATCACGGCGCCCAGCACCACCTGGAGCGCGCAGCCGGTCTGGAGCAGCAGCTGACCGCCCGGGGCGTCGAACGCCCACGCGGCCAGCATGGCCATCGCTCCGACGATCCAGCTGAGCATCGCCACCGCGAGGACGCCCCGCGGCTTCGGGTACTCCACCCGGCTGACCATCAGCCACGCCGTGCCGATGATCGCCAGCAGCGTCGGGATGAACGGCAGCTCCAGCAGCACGATCGAGACGACCGTCAGGGCGCCGAAGGGGCTCGGCATGCCCTGGAACATGCCGTCCTTCAGCGTCACGCAGGAGAATCTGGCAAGCCGCAGCACCACCGCCAGCAGCACCACGATCGCGGCCACCGCCGAGACCTTCTGCTGCGCGCCGGGCGTGACCATGCCGTACACGAGCACGAAGTAGGCCGGGGCCAGACCGAAGCTGATCAGGTCCGAGAGGTTGTCGAGCTCGGCGCCCATCGGCGAGGAGCGCAGCTTGCGCGCCACGATGCCGTCGAAGAGGTCGAAGATCGCCGCGCACAGCATCAGGATCACGGCGGTGGCGGCGCTGTTGCGTGCCATGCCGGTCTCGGCGCTGCCCGTGAGGTGCGGGATGAGGATGCCGGTGGTGGTGAAGTACACCGCCATGAATCCACACGTCGCGTTACCGAGCGTGAGGGCGTCCGCTATGGACAGCCTCAGTGACAGCGGCATCTCCTCGGCCTCGTCGGCCCCCTCCGCGTCCGCGTCGGAGACCCAGTCGGAGGCCCGTGTGTCGGGATCAATCACGGTCAATGCGAGTCACCCCCGCAGTCGTGGTCTGACCGACCTCGACAGCGACGTCGACACCTTCCGGAAGGTAGATGTCAACGCGCGAGCCGAAGCGGATCAGACCGATACGCTCACCCTGCTCGACCTTGGTGCCCTGCGGGATGTACGGCACGATGCGCCGCGCCACGGCACCGGCGATCTGCACCATCTCGATGTCACCGAGCTCGGTGTCGAAGTGCCAGACAACGCGCTCGTTGTTCTCGCTCTCCTTGTTGAACGCCGGCACGAAACCGCCGGGCACGTGCTCGACCGACGTGACCGTGCCCGCCAGCGGGGCGCGGTTGACGTGGACGTTCAGCGGGCTCATGAAGATGGCGACACGGGTACGTCCGTCCTTCCACGGCATGATGCTCTGCACCACACCGTCGGCGGGCGAGATGACCCTGCCCTGAGCGATCTCGCGCTCGGGGTCGCGGAAGAACCACAGCATGCCCGCCGCCAGAGCGGTGGTGGGCACAGCGATGGCCGCGGCGCGCCGGGAACGGCGCGAGCGGGCAAGGCTGAGTGCGGCGGTGGCGACGGTCGGCAGAAGCCACGGCGATGCTCCGCGTGCGATGCGTACGCCGGAGAGGCCTTCGCGAGGTGCAGAGGTTTGGCTGTGGGGCATGGATGACCTTCGTAGCGGATGAGGCCGCGCTGTGAACGGGGGACGGCGGCTTTTGAGCGATGCTAGCGGTTGCGGGCCGCAACTGGGAAAGCCCGAAGCCGAGTCGGTCGGCCGGAAGCGTTCGGCAAAGGATGCCAGGGTGTGATCTTCTTCGCGGCCAAACCGACTCAAAAGCGACAATCACCCCTGGAAGCGGTACTCCTCGAGCAGACGGCGACCAATGATCATTTTCTGGATCTCGGCGGTACCTTCACCGATGAGCAGCATCGGCGCCTCTCGGTAGAGACGCTCGATTTCGTACTCCTTCGAGAACCCGTAGCCGCCATGGATACGGAAGGCGTCCTCGACGACCTCCTTGCAGTATTCGGAGGCGAGGTACTTCGCCATCCCTGCTTCCAGGTCGTTTCGTTCCCCGGAGTCCTTTTTGCGTGCTGCGTTGACCATCATGGCATGGGCGGCCTCGACCTTGGTAGCCATCTCCGCCAGCTTGAACTGGATCGCCTGGTGCTGGGCGATCGCCTTTCCGAAAGTGTGGCGCTGCTGGGCATATGAGACACCGAGCTCGAACGCACGCTGCGCGACACCACAGCCACGGGCCGCGACATTCACCCGGCCGACTTCCACGCCGTCCATCATTTGGTAAAACCCTCGGCCGGTGGTGCCGCCGAGTACACGATTGGCCGGAATGCGCAGTCCGTCCATGATCAGCTCGGTGGTGTCGACACCCTTGTAGCCCATCTTGTCGATCTTCCCCGGGATCGTGAGGCCGGGCCGGACCTCTCCGAAGCCGGGCTCCTTCTCGATCAGGAAGGTCGTCATCGACTTGTGGGGGGCCGTTCCCTCCGGGTGTCCTTCGTCACTCCGGACGAGGACGGCGACCAGGGTCGAGGTGCCGCCGTTCGTCAGCCACATCTTCTGGCCGTTCAGGACGTACTCGTCGCCGTCCTCCACCGCCTTCGACGTGATGGCCGACACGTCCGACCCGAGGGCCGGCTCGGACATCGAGAACGCCCCGCGCACCTCGCCGGCCGCCATCCGCGGCAGGAAGGTGTCCTTCTGCTCCTGCGTGCCGTGCTGCTTGAGCATGTACGCGACGATGAAGTGGGTGTTGATGATCCCGGAGACGGACATCCAGCCGCGGGCGATCTCCTCCACGCACAGCGCGTACGTGAGAAGGGACTCACCCAGACCCCCGTACTCCTCGGGGATCATCAGGCCGAAGACACCCAGCTCCTTGAGACCGTCGACGATCTCCTGCGGGTACTCGTCGCGGTGCTCCAGCTCGGTCGCGACGGGAATGATCTCCTTGTCGACGAAGTCACGGACCGTCGAGAGGATCTCCTGCTGGACGTCGGTGAGACCGTGGGTCTGCGCGAGTCGGCTCATGGCTTCACTTCTCCTGCGTCTTCTTCGGAGCTTCCACCAGCTCCGGGCGGCCGGGCTGCTCGCCGCCGCGCTCCTTGATGTACGTCTCGGTGGGCACCATCACCTTGCGGCGGAAGACGCACACCAGGGTGCCGTCCTGCTTGTAGCCCTTGGTCTCGACGTACACGATCCCGCGGTCCGACTTGGACTTCGAGGGGGTCTTGTCGAGGACGGTCGTCTCGCCGTAGATGGTGTCGCCGTGGAACGTCGGCGCGACGTGGCGCAGCGACTCGATCTCCAGGTTGGCGATCGCCTTGCCGGAGACGTCCGGCACGGACATGCCCAGCAGCAGGGAGTAGATGTAGTTGCCGACGACGACGTTCTTCCCGAAGTCGGTCGTGCTCTCCGCGTAGTTCGTGTCCATGTGGAGGGGATGGTGGTTCATCGTGAGCAGACAGAAGAGGTGGTCGTCGTACTCCGTGACCGTCTTTCCGGGCCAGTGCTTGTAGACCGCGCCGATCTCGAACTCTTCGTACGTGCGTCCGAACTGCATGGTGATCAGGTCTCTCTCAGTCGACGGGGGCTTCGAACTTGGAGGTACGGGTCATGCCGGCGGCCCGGCCCTTGCCGGAGATGACCAGCGCCATCTTGCGGCTGGCCTCGTCGATCATCTCGTCGCCGAGCATCGCGGAGCCCTTCTTGCCGCCCGCCTCGGACGTGTAGTAGTCGTACGCGTCCAGGATCAGCTCGGCGTGGTCGAAGTCCTCCTGCGAGGGGGAGAAGATCTCGTTGGACGCCTCGACCTGGCCCGGGTGCAGCACCCACTTGCCGTCGAAACCGAGGGCGGCGGCGCGCTGGGCGACCTCGCGGTAGCCGTCGATGTTGCGGATCTGGAGGTAGGGGCCGTCGATCGCCTGGAGGTTGTTGGCGCGGGCGGCCATCAGGATCTTCATCAGGATGTAGTGGTACGCGTCCGCCGGGTAGCCGGGCGGCTGCTCGCCGACGACCAGGGACTTCATGTTGATCGACGCCATGAAGTCGGCCGGGCCGAAGATGATCGTCTCCACCCGGGGGGACGCCTGGGCGATCGCGTTGACGTTGTTGAGGCCCTGCGCGTTCTCGATCTGCGCCTCGATGCCGATCTTCCCGACCTCGAAGCCCATCGTCTTCTCGATCTGGGTCAGCAGCAGGTCGAGGGCGACGATCTGCTGGGCGTCCTGCACCTTCGGCAGCATGATGCAGTCGAGGTTCTGGCCCGCGCCCTCGACGACCGTGACGACATCGCGGTACGTCCACTCGGTGGTCCAGTCGTTGACGCGCACCACCCTCGTCTTGCCGGTCCAGTCGCCCTCGTTGAGGAACTGGACGATGGTGTGCCGGGCCCCCGGCTTGGCGAGCGGCGCGCACGCGTCCTCCAGGTCCAGGAAGACCTGGTCGGCGGGGAGGCCCTGGGCCTTCTCCAGGAAGCGCGGGTTGGAACCGGGGACCGCCAGGCAGGAGCGGCGCGGGCGCAGGCGGTTCACGGGCGTGGTCATGCGGGGACCTCCAGAGGGTCGAGCTTGTTCGCTTTCCGGATCTCGTCGACGATACGGCCGATGATCTCCGTGATGCCGAAGTCCTTCGGGGTGAAGACGGCGGCCACACCCGCGCGCCTCAGTTCGGCTGCGTCGGCGTTCGGAATGATCCCGCCGACGATCACCGGAATGTCGGAGGCACCGGCCTCCCGCAGCCGGCTCAGGACGTCCGGCACCAGCTCGGCGTGCGACCCGGAGAGGATCGACAGCCCCACGCAGTGCACGTCCTCCGCCAGCGAGGCGTTGACGATCTGCTCGGGGGTGAGCCGGATGCCCTGGTAGACCACCTCGAAGCCGGCGTCGCGCGCGCGTACGGCGATCTGCTCGGCGCCGTTGGAGTGCCCGTCCAGGCCGGGCTTGCCGACGAGCAGGCGCAGGCGCCCCGCGCCCAGCTCCTCCGCCGTACGGGCGACCTTCTCGCGCACGGCGGCGAGCGGCGTGCCCTTCTCGGCGGTGACCGCCACCGGGGCGGACGAGACGCCCGTGGGGGCGCGGAACTCGCCGAAGACGTCCCGCAGCGCCCAGGACCACTCGCCGGTGGTGACGCCCGCGCGGGCGCACTCCAGGGTGGCCTCGAAGAGGTTCCCCTCGCCGGCCGCCGTCGCCTTGAGCGTGGCGAGGGCCTCCTGGGCGCGGGTCTCGTCGCGGTTGTCGCGCCACTCGTGCAGCTTGGCGACCACCCGCGCCTCGTTGGCCGGGTCCACCGTCATGATCGCGGTGTCCAGGTCCGCGGTGAGCGGGTTCTCCTCCGTGGTCTCGAAGATGTTGACGCCGACGATCTTCTCCTCGCCGGCCTCGATCCGGGCCCGCCGCTCGGCGTGCGAGGAGACCAGCTGAGACTTCAGGTAACCGGACTCGACGGCGGCCATCGCGCCGCCCATCCCCTCGATCCGGTCGATCTCGGCCAGGCACTCGGTGACCAGGGACTCCACCTTGGCCTCGATGACGTGCGAGCCCGCGAAGATGTCCTCGTACTCCAGCAGGTCGCTCTCGTGCGCGAGGACCTGCTGGATGCGCAGGCTCCACTGCTGGTCCCAGGGCCGGGGCAGGCCCAGCGCCTCGTTCCAGGCCGGCAGCTGGACGGCGCGGGCGCGGGCGTCCTTGGAGAGGGTGACGGCGAGCATCTCCAGGACGATGCGCTGGACGTTGTTCTCCGGCTGCGCCTCGGTCAGACCCAGCGAGTTGACCTGCACGCCGTAGCGGAAGCGGCGCTGCTTGGGGTTCTCGATGCCGTACCGCTCACGTGTGACCTGGTCCCAGATGCGGCCGAAGGCGCGCATCTTGCACATCTCCTCGACGAACCGGACGCCCGCGTTCACGAAGAAGGAGATGCGCGCGACGACATCGCCCTTGCGGTCCTCCGGTACCTGGCCTGAGGCGAAGACCGCGTCGAGCACGGCGATCGCCGTCGACATGGCGTACGAGATCTCCTGGACCGGGGTGGCGCCCGCCTCCTGCAGGTGGTAGCTGCAGATGTTGATCGGGTTCCACTTCGGGATGTTGTTCACCGTGTAGGTGATCATGTCGGTGGTGAGCCGGAGAGAGGGGCCGGGCGGGAAGACGTGCGTCCCGCGCGACAGGTACTCCTTGACGATGTCGTTCTGGGTCGTCCCCTGGAGCCTGCCGATGTCGGCGCCCTGCTCCTCGGCCACCACCTGATAGAGCGCCAGCAGCCACATGGCGGTGGCGTTGATGGTCATGGACGTGTTCATCTGCTCCAGGGGGATGTCCTGGAACAGCCGTCGCATGTCACCGAGGTGGGAGACCGGGACCCCGACGCGGCCCACCTCGCCGCGGGCGAGGATGTGATCGGGGTCGTACCCCGTCTGCGTGGGCAGATCGAAGGCGACCGACAGGCCGGTCTGGCCCTTGGCGAGGTTGCGCCGGTAGAGCTCGTTGGACGCCTCGGCGGTCGAGTGACCGGCGTACGTCCGCATGAGCCAGGGGCGGTCCTTCTGGCGCTCTGTCATCTATGGGCCTCAGATGTTCCGGAAGCGGTTGATGGCGTCGATGTGCTTCTCGCGCAGCTCGTGGTCGCGCACGCCCAGGCCCTCGCGCGGCGCCAGGGCCAGCACGCCGACCTTGCCCTGGTGCAGGTTGCGGTGGACGTCGTACGCGGCCTGGCCGGTGTCCTCCAGCGAGTACACCTTCGACAGAGTGGGGTGGATCCTGCCCTTGGCGATCAGACGGTTCGCCTCCCACGCCTCGCGGTAGTTGGCGAAGTGCGAGCCGATGATCCGCTTCAGCGACATCCACAGGTAGCGGTTGTCGTACTCGTGCATGTAGCCCGAGGTCGAGGCGCAGGTGGTGATGGTGCCGCCCTTGCGGGTCACGTAGACGGAGGCGCCGAAGGTCTCGCGGCCCGGGTGCTCGAAGACGATGTCGATGTCCTCGCCGCCGGTCAGCTCGCGGATGCGCTTGCCGAAGCGCTTCCACTCCTTGGGGTCCTGGGTGTGCTCGTCCTTCCAGAACCTGTACCCCTCGGCGTTGCGGTCGATGACCGCCTCGGCGCCCATGGCCCGGCAGATGTCCGCCTTCTCGGGGCTGGAGACCACGCAGATCGGGTTGGCGCCGCCGGCCAGGGCGAACTGCGTCGCGTACGAGCCGAGGCCGCCGCTCGCGCCCCAGATCAGGACGTTGTCGCCCTGCTTCATGCCGGCGCCGTTGCGGGAGACCAGCTGGCGGTAGGCGGTGGAGTTGACCAGGCCGGGGGAGGCGGCCTCCTCCCAGCTGAGGTGGTCGGGCTTGGGCATCAGCTGGTTGGACTTGACGAGGGCGATCTCCGCCAGTCCGCCGAAGTTCGTCTCGAAGCCCCAGATGCGCTGCTCGGGGTCGAGCATGGTGTCGTTGTGGCCGTCCGAGGACTCCAGCTCGACGGAGAGGCAGTGCGCGACGACCTCGTCACCCGGGCGCCAGGCGTTGACGCCCGGGCCGGTGCGCAGCACGACGCCCGCGAGGTCGGAGCCGATGACGTGGTACGGCAGGTCGTGGCGCTTGGTGAGCTCCGACAGGCGTCCGTAGCGCTCCAGGAAGCTGAAGGTGGACACCGGCTCGAAGATCGAGGTCCAGACGGAGTTGTAGTTGACCGAGGAGGCCATCACGGCCACCAGGGCCTCGCCCGGGCCGAGTTCGGGGAGCGGCACGTCGTCGAGGTGCAGCGACTTGCGCGGGTCCTTGTCGCGGGTGGCGAGACCGGCGAACATCTCCGCCTCGTCCTTGTGCACGGTCACCGCGCGGTACGACTCGGGCAGGGGAAGAGCGGCGAAGTCGGCGGACGTGGTCTCCGTCGACTGGATCGCGTCCAGGATTTCCTTCACGGTGTTGCCTCCGGCGAAGCGCGTTTTCGGGGAACGCTGAGGGGAACGTCGGGGTGCTGCTGTGGAGGTGTGCCGTCGGTTCGGCTGGTGATGCTGTTGTGGCAGCGCTGGTGTGCGCGGGAGGTTGCCTGTGACGCAGGCGTCCGGGCGCGCATTCACGATGGTTTGCGGGGACAGCCGGCGTACGAGAGGTCTCTGCACGCCGGCCGCCCGGACACCTTCAACGTATGGCACCCCGTGCCAGGTGGCAAGACACTCGGTGCCAACAATTTCTCTCAGATGTCATCCGCGCGGCACGCATGAGCAACACGGCCGTCGCAAGGGGCGACCACCGTGACATCGCGTGGTCGGGTGACCGCGCCGGGTGCTCAACGGGCGCGGAATCTGCGCCGCACCCGGGGAGAGGTGTGGAAGGAACAGACGATGGGCGCGGTCGCGGCGAGGGCTCCCACCCAGACGCTTCCGGTCGTGACCCTCCAACCGGACTCGCTGCCGAGGCCGGTCAGCATTCCCACCGACAGGCTGACGAGGCCCACCAGCGCCGCCACGAGCCACACCGTCTCGACCACGAACTCCCGCGTACTCGTCCGTCCCCTCGTCAGCGTGCCGTACACGACCGCGGTGCCCACCGAACCGATGCAGAGGTAGACGGCCCACAGCAGCAGTCGAACAGGATGGGGCCCGTCCCCCAGGAGCTCGGCGACGAGGGGGACGGCGGACAGGGCCGGGCCGAGCGCGAGACGTACGAGAGCGGGGGCGGGCAGCTTCGCCGGCGGTGGCGGCGGTGGCTGGGGGAGGCCCGGCGGCGGTTCGTCCGACTGCCAGGTGAGGCGCCGCCACTTGGCGTAGCTGTCGCTCATCCTCGCCTGGCGCTCCAGCTGGCCCCCGATCGTTTCGAGCAGTCCCCTGTACGCCTCCCGCCGGGCCAGGGCCCTGTCGAGAACCGCGCGCACCGCCTCGGCCTCCGCCTGGTACTCGGCCTCTCGGCCCTGCCCGGCGAGGAGCCGCAGCCGCTCCTTGCGGGCCGCCCGCCAGGCGTCGTCGACCTCGTCGCTCACCTCCAGGGCGTCGGTGTCCACCAGTCCGTGGTCGAGGGTGATGTCGAACGCGAGGTCGGCCTGGGTCCTCGCCGTGTCCAGGTCCCCGTTCGCCAGGGCGATCCTGGCCAGCACGGCGTGGGCGGCCGCCAGGGCCTTGCGGTCGCCCGTGCGCCGCACCCGCTGCAGAGCCGCCGCCGCGTGCCGCGACGCCGATCCCGGGTCCCGGCGGGCGAGCGCCATGTCCGCGAGCTCCTGATGGGCGCGGGCGGCCCCGGGAAGGGAGTCGGTCTCCTCGGCCAGGCGCAGGACGTCCCGGAAGGTCGTGTCCGCCGCGCCGTCCTGTCCCAGGGCCCGGTAGGACCGGCCCAGTTCGCACAGTGAGGCGATGCGTTTGCGGCTCTGTCCCAGCCGCTCCCAGAGCCGCTGCGCGACGAGGAAATGACTGACCGCCTCCTCGTGGTCCTGGCGTAACGAGGCGGTCCGTCCCTTCATGTCCGCCAGCCGCGCCGTCGTCCGGCGGTGGTTACGCCCGCTGTGACCCCGGTGCCGGTCGCGCAGGATGTCGGCCGTCCGGTCGCAGTCCTTGGAGTGCCCGCGGAATCCCAGCTCCGCGTACAGCTCGCTCATCGAGTCCAGCACCCGGATCTCTCCGAAGTGGTCGCCCCGGTGCCGTGCCGCGACCGCCCGCCCGCGCAGCACCACCAGGGCGTCGACCGTGTGGGCGCGGCGGGTCAGATACGCGGTGAGCGGCTCGGCCAGCGGCTCCACCGCGCCGTGCAGGCCCTCCGTCACCGCCCGGTCGACCGCCGCTGCCGCCGCCCCGTGGTGGTCGTCCAGCCAGTGGGGCTCCTCGGCCCGGGCCGCGAAGTGGGCGAGCAGCCGCTCCAGGGCGGCCAGGCGGTCCGGGGCGGGGGCCTCGGCCAGCTGCTTCTCGGCGTACAGACGCGTCAGGTCGTGGAAGCGCACCCGCCCGTCGCGGTCGGCCGCCAGCAGCAGGTTCGCCTGGCGCAGCCGGCGCAGGCCGCGGCCGGTCTCCGCCTCGGGCCGGCCCGCCAGCGCGGCGGCGGAAGCGACGTCGATCACCGTCGCGGGATGCAGGCCGAGCATCCGCAGCAGCCGGGCGTCCTCGGGCGGCAGTGTCTGGTACGAGGCGTCGTAGAGGGCGTCCAGCCCGAGCTCCGCCAGGCGTTCGCGCTGCTCGCGCAGCCGGGAGAGCAGCGGGAGCAGGTTCCCGCCGTCCTCGTTCGCCGTCGCGAGGGCCACGCCCAGGGCGAGCGGCAGGTGCCCGCACAGCATGGCGAGTTCGTCCAGTTCCGCCTCGTCGGCACCGCCGCTCCGCCCGGACCGCAGGAGGTCGCGGGAGTCGGCGGGCCCGAGGACGCCGAGGGGCAGTACGGCCAGCTCCGCGTGGGCCGACGGCCCCTGCCGGGTGGTCACCACGAGCCGGTGGCGGGTGGAGGAGGGAAGGAGGTCGACCAGTTCGGCGGCCGACACGGCGTCGTCGACCAGGATCAGCGCGGCCCCGTGGCGCTCGTCGTGCCGGATCAGCGCGCTGCGCAGAAGGGCCTCCAGGCCGATCCGGTGGGCCGGTATGTCCGCGGCCGGGGTGCCCAGCATGCGCAGGAAGCCGTCGAGCAGCTCCTCGAAGCCGGCCCGCCGCCCCGAATGGTGGGCCCGGGCGTCGGCGTACAGCACGTCGCCCGGGAACCAGCCCCGGTCGACGGCCTCGTGCGCGGCCTCCAGGGCCAGCACGGTCTTGCCCACCCCGCCCTGGCCGGTGATCGCCACCGCGTGCGGCCGCGGCGCGGACGGTTCGAGGCGGCCGAGCAGTACGGCGAGGGCGTCGTCGCGCCCGATCACCGTGTGCGGCCGCGGCCGCAGACCCCGCAGCGCGGACGACGACCGCGTGGGCGCGTTGATGGTCACCGCGCCGATGGTGCCGCTCTGAATGACGTTGTCGGCCCTGGCGTCGGTGACCTCATTGCGTACCGCCGCCGGCGGGTGCGCCTCGCTCGCGTCGTCCACAGCCACGTGAATAACACGAGCGGGCGGCCCTCGTCAGCTCCTGTGCGGTTTCAGCGCCTGCTGGATCGTGCGCATGACCTGGTCCAGCGGTGTGTCCGTACGGGCGACGGCGACGAGCACCTCGCCCTGCGTGGACGCCGTCGCCGACGGTCCGGGACCGCTCTGCGCGGCCGGACCGGTCTGCGAGGCGGCCGAGCGGCCGGCGCCTATGCCCGTTCCGAAGGTGTCCCGCACGATCGCGAAGGCGTGGTCCAGCTGGGTCTCCACGTCCCCCTGTCCGCCCGCCCGCAGCCAGCGGCGCAGCACATGGTTGTGCGCGGTGACGACCGCGGACGCGGCCACCTCGGCCAGCAGCGGGTCGTCGTTGCCGTCGTGGTGGTCGCGCTCGTCGAAGTGGCCCAGCAGGTACCGGGTGAAGAGGCGCTCGTAGCGGGCCACCGAGGCGATCTCGCGCTCCCGCAGGGTCGGCACCTCGCGGGTGAGGCGGTACCGCTCGACCGAGACCGCGGGGGAGGCCGCGTACATCTTCATGACTTCCTTGATGCCCCGGCAGACCGTGTCCAGCGGGTGCTCGTGCGCCGGGGCGGCGTTCAGGACCGCTTCCGCCCGCACCAGGGTGTCGTCGTGATCGGGGAAGATCGCCTCTTCCTTGGAGCGGAAATGGCGGAAAAAGGTACGCCGGGCGACTCCCGCGGCTGCCGCGATCTCGTCGACCGTCGTCGCCTCGTACCCCTTGGTGGCGAACAGTTCCATGGCCGCGGCCGCCAGCTCGCGACGCATCTTGAGGCGCTGGGCGGCGGCGCGGCTGCCTGCGGCACTTTCCGGGGCGTCGGGCGCGGCGGTGGTACGGGGAGGCCGTCGGGCTGGGTCAGCAGGCTGGGACATGACCTGAACGTACTGCATCCGTGCAGGAGATCGCGCCTGCGGGGCCGGGCCGCCCGGGGGCCCCGACCGGCCCCCGGGCGGGCCCTGGGGAGGGCCGAGCAGCCCTCCCCACTCCCCGTACGCCTCAGCGCCGGGCATATTCGCGGAAGCCGCGCCCCGTCTTGCGACCGAGGCAGCCCGCCGCCACCAGGTGCTCCAGCAGCGGAGCCGGCGCCAGGCCGGGGTCGCGGAACTCGCGGTGCAGCACCCGCTCGATCGCGAGCGAGACATCCAGGCCGACCACGTCGAGCAGCTCGAACGGGCCCATCGGATAGCCGCCGCCCAGCTTCATCGCGGCGTCGATGTCGTCGAGCGTGGCGTAGTGGTCCTGGACCATCTTGATCGCGTTGTTGAGGTACGGGAAGAGCAGCGCGTTCACGATGAAACCGGCCCGGTCGCCGCAGTCCACCGGGTGCTTCTTGATCTTCTTGGTGATGTCGCGGACGGTGGCGTGGACGTCGTCGCCGGTCAGCACCGTACGGACGATCTCGACGAGCTTCATCGCCGGGGCCGGGTTGAAGAAGTGCATGCCGATGACGTCCTGCGGGCGCGAGGTGGCGCGGGCGCAGGCCACCACGGGCAGCGACGACGTGGTGGTGGCGAGCACCGCGCCCGGCTTGCAGATCTTGTCCAGGGAGGCGAAGAGCTGCTGCTTGACCTCCAGGTCCTCGGCGACCGCCTCCAGGGCCAGGTCGACTCCGGCGAAGGTGTCCAGCGAACCCGCCGGGGTGATCCGGTCCAGCGTCTTGTCGCGGGCCTCGGCGGTCAGCCGTCCCTTCTCGACGGAGCGGGCCAGCGACGTGGCGATCCGGGCCTTGGCCTTCTCGGCCTTCTCCGGCGAGCGGGCCGCGAGGACCACGTCGTACCCGGCCTTGGCGAAGACCTCCGCGATGCCGCTCGCCATGGTGCCCGACCCGGCGACGCCGACCGAACGGATCTCACGGCCACCGCCGGCGACGGCCGTCTCCGTCGGGGTGAGCCCGTCGGGGACCACCTCGGCGCCGCCCGGCGCCTCGTACGTGTAGAAGCCGCGGCCCGCCTTGCGGCCGGTCAGTCCCGCCTCGCTGAGCTGCTTGAGGATGGGGGCGGGGGCGTGCAGCCGGTCGTGCGACTCGGCGTACATCGCGTCCAGCACGGTGCGGGCCGTGTCGATGCCGATCAGGTCCAGCAGGGCGAGCGGGCCCATCGGCAGGCCGCAGCCCAGCTTCATCGCGGCGTCGATGTCCTCCCGCGAGGCGTACTTCGCCTCGTACATGGAGGCGGCCTGGTTCAGGTAGCCGAAGAGCAGGCCGTCGGCGACGAAACCGGGCCGGTCGCCGACGGCGACGGGCTCCTTGCCCAGCTCGTGGGCGAGCGTGGTGACGGACGCGACGGCCGCCGGAGAGGTCAGCACCGAGGAGACCACCTCGACCAGCTTCATCGCCGGGGCCGGATTGAAGAAGTGCAGGCCCAGCACCCGCTCGGGGTGGGCGGACTCGGCGGCGAGACGGGTCACGGACAGCGCGTTGGTGCCCGTCGCCAGGATCGTCCCGGGCCGGACGATGGAGTCCAGCGCGCGGAAGACCTGCTGCTTGATCTCGTACGACTCGGGCACGACCTCGATCACGAGGTCGGCGTCGGCCGCTGCCTGGAGGTCGGAGAAGGTGCGGAAGCGGGCGAGGATGTCGCACCGCTCCTTCTCGGTGATCCGCTCACGGGCGACCGAACGGGCGGTGCCGGTCTCCAGCGAGGTGATCGCCCGGCGGGCGGCCGCCTCGCTGATGTCGATGCCGATGACCTCGCGGCCGGCCCTGGCCAGGACCTCGGCGATGCCGGCGCCCATCGTGCCGAGGCCGACGACGGCGATGGTGGAGAGAGGGGTGTCCATCACGGGACTCCAGGGATGAGGTGACGACTGATGAGGGCGCGCGCGGGGATGCCTCACGGGGCGTACCGCGTGGATCACGGCCTGCGGGCGTACGCCGCGGACCTGCCGCGGATCACGGCCGAGCCGTGCGTACGTCAACGGCGTACCGCGCGCTGAAGAAGTGCGGGTCGCGGAAGAGAAAAGGGCGACGGACTCTGTCCCGGAGCCGCGTCATCGAACCGAACCGACGAACTCCCCCATAGCCATGCGGTATGGGAGCTGTCTCCCGGACGGCTGCGTCACCAGGCCACCGGGAGGGGTGCGGGGGGTGTGTCCCGCTCACTTGAGATTAACCGGCGAGTAATGAGCGCGCCAGTCCCCGGTCGTCCCCGGATCATGTGATCTGGATCGCGGTGCCTCGCTACGCTGACGGCCATGGACGAGGAGTTCAGGTCGCTCACGGACCGGTTGCGGGACGAGTCGGGCGGATCGGCCGTGTACCGACGGCTGATCACCGTCCGGGACCAGGAGGAACTCGCCGAGGTCCTCACCCGCCCAGGACAGCCCCTGTGGGCCCGCGAGATAGCCGCCTTCCGCCTCGGCCGGGCCGGGGACCGGCGCGCCTTCGAGGCCCTGATCCTGCTGCTGAACCACCGGGACCCCGAGCGCTGCGTCTCCGCGGCGTACGCCCTCACGGGACTCGGTGACCCCCGGACGCCCCGGGCGGCGGCCGCCCTGGCCACCAATGAACTGCGCGTCGCCTACGCCCTGACGCCGGTCCGGCTGCTCGCCCAGCTGCGCGCGCCCGAGTCCGTGCCGGCGCTCATCACGGTGCTGGAGCGCCGGCTCGCCGCGGACGATCCGCACTGGCGGGTGGGCGTGGCGTGCGCCGAGGGCCTGGGCGCGCTGGGCGACCGGCGCGCCCGGCCCGTCCTTGAGGCGGCGTGCGCGTACCCGCGCCTGAACCGCGCGGCGACCGAGGCACTGGCCCGGCTGGCCCGGCCCAGGCCTTAGGGAGTGACCGGAAAGTAACGGCGTCCGCAGGGCGGGGGCCGCGGCGTCAGGTGCGTGCGATGTACGCACCGGACACGGTGCACCTCCGGGCGGACACCGGCACCCGCCGAGCGCTCCGAGGCGCCATCGCGGGCCGGACGGCCGCCGTCAGCGGTCCTCGGGGACGACGGCGAACGCCTCGATCTCCACCAGCAGTTCGGGACGGAACAGCGCCGCGACCTGGACCGCCGAACTGGCCGGCGGACGCGCGGTGTCGACGACCTCGTCCCGTGCGGCCCGCACCGCGGGCAGGTGCGCCACGTCGGTGACGAAGTACGTCAGCTTCACCACGTCGTCGAACGAGGCGCCCGCCGACGCCAGGCACCGGCCCAGGTTCTCGAAGACCTGGCGGGACTGCGCCGCCGGGTCCCCGACGCCGACGACCTCGCCGCCGGCGTCGAAGGCGCACTGGCCGGATATGGCCACGAACCGGCCGGTGCCCCATACGGCATGGCTGTAGCCGGAGCCGGGGGCGACTCCGTCAGGGGCGTGCACATGGGTGAGATGAGTCGTCATGACCGCCATCCTCGCGACGCACGCCCCCGGCGGCCGGCCCGTCAGTTTCCGTGGCCGAGCACCCTGTGCAGCGCCGCACCGCCGGTGGCGGGCTCCATGGCCGTCTGCCCCCGCTGTGCCTTGTGCGTCTGCTGCGCCTTGCCGCCCCGGTCCGCCTCGTTCGCGGCTGTCGCGGGCACCCCCGCCGCTCTGTCGGGCTGCGGTTCCGGCACCGCCGCGCAGAGCGCGTCCGCCTCACCGCCCCCGGCGCCCTCGGGGACCTCCCCCGTCTCCAGATACCGGGTCAGATACCCGTCCAGGCAGACGTTGCCGCCGAGAGTGACGCCGTGGTTCCCGCCGCCCCGCTCGACGACGAGCCGTGAGCCGCGCAGTTTCCGGTGCACGGAGACGGCCCCCTCGTACGGGGTGGCCGCGTCGTCCGTCGCCTGGAACAGCAGCACCGGCGGCAGGGCCCGGTTGGACACGTCCCGGGGGGTGAGCGACTCGACCGGCCAGAAGGCACAGGGCGCGTTGTACCAGGCGTTGTTCCAGGTGGAGAAGGGTGCCTTGGCGTGGACGGCCGTGTTGTCCCGGCGCCAGGTGCGCCAGTCGCGCGGCCACCACGCGTCCCGGCACTGCACCGCCGTGTAGACCGAGTAGCCGTTGTCGTCGGAGGCGTCGTGGGCCGCCATCGACTCGTACGCCCGGACGAGAGGATCGGCGTCCTTCTCGTGGACGTACGCGGAGAACGCCTCGGCGAGCACGGGCCAGAAGCCGTTGTAGTACCCGCCCGGAAGGAAGGTGTCCTCCAGTTCGGCGGGGCCGACCTTCCCGCCCGCCGGCTTCTTCCCGACCGCCGCCCGCATCGCGTACCAGCGGGTCTCGACCCCGGCCGGATCCGTGCCGAGCCGGTACGAGGCGTCGTGCTTGGCCACCCACGCGAGGAAGGCCTTGTGGCGGGCGTCGAAGGCGAAATCCTGCGCGATGTTGGCGTCGTACCAGACCGCCTCGGGGTCCACCACGGAATCCAGGACCGCCCGCCGCACCCGGTGCGGGAACAGCTTGGCGTACACGACGCCCAGATAGGTCCCGTACGAGTAGCCGAAGTAGTTGATCCTGCTCGCGCCGAGCGCCCGGCGGATCGCGTCCAGGTCCTTGGCCGTGCTCACCGTGTCCATGTGCGCCAGCACGTCGCCGTACTTGTCGCCGCACGCCTTGGCGAACGACTCGGCCCGCGCGGTGTTGGCCCGCTCCCGCGCCCCGTCGGCCGGCAGGGAGTCGACGCGTACGGGCTTGAAGTGGCCGGGCAGGCAGTCGAGCGCCGGTGTGCCGGCGCCCACGCCGCGCGGGTCGAAGCCGATCACGTCGTACTGTCCGGCGACCTTCGGGGGCAGCGAGGCCGCCACGAACGCGGCCATCGCCCGTCCGCTCGCGCCGGGGCCGCCGGGATTGACGATCAGCGGACCCTGCGAGGACTTGGCGGTGTGCGGGACCCGCGACAGGGCCAGGGTGATCCGTCTGCCCCGGGGAGCGCCGTGGTCCAGGGGCACCTCGATCGTGGCGCACTGGAGCCTCGGGTACTGCTTGGTGGCGCAACCGGCCCATTTCGGTGGGGCCGTCGGCCCGGCGTCCGCGGCTCCGGCGGCCGTCGGCCCGGCGCCGATCGTGCTCGCCATCAGCGCCCCCGCGGCGATCAGCACTCCTGCGCGTCTTTGCATGTGGCCTCCCGGTGCTGGGCGGAACGCGGCTGTGAGGACACAGCCCTCGGCGCATCGTCCCCGTATTCCCGCCCGGGAGGTCACCACGTGGCCGGACTTGACCCGATCAGAGGAGGGTGAGGTGTGTGGCCCCGGCCGCCGTGGCCTCCCCGTCGCGCGCGGCGGGGGGAACGCGCCGGCCGCCCAGCGCCGCGCGGGCGGGCCGGTCCGCCGCCCGGCTCGGGGCATTCGCCTGCACCGCGACCTGCGCGCCGGGGCCGGTGTCGAGGTCCGGGTGGCCGTGCGTCCCGCGGACGAAGAGGTTCACACAGTGGAGCACCTGTTCCCGTGATCACCCCGACCCGGATTTGGGCGGTTCCCGCACAGGTGGTTGGCTGGAGCCCCCTTAGGTAACGAGTGCTGGAGGTCAGGCATGGCGCAGGTCGAGGCCACGACGGAGCGGGTCATCGCGGCGGACGCGGAGACGGTGTTCGACGCGCTGGCCGACTACAAGGACACCCGCGCGAAGCTGCTGCCCGAGCACTTCAGCGAGTACGAGGTGCGCGAGGGCGGCGACGGAGAGGGCACCCTCGTGCACTGGAAGCTCCAGGCCACCAGCAAGCGCGTCCGCGACTGCCTGCTGGAGGTCAGCGAGACCACCGACGGCCGGCTCGTCGAGAAGGACCGCAACTCCTCGATGGTCACCACCTGGACCGTCACTCCGGCCGGTGAGGGCAGGGCCAGGGTCGTCGTGACCACCGTCTGGGACGGCGCGGGCGGCATCGGCGGATTCTTCGAGCGGACCTTCGCGCCCAAGGGCCTCGGCCGCATCTACGACGCGATGCTCGACAAGCTCGCCGCGGAGGTGGAGAAGTAGCCGTGCCGCGGCACTGAACCGGTCACCGATTCGAGTGGTCTTCCCGTCGGCCCCCCGGCGCGCCAGGCACGGCCGGCGCTCCCGGGGCCGCGGGAAAGCCGCTGATGAGCGCCCCGAACCCTGCCCGATGCCCGATCGGCGCGGGACACTCGCGCCCCCTCTCCCGTAAATGCCCCGCTTGCTCCACATGCGCGCCTGATGCGAAGAATGACGCCGCGCAGCGCGAGGGCACGTGCGACGAGGGGAGCATGTTTCGTGGGTGGGATCGCGGAGGCGAAGGACGACCGGGCCGCACGGACCGACGCGGACGGCACCGCACCACCCCCCGTCGGCGGCCCGCCAGCCGGCGGCCGCCCGGCCCTCGGCCCCGGCCGGGTCCGCCTGGTCTTCGCCGGTCTCACGCTCGCGCTGCTGCTCGCGGCGCTGGAGCAGACCACCGTCGCCACCGCCCTCCCCGCCGTCGCCGCCGACCTCCACGGACCGGACCGGCTGCCCTGGGTGGTCACCGCCTACCTCCTCGCCGTGACCGTCGGCCTGCCCGTCCACGCCGCGCTCGGTGACCGGTGGAGCCGTAAGGCGGTCTTCCAGTTCGCCGTCGTCGTCTTCGTCGTCGGCTCGGCCCTGGCCGGCTCGTCGCGCACCATGGACCAGCTCATCGCCTTCCGCGCCCTCCAGGGCATCGGCGCCGGGGGACTGGTGACGGGCGCCCAGACGCTCACCGCCGACCTCGTGCCGGCCCGGGCCCGCGGCCGCTTCATGGGCCTGGCCGGCGCCGCCTTCGCGGCCGCGTCGGTGGGCGGACCACTGCTCGGCGGCTTCCTCGTCGAACAGGGCTCCTGGCGCTGGTGCTTCTACGTCAACGTCCCCGCCGGCCTGATCACCCTGACCGTCGTCGCCCTCGCGCTCAGGCTGCCGGAACCTCCGGTCCGGCTGCCGGCCCGGCCGGACGTGCTCGGCGTGTTCTTCCTGACCGCCGCCTCCGCCTGCCTGGTCCTGATGACCCGCTGGGGCGGCAAGGAGCACGCCTGGGACTCGCGCGTCGTCCTGGGGCTCGCCTGCGGGGCCGTCGGAACCCTCCTGCTCTTCCTCGTCGTCGAGTCCCTGGCCCCACGACCGCTCGTCCCGCCGTATCTGTTCCGGGACTCCGTCTTCGTCCTCACGGGGCTCATCGGCCTCATCGCCGGCGTGGTGCTGTACGTCGCCGGCACCTGCCTGCCGGCCTTCTTCCAGCTGGCCCAGGGCGCGGACGCGGCCGAATCGGGACTGCTGATGCTGCCGCTGATGGGTGGCCTCGCCGTGGCCGCCACCGTCTCCGGGCTGCTCATCTCCCGCACCGGCCACTACAAGATCCACCCGGTGATCGGCACCGCCGTGGCCGCCGTCGGCATGTGGCTGCTGTCCCGGCTGGAGCCGGACACCCCGCGCCTGGACCACAGCGTCTGGCAGGCCGTCCTCGGCACCGGCATCGGCCTGGTGATCCCGGCGCTCGTCCTCGCCGCGCAGAACTCCGCGCCGCCCGCCGACCTCTCCACGGCCACCGGAGCCCACACCTATCTCCGCCAGGCGGGCGGCCTCGCCGCGGCAGCCGTCTTCGGCACCCTCCTGGCCGGGCGTCTCGACCAGGCCCTCGCCGACCGCCCGCCCGGGGGCGAGGGCCTGCCCACCACGGCCCTGCCCGAGGGCTCGTCGATCACCCCGCAGATGGTGCACGCCCTGCCGCCCGCCCTGCGCGACGGCTACCTCCAGGCGTACGCCGACACGATGCCGCGGACCTTCCTCCTCCTGGTGCCCCTGCTCGCGCTCGGCCTCGTCCTCGCCTTCTTCCTCAAGGAGAAACCGCTCGTGTTCCCTGACCCGCCCGTCGTCACGACGGTCCCCGTGCCCGCCGCCCGGGTCTCCCCGGCCCCACCGGCTCCACCGCGCCCCGCCCCCGCGTTCGTCGCCGGGGTCCCGGTCTGCGGCACCGTCCAGCACCCCGACGGCTCATCCGTCCCGCGCGCCGCGCTCACCCTCGTCGACGTACGGGGACAGCAGATCGGGCGCGGCGCGAGCGGGGAGGACGGGCGGTACGCGCTGAGCGTGCCCGGCGCGGGCGCCTACGTGATGATCGCGGCGGCCGGCGGGCACCAGCCGCAGGCCGTCACCGTCACCGTCGGCGACCGGCCCGTGGAGCTCGATGTGGTGCTCGGCGGCGCGGGACGCCTCGCGGGAACGGTCGTGACCGCCGACGGCACGCCCGTGCGCGACGCCGCGGTCACTCTCACCGATGTGCGCGGCGAGGTCGTCGCCTCGACCCGTACCGGCCGCGAGGGCGGCTATGAGATCACCGAACTCGTGGCCGGCGAGTACACCCTGGCCGCCAGCGCCCCCGCCTTCCGGCCCGCCGCCCTGCCGGTGAGCGTCCAGGCGTCCCGTGAGACCCGCCAGGACATCGAGCTGGCCGGCGGGGCGATGCTGCGCGGCACGGTACGCGCCACCGGCGGCCGCCCCGTGGAGGAGGCCCGTGTGACGCTCCTGGACACGGCGGGGAACGTCGTCGACACCCTCACCACGGGGCCCGACGGCACCTTCCGCTTCGTGGACCTCTCGTCCGGCGAGTACACCGTGATCGCGGCCGGCTACCCGCCGGTGGCCACCGTGCTCCAGGTGGCCCGCGGCGGGCGCACCGAGCGGGATCTCCAGCTCGGCTACGAGGATTGACGTTCCACCGGTTCGTGCAGGCCCCGTTGGGGATTCAGCCGATGCCCGGAGCCCGGCGGCACGGGATCGTACCGTGATGGCAGAGCCGCGGAACCTCGCGGCGCGGAAGGAGCCTTCCCCCATGGACAGTGGCGTTCCGCAGGAGGTGCCGCAGCGGTCGCGCGCGGCCGGCCGGATTCCGCTCGCCGTGTTCGTCGTGGACTGCGAGGGACTGGTGTCCCACTGGTCGGCCGGCGCGCGACGGCTCTTCGGCCCGGCCGAGGAGCACGCGGTGGGCCGGGCGGCCGAGGAGCTGCTGCCCGTCTCCCAGGTGCTCGGCGACGACGAGACGCCCGGGCCGTACGACGAGCACGACGGGTGCGGGGGCCGCATCCTCTACCCTGCGGCGGGCCGCGCCCGGCTGAGCGAACCGGGGCGTGAGCGGGGCGACGTGCTCTGGTGGGCCTACCCGCTGGCCGGCCCGGGACGCGAGCGGGTGCTCGTCCTGGCCGCGGACGCGGAACGGTTCCGGGAGGGCTCCGCCGACCAGGAGCACTTCGAACGGATCGCCCCCGGCTTCGCCCCGCACACCGACTTCGGGGACTCCGGCGAACTGGCCGCCCGGCTTCCGGAGATCCTGCCGGGCATGAGCGCCCGGGAATCCGACCGGATCGTCGCCCAGGTGCTGGAACTGGGATATCCGGTCCTCGAATTCAGTTACCGCAGACGCGTACCGGTCACCGCGGACCGGGGCGTTCCCCGGGCGCGGCGGCCCGAGCGTCCGCGCGCCGCAGGACCGGGCGACCCGGCCTGCCGCGAGGCGTACCCGGAGCACGCCGCGCACGAGCGCCTCGCGTTCCTCAACGACGTCAGCGGCCGCATCGGATCGACGCTCGACCTCGCCCGTACGGTCGCGGAGGTCGGCGCCGCGGTCGTACCCCGGTTCGCCGATGTCGTCGGCGTCTACGTGCGCGAACAGGTCGTCGCGGGCGAGGAGTTTCCGGACGGGACGCCGGACGCCACCACCCGCTGGCACCGGGTCGCCGTCGAGCACGTCGACGAACCGGGCCGCTGGGACGACGCGGTGCCGGTCGGCGAGACCCTGCTGGTCCCCGGCGGCACGCCGTTCTTCCAGTGCATGACGAGCGGCGAGCCCGTGCTCGTACCGCACATCGGCGCGTCGCTGAGCACCGCCATCGCCGCCCGGTACGAGAAGCGCGACGTCCGGCCCCTGATCGACGGGCGCTCGATGCTGATCGTGCCGCTCAAGGCCCGCGGCCTCGTACTGGGCTTCATGGTCCTGCTGCGTCACCCGGGGCGCCCCCAGTTCGACGACATGGACCGGGCGACGGGTGTGGAGCTGGCCGCCCGGGCCGGGCTCGTCCTCGACAACGCGCGCAGGTACGCCTACCAGGAGCGCCTCGTCGAGGCACTGCGGAACCCGACGCCGCCGAGGGCGCAGGCCCCGGTCCGGCATGAAGCGCTCGACAGGGTGGGAGATCCAACGGTGTGATGGAACCGATGCCGGGACCCGCGCCAGGAGGACACTTCGGGCCGGACCGGCGAGGACGGAGAGCTCTGTGAAGATCCTCATCAGCGCCGACATGGAGGGCGCCACCGGTGTGACGTGGCCCGCCGACGTGCTGCCCGGCACGCCGCAGTGGGAGCGCTGCCGGTCCATGTTCACCTCCGACGTGAACGCGGCCGCCCTCGGCTTCTTCGCCGGCGGAGCCGATGAGGTCCTCATCAACGAGGCACACTGGAGCATGCGCAACCTGCTGCTGGAACGGCTCGACGAGCGCGTCGAGATGCTCACCGGCCGCCACAAGTCCCTCTCCATGGTGGAGGGCGTCCAGCACGGTGACGTGGACGGCATCGCCTTCGTCGGCTACCACACGGGCGCCGGCACCGAGGGCGTCCTGGCCCACACGTACCTGGCGAACAGCATCACCGGCGTCTGGCTCAACGGCGTACGGGCCAGCGAGGGTCTGCTCAACGCCCATGTCGTCGCCGAGTACGGCGTACCCGTCATCCTCGTCACCGGGGACGACCTGACCTGTGAGGACGCCCTCGGATACGCGCCCGAGGCCCGCAAGGTCGCCGTCAAGGACCACGTCTCGCGGTATGCGGCCGTGTGCCGCACTCCCACCCGTACGGCCGCCGAGATCCGCGCCGCAGCGAAGGAGGCGACCACTCTCGCCGTACGGTACGAACCGGTGCGCGGAGGGCCGTTCACCGTGGAGCTGGAGTTCGACGCGGAGCACCTCGCCGCGGCCGCCACCGTCGTCCCGGGCGTCGTGGTGGGCGGGGAGCGACGGGTGGCGTACACCGGCGAGACGATGTACGAGGCCATCCGCACCTTCAAGGCGGTCACCACGATCGTCTCGGCCGCAGTGGAGGAGCAGTATGGCTGACGTGACGCCCTTCGAGACCGACACGCAGGCGCTCGACGAGGTGGTGACCTTCACCTCCGAGCTCATCCGGATCGACACCACCAACCACGGGGGAGGCGACTGCCGCGAACGCCCCGCCGCCGAGTACGTCGCCGAACGGCTCGCCGGCGCCGGACTCGAACCGGTCCTGCTGGAGCGCACGCCCGGGCGCACCAACGTGGTGGCGCGGATCGAGGGCACCGACCCGTCCGCCGACGCGCTGCTGGTCCACGGCCACCTCGACGTGGTGCCCGCCGACCCCTCCGACTGGACCGTGCACCCCTTCTCCGGGGAGCTCCGCGACGGCCTGGTCTGGGGCCGCGGCGCCATCGACATGAAGAACATGGACGCCATGGTCCTCGCGGTCGTCCGGGAATGGGCGCGCCAGGGCATCCGGCCCCGGCGTGACATCGTCATCGCCTACACCGCCGACGAGGAGGCCAGCGCCGCCGACGGCTCCGGGTTCCTCGCCGACCGGCACCCGGAGCTCTTCGAGGGGTGCACGGAGGCCATCGGAGAGTCCGGCGCGTTCACCTTCCACGCCGGCCCCGACCTGGAGATCTACCCGATCGGCGCGGGGGAGCGCGGCACCGGCTGGCTCAAGCTCACGGCCGACGGCAGGGCCGGTCACGGTTCCAAGGTCAACCGGGAGAACGCCGTGAGCCGTCTCGCCGCGGCCGTCGCCCGCATCGGCGAGTACCAGTGGCCGGTAAGGATCACGCCGACCGTGCGCGCCGCGCTGACGGAGCTGGCCGCGCTGCACGGCATCCGGCCCGACCTGGACGCCGACGACTTCGACGCCGACGCCCTGCTGGCCAAGCTCGGGCACGCCGCCGCGCTGGTCGAGCCGACCATCCGCAACAGCTCCAATCCGACGATGCTGCAAGCCGGTTACAAGGTCAACGTGATCCCGGGCGTCGCGACCGCGCACATCGACGGGCGGATGGTGCCGGGCGGTGAGGAGGAGTTCATCGAGACCATGGACCGGCTCACCGGGCCGCACGTGGAGTGGGAGTTCGCGCACCGGCACATCGCCCTCCAGGCGCCGGTCGACTCACCTACCTACGCCAAGCTCCGGGCCGCGCTGGCACATTTCGAGCCGGACGCCCACATCGTCCCGTTCTGCATGTCCGGCGGCACGGACGCCAAGCAGTTCGCCAAGCTGGGCATCGTCGGCTACGGGTTCTCACCGCTGCGGCTGCCCATCGGCTTCGACTACCAGGCGCTCTTCCACGGAGTGGACGAACGCGTCCCGGTCGAGGCCCTGCACTTCGGCGTCCGCGTCCTCGATCACTACCTGCAAACCGCATAGGGGGAGCCGCCCATGGTACCCACGGGGGCCTACGGAACCTGGCCGTCACCGATCGACGCGAAGCTGGCCGCCGCGCACGACGGACGACCCGAGTACGTCGGACTCGTCGGCGACGAGGTGTGGTGGACCGAGCCCCGCCCCGTCGAGGGCGGCCGGCGCGCACTGGTCCGCAGACGCGCCGACGGCACCGAGGAACCGGTGCTGCCCGCCCCGTGGAACGCGCGCAGCCGGGTGATCGAGTACGGCGGCCGGCCCTGGGCCGGTACGGCCCGGGACGAGGGGGGCCCGCTCGTCGTCTTCAGCCACTTCCCCGACCAGCGGCTGTACGCCTACGAACCGGACGGCGACGGGCCGCCCCGGCCGCTCACCCCGGTGTCCGGCATCGGCGGCGGACTGCGCTGGGCGGACCCGGCCATCCACCTGGGCCGGGGCGAAGTGTGGTGCGTCCTGGAGGAGTTCACCGGTGAGGGCCCCGGGGACCTGCGGCGGGTGCTGGCGGCCGTACCGCTGGACGGCTCGGCCGCCGACGACCGGGACGCCGTACGGGAGCTGACCGACGGCCGGCACCGGTTCGTCACCGGGCCGAGGCTCTCACCGGACGGGCGGTGCGCCGCCTGGATCGCCTGGGACCACCCGCGGATGCCGTGGGACGGTACGGAGGTGATGACCGGCGAGGTGACCGAGGACGGGCCGTTCACCGATGTGCGCACGGTCGCGGGCGGCCCCGACGAAGCGGTCTGCCAGGTCGAGTGGGCGCCCGACGGCTCGCTGCTGTACGTCTCCGACATCGGGGACTGGTGGGAGCTGTACCGGAGGGAGCCCGGCTCGACGGAGGCCGTCGGCCTCTGTCCCGGGCGGGGCGAGGAGTTCGGCGGGCCCCTGTGGAAGATCGGCCAGAAGTGGTTCCAGCCGCTCGACGACGGCCTGATCGCCGTCATCCACGGCAGGGGCGCCACCAGCCTCGGCATACTCGACCCGGAGTCCGGCGAGCTCGTCGACACCGCCGGACCCTGGACCGAGTGGGCCTCCACCCTCGACTCGGCCGGCAGCCGGGTCGTCGGCGTGGCCGCCAGCCCCCGCAGCGCCTACGAGGTCGTCGAACTGGACACCGGTACCGGCCGGGCCCGGATCGTCGGCTCCGGCCATGACGACCCGGTCGACCCCGCGTACTACCCCGAACCCCAGATCCGCACCTTCACCGGTCCCGACAACCGCGAGATCCACGCCCACATCTATCCCCCGCACAACCCCGACCGGGTCGCCCCCACCGACGAACTGCCGCCGTACGTGGTGTGGGCGCACGGCGGGCCCACCGGACACGCGCCGCTCGTCCTGGACCTGGAGATCGCCTACTTCACCTCGCGCGGCATCGGCGTGGCCGAGGTCAACTACGGCGGCTCCAGCGGATACGGCCGGGACTACCGCAACCGGCTGCGCGAACAGTGGGGTGTGGTGGATGTGGAGGACTGCGCCGCCGTCGCCGCGACGCTCGCCTCCGAAGGCACCGCCGACCCCGCCAGGCTGGCCGTGCGCGGCGGCAGCGCGGGCGGCTGGACCAGCGCGGCCTCCCTCGCCGGCACCGGCCTCTACGCCTGCGGCACCATCATCTACCCGATCCTCGACCTGACCGGCTGGGGCACCGGGGAGACCCACGACTTCGAATCGCGGTACCTGGAGACCCTGATCGGGCCGCTCGCCGAGGTCCCCGGCCGCTACCGCGAGCGGTCCCCGATCACCCGGGCCGACCGCATCACCGCCCCCTTCCTGCTGCTCCAGGGCCTCGACGACGTCATCTGCCCGCCCGTGCAGAGCGAACGCTTCCTGGCACGGATGGCGGGCCGGGGGGTCCCGCACGCGTACATCGCCTTCGAGGGGGAAGGGCACGGGTTCCGCAGGGCCGACACCATGATCCGGGCGCTGGAGGCCGAACTGTCCCTCTACGCGCAGACCTTCGGCCTCACCCGTGACGACGTCCCCCGCCTGGAGCTGAGGACGTGACCCTCACCCCCCTGACCAGGCCCGAACGGCTGAGGCCCGGTGCCAGGGTCGCCGTGGTGGCCCCCAGCGGCCCGGTCGCGGAGGACCGGCTCCGGGCGGGTCTGGACATCCTGCGCGGCTGGGGGCTGGAGCCCGTGGTGATGCCGCACGTCCTGGACGTCCCCGGGGAGCTGGACTACCTCGGCGGAGGGGACACGGCACGCGCCCGGGACCTCACACAGGCATGGTGCGACCCGTCCGTCTCGGCGGTGATCTGCGCCCGGGGCGGCTACGGCGCCCAGCGCACGGTCGATCTCCTCGACTGGACGGCGATCCGCGCCGCCGGTCCCAAGGTGTTCGTCGGCTACAGCGACGCGACCGCGCTGCACGAGGCGTTCGCCGTACGGATGGGGCTCGCCACCCTCTACGGCCCGATGGTCGCGGCGGCCACTTTCGTCAAGGACGCCGACTCCCAGGAGGGGCTGCGGGCCACCCTTTTCGAGCCCGAGTCGGTCCGCCGCCTCGGGCTGCCGATCGCGCGCACGATGGTCCCGGGCCGGGCGCGGGGCGTCACCCTGGGCGGCTGCCTCTGCATGCTCACGAGCGAGGTCGGCACCCCGCACGGGCGCCCGTCGGCCCGGGGCGGACTGGTGCTGCTGGAGGACACCGGCGAGGAACCGTACCGCCTGGACCGTATGCTCACCCAGCTCCTGCGCTCCGGCCGGCTGGACGGGATCGCCGGGATCGCGCTCGGTTCGTGGGAGGAGTGCGGTCCCTACGAGAAGGTGCGGGCGACCCTGCTGGACCGGCTGGGCGGGCTCGGCGTGCCGGTGGTGGAGGAGCTGGGGTTCGGACACGGCGCGACGGCGCTCACGATGCCGCTCGGCGTGCCCGCCACCCTGGACGCGGACGCCCGCTCGCTCACCCTGGACCTGCCGGCACTGCGCTGAGCGGCGCAGGGCCGGGGCGTGACCGCCGGTGCCCGGAGGCGCCGGCGGCCGCGGGGGACCCAGGGCTCAGCGGGTACCGGCGAGAGCCGCGTACGCCGGGCGGATCACCTCGTCGATGATGCGGCGGCGCTCCGGCAGGGGGACGAACGCGGCCTCGACGGCGGCGATCGTGAACTCCTCGAAGACCTCGGGGCCGTAGCCGAAGGCGTCCACCATGTGCTGGAACTCCCGGCTCATGGTGGTGCCCGACACCAGCCGGTTGTCGGTGTTCAGGGTGACCCGGAAACCGAGACGGCGCAGCTGGTCGATCGGGTGGGACGCGTAGTCCTTCGCCGCACCGGTCTGGAGGTTGGACGTCGGGCAGACCTCCAGGGCGATCCGGTTGTCCCGCACGTACGAGGCGAGGTGGCCGAGAGTGCCGTCCTCGGCGATGTCGTCGGTGATCCGGACGCCGTGGCCGATCCGCTCCGCGCCGCAGACCTGCACCGCCTCATGGATCGACTCGGCCCCGACGGCCTCGCCCGCGTGGATGGTGAAGTGGCAGTTGTTGCGCTTGAGGTGCTGGAAGGCCGGCAGGTGGCGGGCCGGCGGGTTGCCGATCTCGCCGCCGGCGATGTCGAAGCCGACGACGCCGTGCTCGCGGTGCGCGACGGTCAGCTCGGCTATCTCCAGCGAGCGGTCCGTGTGGCGCATGCCCGTCAGCAGGGTGCCGACCGTGATCCGGCCACCGGTGCGGCGCTCACCCTCGCGGAAGCCCGCGTTCACGGCCTCGACCACCTCGTCGAGGGTCAGTCCGGCTTCCAGGTGCTGCTCGGGGGCGTAGCGCACCTCGGCGTAGACGACGCCGTCCGCCGCCAGGTCCTCGGCGCACTCGGCCGCGATCCGGAACAGGGCCTCGCGGGTCTGCATGACCGCACAGGTGTGGGCGAACGTCTCCAGGTAGCGCTCCAGCGAGCCGGAGTCGGCGGCATCGCGGAACCACACCGCCAGCGCGTCCGGGTCCTCGGCCGGCAGGCCGGCGTAACCGCACTCGCGGGCCAGCTCGATGATCGTGGCAGGGCGCAGGCCACCGTCCAGGTGGTCGTGGAGGACGGCCTTGGGGGCGCGGCGGACCCAGTCGGCGACGGGGGAGGTGGCGGGAGCGTCAGCGGGGACGTTGTCAGACAAGTGCATGGGGCGGGAGTGTACGGCACACCTGCCGCCCGTGCCGTGACCCAGCCGACAGAGGGGTGGAGGACCCGGCGGGAGCGGTCCCGACGCCGTGCCGGGAGGGTCGGGGTGCCGCTCCGGCGACGCCCCGGGCCTGCGGGGGCGTTCTTCCCGGCACCGGCACCGGCACCGGGCTCGGCTCAGGCACCGGCCCGGCATCGGGCCCGGCTCAGGCGCACGGGTCAGGCGCACGGGTCAGTTCGACTGCAGTACGGGCAGGGCGGCCGCCCCCGTCGGCAGCATGTGCTTGGCCGCCAGGATGGGGGTGTCCCCGGCCCGGACCACCTGGGTGATCAACACGGCGGGGGTGTCGGCCGGCCGGCCGAGCTGCTCCCCGCGACGCTGTCCGACCAGCGTGGCCGTCACGCCGCTGTGCGCCGAGAGCGGCACGCTCCGCGACGCCCCGGCCAGCACCGCGAGCATCGAGGCGCGTCCGGTGGCGGGCTCCTCGTCCAGTGCCCTCGCGAAACCCGGATGGGCCCGCTCCAGCACGTCCCCGGAGGCCGCCCACTCCTGGCTCAGTGCCGCCGCCGCGCTCTCCGCGGTCAGCAGGGACTCCCAGAACCGGAGCTCCGAGCGCGCCGGGGCGAGCAGATGCTGGGTGGTGAAGTCGGTCGGCTCCTCGACCGTGCGCAGCAATGCCCGCACGCGGACCTGGCCGCCTCCGCCGATCAGCTCCTCCAGTGGCTGGATGTGCTCGAAACCGCGGCGCGGCGGCCCGTCGTTGACGGTCCTGCCGACCCCGCGCCGCACCGAGAGCAGCCCGTCCTCCTGGAGCAGCAGCAGCGCCTCGCGCAGGGCGGGGCGGCTCACGCCCAGCTCCGCGGCGAGCTTCGGCTCGGACGGCAGGGTCGAGCCCGGCGGGTAGGTACCGGCGTGGATGGCGTCGACGATCCGCTCGTACAGCACCACGACCGGTCTCCGCTGTTCTGCGCTGACCACCACTGCCCCTCCTCGGCTCACTTGTCAGCAAGTTATGCCGTGGCCGCCCGGTCGGGCAATGCCGCCTGCGTCTCGATTGAGCTGCGGAAACCCCGGGCCCCACGGGTTTTTTCGGATTCACAGCACGAACCCCTTGACGTTTACGCGCGTAGATCTCAATCTGTGGAGGCGGCACTTGTCTGACAAGCTTCTTCCCGATCCTGCGACGGATCCCGCAAGCGATCCCGCGACGGATTTACGGCGGATCCACGACCGGGCCCGGACCGGGCTCCACGGGTCTCCACCGGGCTCGACGGATCCCGACGTTCTGCGGGGCGGGGCGGGGCGGGCTGCCGCGTCGCATTGCACCGCACCGTTCTCGACATGACATCCAAGGCAAAGGGGCCGACATGTCACTCTCGCTCGGCCGGACGCGTTCCGGAGCCGAATCCGACCTTGCGGGCCGTGGCCCCATGCTGCTGGCGATGGTCCTGGCCGTACTCGGCTACCAGATCAACGCGACCATGCTCAGCCCCGCGCTGCCGGATGTGATCGAGCGCCTCGGCACCACCACGGCCGCCGCCGGACTCTCGCAGACGCTGTTCTTCCTGATGGCGGCCATCGGCCAGGTCACCCTGGCCCGCCTCAGCGACCAGCGCGGCCGCAAGCCGATGATGATCCTCTGTGCCTTCGTGCTGATCCTCGGCAATCTGCTGTGCGTCTTCGCCCCGAACATCGAGGTGTTCATCGCGGGCCGCATCCTCCAGGGCGTCTCGGCCGCGATGTTCACCCTCGCCTTCCTCACGCTGAACCAGCTGCTCACCCCGGCCGGCTTCGGCAAGGCGGCCGGCATCATCACCGCCGTCAACGGCGGCCTCGCCGGCGTCGACGCCATCGCGGGCGGCCAGATCGCCGACACCATCGGCTTCCGCGGCATCTTCGTCTGCTCGACCCTGATCGCCGTGGCCGGACTGGTCGGTGTCCACCGCTACGTCCCCGACGTCCCGCCCACCACCGCCGACACCCGCTTCGACTCGCGTGGCATCGCCGCCCTCGCGCTCGGCCTCACCGGCGTTCTCGTCGGCCTCGCCCAGGGCGCCGCCTGGGGCTGGACCTCCGTGCTGACCCTCGGGTTCCTGCTCGGCGGCCTCGCCTCGCTGGTCTTCTTCGTCCTCTCGCAGAAGAGCGCCACCAACCCGGTCATCGACCTGGACGTCCTGGCCTCCCGCCGTGCCTGGCCGCTGCTGATCACCACCATCTGCACCCTCGGAGGAGCCTTCGGCGCGGTCGCCCTGACCATCCCGCTCTTCTCCCAGGACGCCCGGGTGGGGCTCGGCCTCTCCGCCGTGACCGCGGCCGTGCTCTTCCTCACCCCGATCCAGCTCATCGGAGTGATCTCCGCTCCGCTGACCGGCCGCCTCGGTCCGAAGATCGGCTGGCGCAGGATCGTGGTCACCGGCGCCGTGGCCAACCTGGTGATCTTCGTGTTCGCCACGTTCTTCCTGCACAGCGAGTGGATCCTGGTCACTTCGCTGGCGGCCCTCGGCGTGACGTACGGCGGCTTCATGCTGACCGGTCTCAACGGCCTCGCCGTCACCACCGCCCCCAAGGACAAGCCCGGCTCGCTGTCCGGCCTCAACGGCGCCTGCTTCGGCATCGGAGCCTCACTGGGCATCGCCCTGGCCTCCGCCATGATCACGGCGGGCAGTGACGCCGGGGGCGTCACCGAGGCCGGCTACCAGCACGCCATGTACGCCGCGCTCGCCCTGCTCGCGATCGGTGTCGTGACGGCGTTCCTCATCCAGCGCCCCGACCCGGCCGACGGCGCGGACGCGGACGCCGACGAGCCGCAGCTCGTGATCGCCCACCACTGAGCCGACCCCGCCGCTCCACCCGTACGGCCGCGCCCGCCGCCCCCGCCGGACCAGGAACACCCGTCCTGGTCCCGGGGGCGGCGGCGGTTCTCCGGGCGGCGGCCGGGGCCTGGCTTCCGGATACCGCCGGGTGCCCGCACGGCGCCCGCGAGGGAACGGCGTCCGGTGTGGGTACGCTGACCCGATGTCCGGTTCACCGCCCTCCCGCAGCTATCTCGCCGAAGGCCCGCGGGTGGCCGTACGGCCTCTCACGTACGAGGACGCCGACGAGTTCACCGCACGCGCCGGGCAGAGCAAGGACCTGCACCGGCCCTGGCTCTTCCCGCCCGACCGCCCCGAGACGTACGCCGTCTACGCGCGCGCCCTCATGGAGGACCCGGCCAGGGCGTCCTTCCTGGTCTGCGAGAAGGACGAGGGCGGCGGGATCGCCGGATTCATCAACATCAACAACATCGTCCGGGGCAGCTTCCTCTGCGGCGCCCTCGGCTACGGCGCCTTCGCGCACGCCGCAGGGCGCGGCCTGATGAGCGAGGCGCTCGGCCTCGTCGTGCGGTACGCGTTCGGGCCCCTCGGCCTGCACCGGCTCGAGGCCAACATCCAGCCCGGCAACGAGAGTTCCCGCACCCTCGTGCGCCGGGCAGGATTCCGCCTGGAGGGCTTCTCCCCGGCGATGCTCCACATCGACGGCGCCTGGCGTGACCACGAACGCTGGGCGATCACGGCGGAGATGACCACCGGAACCCCCTGAGACCGCCCCCGTGCGCGGGCGGGCGCCCCCGGGACTGCGGCCGGGGAACCGCGACCTTGGTGCCGGACCGTCCGGGACCGGGAGCCGATCCGCCGGTCGCCGCCGGTCTCCGCCGGTCTCCGGCGGTGGCCGGGACCGACGGGGCCGGTGCCGGTCAGGAGCGGCGGCTCTTGTGGTTCACCTTCATGGTGTCCATGTCCGTCACCGTCGACTTGAGGGCCCGGTAACCGTGGCCGAGTTCCCGCAGCGCCGACTCGGCCCGGTCCTCGGCGATCGCGGCGGCCATCTCCTCGCCGTCCGCCGCTTCCGACACCACCGTGAAGCGGTACGAGAAGTGCTTCAGCGCGGCGTCATAGGTGAGCGACCCCTCCGGCGTGAACCGCATCCCGGCGAGCCCGTGGTCGTCCACCTCCGCCAGCAGCCTGTCGCGCGCCTCGTCCGTCAGTCCGTCCCATGTGCCGCGCACGATCACCCGGTACGTGTGCTGCGTGCCCATCCGCCCCGCCGTCCTTCGTGTATGCCTCGATGCCGACGGCCCACCCCACGGTGGTCCGTCGCATCCCGCCTGATCCGCCACGGCCCGCGCACCCCCCGGGCCCCTCGGGCACGGGAGGAGCCTCCACCGCGTCGGCTCGCTCCTCCGCCGCGATCGCACGCACCGGACGCCGCGAACCCCGCCCCCCGGGCGGACGCCGTTACTCTCCGGACACACCCTAGGGCGGCGACGCGCAGTCGCGCGCGGAAATATGCCGGGGGGCCGCACCCGCCACGGCCCGGGGCCGACCGGGCGGACCCATGAGGTCAGAGGCGGCGGTCGACGTACTCGAAGACCGAACCGTCGGGGTGCACCGCGATCAGGTTGCGGCCCACCGGGGTCGGCACCGGGCCCGCCAGGACCTTGGCGCCGACCTCGTTGAGCCTGGCGAGCGCGCTGTCCACGTCCTGCACCGCGATGGTCGCCGTGACCTTCCGCAGAATCTCCAGCTCCGCCTCCGGGCCGCTCATCAGCAGGAAGCAGCCGACGGCGGCGACCGACACGCCACCCCGTTCGAAACGCTGCGCGTGGCCGCCCGTGAGCCGTTCGTAGAAGACGACCGCGGTCTCCAGGTCGTCGACGCAGACGCGCAGCGTGGTTCCCAGGATCTCCATGCCGATCAGGGTAGTTGGCCGCGCGGGGGAGCGAGATCGATTCGGTTCCGGCCGGCCGGACCGCTCCCGCCCCTCAGGCCCGGCAGAGCAGCTCCCCGTGCGGGACCATGAACCAGGCATCGTCCTGCCGCCCCCACTCCCGCCACCCCGCGGCGATCGCCGCCAGCCGCTCCCCGGTCGCGTGGCCGCCCTCCACGGCCAGCCGTGCGTACACCGAGGCGGTCGTGCGGTCCGCCCACAGCCCGCTCCACCAGGAGCGTTCCTCCGGCGTGGCGTAGCACCAGGTCGAGGCGGAGGCGGTGATGTCGGTGAAGCCCGCCCGCCGGGCCCACGAGAGCAGCCGCCGGCCCGCGTCCGGCTCGCCGCCGTTGGCCCGTGCCACCTGCCGGTACAGTCCCAGCCAGTCGTCCAGGACCGGCACCTCGGGGAACCAGGCGAAGGCCGCGTAGTCGCTGTCGCGTACCGCGACGACACCGCCGGGGCGGCACACCCGCCGCATCTCGCGGAGGGCTTTCACCGGGTCGCCCACGTGCTGGAGTACCTGGTGCGCGTGGACCACGTCGAAGGAGCCGTCGGCGAATTCCAGTGCGTGCGCATCGGCGACCGCGAACCGCACGTTGTCCAGGCCGCGTTCGTCCGTCACGGCACGGGCCTGGTCCAGGACGGCGGCCGACGCGTCGACCGCCGTCACCCGGCCCGGCGCGACCAGCGCGGCGAGGTCGGCCGTGATGGTGCCGGGGCCGCACCCCACGTCCAGGACGTCCAGCCCCGGCCGGAGCTCGCCGAGGAGGTGACCGGCGGAGTTCGCGGCGGTGCGCCAGCGGTGGGAACGCAGTACCGACTCGTGGTGCCCATGGGTGTACACGGCATCCGCCATGGCCGACTCCCTGCTCGCTCTCGGAGTGAGGTTTCCGGGGTCCACCGTATGCCCGCTGTGTTGAATGGTGAGACCCCTGTCTTGTCATATGGACAAGCGGGTATGGCCGGACCGTGTTATGGGTGTCGGCTCCCGGGTACCCGCGCCTCATGGAAGCGATGGATGGGCCGGAACCGGAGCTGTCGGAACAGATCGCCGGGGCTGTCCGGGAAGCGCTCAGGGACGAGCCGCCCGCCGTGCCGCGCGCCCGGGCCGGCCGCCGCGCTGAAGCCGGGGTGCCGCTCCTCGTGGCCTCCGTCGCCCCGCGCCCCGCCGCTCGCGCCCGCACCTCCCCGGGGCCGACAGCCGTCCCCGGCGGCGGCCCGGTCCCGCCGCCGGGCACCCCGCCCCTGCCCGCCGCCGATCCGGACCTCGGCACACCTCCGGGTGGTCCGCCGGCCGGGTCCCCGCACCACCGGGGGTGACCAGGTGCCCCGTACCGTCGTGATCACCGGCGCCGGGGGCGGTGTGGGCCGGGCGACCGCCAGGGCCCTCGCGGCACGCGGCGACCGAGTCGCCCTGCTCGCCCGCGGTGACAAGGGCCTCGCGGCGGCGGCCGGCGATGTGCTGGCCGCGGGCGGCGAGGCTCTCGTCGTACGGGTGGACATCGCCGACGCCCTGGCGGTCGACGAGGCCGCCGAGCGCGTCGAGAGGGAACTGGGACCGATCGACGTGTGGATCAACAACGCCGTCGCCGGGGTGTTCGCGCCGTTCACCGAGATCGGCCCGGAGGAGTTCCGGCGGGTCACCGACGTCTCCTACCTCGGGTACGTCAACGGAACCAGAGCGGCGCTGTCGCGCATGGTGCCCCGTGACCAGGGGACCGTTGTCCAGATCGGCTCCGCCCTCGCCTACCGGGGCCTCCCGCTGCAGTCCGCGTACAGCGGTGCCGAGCACGCCATCCAGGGCTGGAACGAAGCACTGCGCTGCGAGCTGCTGCACTCCGGTACGAGGGTGCGCACGACGATGGTCCAGCTGCCCGCCGTCAACACCCCGCAGTTCGACTGGGCGCTGTCCCGGATGCCCGGCCGCGCCAGGCCCCCGGCGCCGGTCTACCAGCCCGAGGTGGCCGCGCGCGCCGTCCTGTACGCGGTGGACCACCCCGGCCGGCGCGAGTACCGGGTGGGCGCCGGGACGGCCGCCGCGCTGTTGGCCAACGCGTTGGTGCCCGGCCTGCTCGACCGCCATCTGGCCCGTACCGGCTACGCGGCGCAGCAACAGGGTGCCGGGACGCCGGACGCGGCCGGTGACGAACCCGGCCTCAACAACCTCTGGACGCCCGTCGACGGTGCGTTCGGCCGGGACTTCGGCGCCCACGGCCGCTTCGACGACGAGGCCCGCGACCGCTACTGGGACACCGTCCTGCTGCGCCACCCCGCCGCCCTGGCCGCCGCGACGGTGGCCGTGTCCGCGGCGGCCGCCGCCCTGCGCCGCCGGGTCCGGGCCCCGGCCCGCCGCGTTTGACCCCCGTGCTCAGGGGCACCGGAGAGGTCCGTCTGCCAGGACATTCTGCCGCAATCAGACATGACGATGGAGGCCCCGTGACCCTGCCCGTCAGTTCGAACGGCCCTTCGGGCGACCCGTCCGCCGTGGGCGCCTCGCCGGGGAGCCCCCGCACCCGGCCGAGGATCGTGATCGTCGGCGCCGGATTCGCGGGGTACCAGACCGCCCGCGGCCTCTCCCGCAGGCTGCGCGGCCGGGCCGAGATCGTGCTTCTCAACCCCACGGACTACTTCCTCTACCTGCCGCTGCTCCCGCAGGTCGCCGCCGGGGTGCTGGAGCCCCGCAGGGTGACGGTCTCCCTCTCCGGCACCCTGCGCCACGTCCGGCTCGTGCTGGGCGAAGCGGGTCACGTCGACCTCGCCGCCCGTACGGTCCACTACACCGACCCCGAGGGCACCGCGGGCGAGCTGACCTACGACCGGCTCGTCCTGGCCGTCGGGAGCGTCAGCAAACTGCTCCCGATCCCCGGGGTCGCCGAGCACGCGACCGGCTTCCGGGGCATGCCGGAGGCGCTCTACCTGCGTGACCACATCACCCGCCAGATCGAGCTGGCCGCGGGCGGGGGCGACCCGGGGACCTGCACCTCCCGCTGCACCTTCGTGGTGGTCGGCGCGGGCTACACCGGCACCGAGCTCGCCGCGCACGGCAAGATGTTCACCGACCAGCTCGTCCGCAACCAGCCCGCCTGGCCCGCCGGAGCCAAGCCCCGCTGGCTGCTCCTCGACGTCGCCGAACGCGTCCTGCCCGGCCTCGACCCGCGGCTCTCGTCCACGGCCGACCGGGTGCTGCGGGAACGCGGGGTCGAGGTCCGCACCGGGACCTCCGTCAAGGAGTCGACCTCCGAAGGCGTCCTGCTGGACGACGGGGAGTTCGTCGCGACCCGGTCCCTGATCTGGTGCGTCGGCGTACGCCCCGACCCGCTGGTCTCGGCGCTGGGACTGCCCGTCGAGCGCGGCCGGCTGGTCGTGTCCCCGCAGCTGGGCGTCCCCGGACACCCCGAGGTCTTCGCGTGCGGTGACGCCGCGGCCGTACCCGATCTCACCCGGCCGGGCGAATTCACCGCCATGACGGCGCAGCACGCGTCCCGCCAGGGCAAGGTCGCGGCGCACAACGTGGCCGCCTCCCTCGGCCTGGGGGAGCCCGTCCCGTACAAGCACGCCGACATGGGATTCGCCGTCGACCTCGGCGGCGTCAAGGCCGCGGCCAACCCGCTGGGTGTGCCGCTCTCCGGCCCGGTCGCGGGCGCCGTCACCCGCGGCTACCACCTCGCCGCGATGCCCGGCAACCGGATCCGTGTGGCCGCAGACTGGGCCCTCGACGCGGTCCTGCCGCGACAGGCCGTGCAGCTGGGACTGCTCAGCCCCTGGCAGGTGCCGCTGGACACGGACTCGCCCGAACTGGCCCGGACCTCGGCCGGACCCGGCAAGGAGTGACATGCAGTACGAAGAAATGGCTTCTCTCGCCCAGCAGTTGAGGGTCGACGCGATCCGCGCGGCCGACGCCGCCGGCTCGGGGCACCCCACCTCGTCGATGTCCGCGGCCGACCTCGCCGCCGTCCTGCTCACCCACCACCTGCGCTTCGACTTCGCGCACCCCGAGCACCCCGGCAACGACCGGTTCGTCCTCTCCAAGGGCCATGCCTCACCCCTGCTGTACGCCATGTACCACGCGGCCGGCGCCATCGACGACGAGGAGCTGCTCACCTTCCGCACCCTGGGCAGCCGGCTGGAGGGGCACCCCACCCCACGGCTCCCCTGGGTGGACGTGGCCACAGGATCCCTGGGCCAGGGCCTGCCCGTCGGCGTCGGGATGGCCCTCGCGGGCAAACGCCTCGACCAGCTGCCCTACCGCGTCTACGTCCTGTCGGGCGACAGCGAGATGGCGGAGGGCTCGGTCTGGGAGGCCGCCGAACACGCCGCGTACAACCACCTGGACAATCTGACCCTCATCGTCGACGTCAACCGGCTCGGCCAGCGGGGGCCCACCCGCCACGAGCACGATCTGAACGCCTACGCGCGGCGGCTCGGTGCCTTCGGCTGGCACACGATCGAGGTCGACGGCCACGACGTCGAAGCCGTCGACCGGGCCTTCGCGGAGGCCCGTTCGACACTGCGCCAGCCCACCGCCATCCTCGCCGCGACCCGGAAGGGACGCGGGGTGGCCGCCGTCGAGGACCGTGAGGGCTTCCACGGAAAGCCCCTCAAGGACGCCGAGGCCGCCATCGCGGAACTGGGCGGGGTCCGCTCCCGCGTCCACGTCGACGTGCAGAGGCCGCCCGAGGGAAAGGTGCTGCACGCGGTACGGAACGGGGAGCCGGAGCTCCCGCGCTTCGAGATCGGCGACGCGGTGGCCACCCGTACCGCCTACGGCCACGCCCTGGAGGCACTGGGCTCGGCCCGCGGGGACGTGGTCGCGCTGGACGCCGAGGTGAGCGACTCGACGCGCACCGAGTTCTTCGCCAAGGCGCACCCCGACCGTTACTTCGAGTGCTACATCGCCGAGCAGCAGCTCGTCGCCGCGGCCGTCGGGCTCAACACCCGCGGCTACGTGCCCTACGCGTCGTCGTTCGCGGCCTTCCTCACCCGCGCGTACGACTTCGTGCGGATGGCCGCCGCCGGCCGCGCCGGGATCAATGTGGTCGGCTCGCACGCCGGTGTCTCGATCGGCCAGGACGGTCCTTCCCAGATGGGCCTGGAGGACCTCGCGATGTTCCGCTCGGTCCACGACAGCACCGTGCTGTACCCCTGCGACGCGAACCAGACCGCCCGGCTGGTGGCGAGCATGGCCGATCTGGACGGCGTCCGCTATCTGCGCACCACGCGCGGCGACACGCCCGTGATCTACGGCCCCGACGAGGCGTTCCCCATCGGCGGCAGCAAGGTCCTGCGCGAGCACGGTGACGAGGACAGGGCCACCGTCGTCGCCGCCGGCATCACCGTCCACGAGGCGCTGAAGGCCGCCGACCTGCTGGGCGAGTACGGCATTCCGGTACGGGTCATCGACCTGTACTCGATCAAACCCGTGGACACCGAGACGCTCGACGAAGCGGCGGGCGCGACCGGCTGCCTGCTCACCGTCGAGGACCACCACCCCGAGGGCGGCCTCGGGGACGCCGTCGCAGACGCCTTCGCGGACGGCCGCCCCGCGCCGCGCATGGCACGCCTCGCGGTGCGGAACATGCCCGCGTCGGCCACTCCCGAGGAGCAGCTGCGCGCGTCGGGCATCGACGCCGAGTCGATCGCCGCCGCGGTGAAACTGCTGGTGGAACGGATCGCCGTGCCCTGACGGCCCGGAGCCCGGGGCGTCCCCTCGGCCGGCCGGACGGGGGGTGGCGCGCGGTGGCCACGGTGGAGGTGCGGACGGAAGGACGGGGAACCGGACGGGAAGGGGCGGGAACTACCGGGGGCCGTCGGCGGCGCGCCGCGCGAGCGCGGCCCCGGCGGGCCCCGGCTCAGTCCGTGCCGGGGCCCGCGCCCAGCTGCCAGCGGACCTCGCCGTCGTGCAGTACGCCGGTGGGGGACAGCCCAACGGCGCGGGCCACGGCGGCGGACGCGCCGTGCTCCGGATGCACATGCGCGATCACGGGCCCGACCCCCCGCGCCCGCAGATGCTCCACCAGCGCCCGTGCTCCCTCGGAGGCGATTCCGCGGCCCTGCCACGGTGTGCCGGTCACCCAGGCGATCTCGGCGCCGCCGCCCTCGGTGACGGTCGCCTGCAACGTCCCGGTGAGCCGGTCCTCGGCGCGCAGCCGTACGACCCAGTTGCACCAGGCGACCCCCGGCTGCTCGGGGCCGGGCCCGGCGAGCATCCGCTCGTAACGGGCCCGGAGGCCCACCACGTCGGCGGGGGCACCGCCGATGAAGGTGTGCAGGGCCGGGTCGCCCAGCACCACGGCCATCTCGTCGGCGTGCCCGGCCCGCAACGGCACCAGATCGAGCCGTTGCGTACGGATCAGTTCGCTGCGGATGACTCCGACCTCCTCCGGTCCTCCCGGGCCAGGGCGTAGCCCCCTGTCGCCCAGGTCCGACCCCCCGATGACATCCGGCCACCGCGCGGAGCGGGTGCGCGCACAGCGCGGCCCGCACTTCACCGGCACCCGGCCGGCACCCGGCCGGAACCCGTGGCGGGCACCCGTGGGGGGGGGCACCCGTCGGCGGGTTTCCGGAAGTCGGCAGGATACCGGGAAGCCGGCGGGGTTCGGGAAACGGTCACGGACCCGATCTTCCGTCCGCCGCCCAGCACGATGACCCGCGCCTGCACGTGGGATTCCCCGGGTACCCGCGCCCGACGGCGGCGGCCCGCCCGTACGGCGCGGGTCTTCGTGCTGTTACGTCATCGTCGCCCTGAACGGCCGCAGCGATGTCGACGCCGTCCGCGCCTTCGCCCGGGACGTCGCCGACACCCTCGCCGCCGCTCACCCGGACGAACTCACCACCGCCGCCCGCAAACAGGCGCGCGGTGACCGTCTCTACCTCGACGTCCAGCGCAACGGCTACGCGCAGACCGCCGTCGCGCCCTACTCCGTACGCGCCAGGCCCGGCGCACCCGTCGCCACTCCGATCCGCTGGGAACAGCTGGACGACCCCGCCACGCATGCCGCCCGCTGGACCGTCGACACCGCCCTGGATCAGGCCCGCACGGACCCCTGGGGCGGCGGTGCGCCCCGCCCCCGCGCCCTCGGCCCGGCCCGTCGAAGGCTCGACGCATCGCGTTGAGTCCAGGCCAAGGGTTTGCGGAGCAGCGTCACGGCAACCCGAGGAGCGAGGTGCCATGGCTAATACATCAGAGAACACCAACGACCGTAAGAATTCGTCACAGTCCAAGGAACAATCGGAAGAACTCCCGGGAGCCATCCAGGTGTTGCGCGCCGCACAGGCACAGCTCACCGAGCTCACCGGGAGGGAGGCCGAGTCGGTGTCGTCCTTCGAACAGACCGAGGACGGCTGGATCCTGAACATCGAGGTCCTCGAACTGGCCCGTGTCCCCGACACGATGAGCCTGCTCGCCTCGTACGAGGTCCAGCTCGACCCACGCGGCGAGCTCACCGGCTACCGGCGCGTCCGCCGCTACGAGCGCGGCCGCGCCGACCGTTCCCAGGGCTCCTAGACCCGAGGAGGCATCACCCACATGACAGTTGTCCCGGCACAGCAAGGCGGAGGCGGCTCGGGCGGCACCAGCGGCCTGTACGACGTCCTGGAACTCGTCCTGGACCGAGGGCTCGTGATCGACGCGTTCGTCCGGGTCTCCCTGGTCGGTATCGAGATCCTGAAGATCGACGTGCGCGTCGTCGTCGCCAGCGTCGACACCTATCTCCGCTTCGCCGAGGCGTGCAACCGCCTCGACCTGGAGTCGGGCCCCCGCAAGGACCCCGGCCTCCCGGACCTGGTCGGCGAACTCACCGAGTCCGGCGCGCGCGGCAAGTCCAAGGGCGTCCTCAGCGGAGCCGCCCAGACCCTCTCCGACGCCCTCGGACAGGGGCGCGAGGAATCCACCACCGAATCCAAGTCACGCGGGCGCTCCACCTCGTCCCGCCGTAAGGAGGAGCAGGAGTGAGCACGTACGTCTACGGCATCGCACGCAGCTCGCACCCGAACCTCCCGGAGAAGATGGGAGGCGTCGGCGACCCGCCCAAGGCCGTACGCGTCCTGACCTCCGGCCGGCTCGCCGCGCTCGTCAGCGACGCACCGGAGAACCTCAAGCCCAAGCGGCGTGACCTGCTCGCGCACCAGAACGTGCTCTCCGAGGCGGGCGCGGCGGGTGCGGTCCTGCCCATGCGCTTCGGCGGCATCTCACCCGACGACGAGGCGGTCACCGCCGCCCTCGGGGAACGTGAGGCGCACTACCTGGAACGGCTCGACGCGCTCGACAACAAGGTCGAGTACAACGTGAAGGGCAGCCACGACGAGGAAGCCGTCCTCCACCAGGTCCTCGCCGACGACCCGGAGCTGCGGGCCCTCAGCGAGGCCAACCGCGCGGCGGGCGGGGGCACGTACGACCAGAAGCTCGCCCTCGGCGAACGCGTCGTGGCCGCCGTCAAGCAGCGCGAGGCGCGCGACGCGGTGCTGATCCAGCAGACGCTGGAGGACAAGGCGGAAGGCGTCCGGCCCGCCCCGGAGGGCAGCGGCTGGCTGGCGAACATCTCGTTCCTGGTCGAACGGGAGCGCGCCGACGCCTTCGTGAGCGCGCTCCAGGCCCTGCAGACGGCCCATCCCCACCTGGTGTTGCAGGTGAACGGGCCGTTGCCGCCCTACAGCTTCGTGGAGTGACCCGATGGGCCTGCTGGGAGAACTGCTGCTGCTGCCGGCGGCCCCGCTGCGCGGCACCGCATGGGTGCTGCGCCAGGTGGTGACGGAGGCGGAGCGGCAGTACTACGACCCCGCCGCCGTGCAACGCGAACTCGCCCGCCTCGAGGAACGGCTTGAGGCGGGCGAGATCGACGACGAGGAATTCGACCGCCGGGAGGACGAGCTGCTGGCCCGCCTGGAAGAAGGAGCACGACGACCATGACCGTTCCCGGCCAGCTTCCCAGCCCCTACGCGTCCGAGGGCAGTAGCGCCAACCTCGCCGACATCCTCGAACGTGTCCTCGACAAGGGCGTCGTCATCGCCGGCGACATCCGGATCAACCTGCTGGACATCGAGCTCCTGACCATCAAGCTCCGCCTCGTCGTCGCCTCGGTCGACCGGGCGAAGGAGATGGGCATCGACTGGTGGGAGAGCGACCCCTCGCTCTCCTCCGGCGCCCGGCACCGGGAACTCGCGGCCGAGAACGCCGAGTTGCAGCGCCGGATCGCGGAGCTGGAGGAGCGGACGGCATGACGGAACGTGGAACCGAAGGTGCGGACGGCATGACGGATCGTGGAGCCGAAGGTGCGGGCCGCGAGACGGATCGTAAAGCTGAAGGAGCGGACCGCGTGACGGAGCACGGAACCGAGGGTGCGGACCGCGTGGCGGAGCACAGAACTACGGAAGGGACGGGACGCATGACGGAAAGACTGCGCTATGTGTACGCCGTGACCCGCCCCTTCGAGGGCGTCCTGCCCGACGGCGTCCGGGGTATCGGCGACGAGCCGCCCCGGCTGCTGCACCACGGGGATCTGACCGCCGTGGTGGGCGCCGTACCGGCGGAGGACTTCGACGAGGCGCCACTGCGCGCGCACCTGGAGGACCTCGACTGGCTGGCCGCGACCGCCCGCGCCCATGACGCGGTGATCGCGGCGCTGTCCACCGTCGCCTGCCCGGTCCCGCTGCGCCTCGCCACGGTCTGCCGGGACGACAGCGGGGTGAGGCTGCTGCTGGAGCAGGGGCACGACCGCTTCGTACGGACCCTGGACCGGCTGGACGGCCGGGTCGAATGGGGCGTGAAGGTGTACGCGGACCCCGGCAAGGACACGGGCGGGACCGCCCCGGAGCGCGAACCCGCGCCGGGGACGGCGCCGGCCGAAGGACCCGGCGCCGGGCGGACCGGCGGGGGACGCGACTACCTGCGCCGCCGCCTGCACGCCCGTCGCAACCGCGAGGGCGATCTGGAGCGCGCGGACGCCCTGTCCCGGAGCCTGCACGAGGAGCTCTCCCGGTACGCAGAGGCGGGCGCCGTCCATCGCCCGCAGGACGCCCGGCTGTCCAAGGCCGAGGGCGTCAACGTCCTCAACGCGGCCTACCTGGTCGACCGTGCCCGCAGCGAGGCCTTCGTCGAACGGGTCGGCCGGACCTCCGAACCCGGCATCCGGGTGGAGCTGACCGGGCCGTGGGCGCCCTACTCCTTCGCCGGGATCGCCGAGGAGGACACCGGGGAGGACGGCCGGTGAGCGCCGTGCCGGAGCCCCTCGCGCGGCGGCAGGTCGCGCTGGTCGACCTGCTGGACCGGCTGCTGGCCGGCGGTGTGGTCCTCACCGGCGACCTGACGCTGAGCATCGCCGACGTCGATCTCGTCCGCGTCGACCTCAGGGCGCTGATCAGCTCGGTCGGTGAGAAGGTCCCCTCCCCCTGGGAGGTGCGCGCGTGAGCGAACCGAAGCGGCGGGTCGAGCTCGACCCCGACAGCGTCGAACGCGACCTCGCCCGGCTGGTGCTCACCGTCATCGAGCTGCTGCGTCAGCTCATGGAACGGCAGGCGCTGCGCCGGGTGGAGGGCGAGGACCTCACCGAGGAGCAGGAGGAGCGGATCGGGCTGACCCTGATGCTGCTGGAGGACCGCATGGAGATCCTCCGGACGCGTTTCGGGCTCGCCCCGGAGGACCTCAACATCGACCTCGGGCCGCTCGGGCCGCTGCTCTGAACATGAACGGTCCGGCGAACGGACGTCGACGCACGCGGACGGCCGCCCCTGGTGCGGTACCGGTGGATCGGTACCGCACCAGGGGCGGCCGTCCGTCCGACAGCGCCGGACCCTTCGCAACGGCTCCCGGCCCCCGGCCCGGCGGATCGGCGGATCGGCGGGGACGGAGCCGACGAGATCGATGGGGACGGAGCGGACCTAACGAACGGGCCGGTAGACGATGAGCGCCTCGTCGGCCTTGTCGACGACCAGCTCCGAGGGGGCCCGGCCCACCTCGCCGTCGTAGGCGAGGGACGTCCCGGGCGCCAGGCCGGAGATCCGCAGCCGGCGCATCTTCTCCGCCGCGTGCACGGGGGAGCGGCTCAGCGGTCCGGCGAGCGCCGCCGCGAGCAGCCGCAGCCCGGGAAGCCGGCCGCCCTGCACGACCCGCACGTCCAGCAGGCCGTCCGCGAGGTCGGCGCGGTGGCCGGGCGTCGGGCCCATCCGCTGGTAGATGCAGTTGCCGGCGAACAGCAGCCACAGGGCGTGGCGCTCCCCGTGCAGCTCCGCCTCCAGCGGGTGCTGGCCGCGCAGCACCCGCCACGCGGCCAGCACGCCGGCGGGCCAGCCGCCGATCCGCGGCGACCAGCGCTCCCGCAGCCGCACCAGCTCCGGGTACACCCCCAGACTGAAGGTGTTGAGGAAGTAGCCCTCGGCCGCGCCGTCCGGGCCCGGGGTGAACCGGCCCAGGTCGACGCGTACGGCGTCGCCCGAGGTCACGGCCCGGCAGGTGTCGTCGACCGCCTCGACGCCCAGGTCGTAGGCGAAGTGGTTGAGGGTGCCCCCGGGGAAGACCGCGAGCGGCAGCCGGTGGGAGGCGGCGATGGTCGCCGCACGGTTGACGGTTCCGTCGCCGCCGAGGACGCCCAGCGCGGTGCACCGCCCGGCCGCCTTCTCCAGCTCGCTCTCCACCTGCGCGGGCTCGCATTCGAGCACCTCGGCGTAGGGCAGGGCGGTCCTGACCAGGGCGGCCGCGTCCGAGGACCCGGAGGCCCGGTTGGCGACCACGACCAGGCCCTCGCCGCCCGGCAGCACGGGGGCGTCCGCGTGCGGGCGGCCGGGCGAGGGAAGCTGCCAACGGGTCGGCACCAGTCCGCGTACGGCGAACGCGGCGCCCACTCCGAGCGCCGCACCGACCAGTACGTCGCTGGGATAGTGGACGCCCGTGTAGACGCGGGAGAGGGCCACGGCGGTGGCGAGCGGCACCACCACCGCACCCCATCCCCGGGACTCCAGCAGGACCCCGGTCGCGAAGGCCGCCGCCGACGCGGAGTGCCCGGACGGGAACGACGTGGTGAACGGCTGCTTCTTCATCTGCCGTACCAGGGGCACCGCGTCCAGCACGGGCCGGGCGCGGCGTACCGAGCGCTTGCCGATGGTGTTGATGGCCGCCGAGGCGAGGGCCAGGGAGGCCACCCCGCGTACGGCGGCCCGGCGTGATCGCGGGCCGCGTCCGAACACGGCGATGCCCGCCGCCGTACCGAACCAGAGCAGCCCGTGGTTGGCGCTGCGGCTCAGTCGCGGCAGCAGCGGGTCGCCGCCGGGCCAGTGCCGGGTCGCGACCTCGTGGAACACCTCGCGGTCCCAGTCGCCGAGGATCGCGGCGACCCGGTCACGCAGGGTCTGTACCGATTGCTCGGCGTACACATCAGACATGTCTGGCGCGTACCCCGTCCCGCCGGCGCCAAGCGTCGGCCGACCGCCGCCGGGGCGCCGGCGCGCACATGGAGCGGCACACCGGCAGGAGTGCCATGGGCCCGCCGGGTGTCCCCTCGCGCCACGAGCGACGGGAAGGGACAGTGGATTGCGGAGGTGAGGTACCAATGGCTTCTGCCTCGAAACGGCTCCTGGCCCGGTACAACGAGGCCCTCGGAGTGTTCACCGAACTGGTCCACGAGGTCCGTCCGGACCAGTGGGACGCCCCGACTCCCTGCACCGAGTGGTCCGTACGCGATCTCGTCGCCCACCTGACCGGCGAGCAGCTGTGGGTGGTTCCGCTGGTACGCGAGGGCCGGACCATCGCCCAGGTCGGCGACGCCTTCGAGGGCGACGTGCTCGGCGACGACCCGGTCGCCGCCTGGGACCGGGCCGCCGCCGGTGCGCTCGAGGCGTTCGGCGAGCCGGGCGCGATGGAGCGGACGGTGAACCTCTCCTACGGCCGGAGGCCCGCCACCGCCTACTGCTCGCAGATGATTTCGGACGCGGTGGTGCACGCGTGGGACCTGGCGCGCGGTATCGGCGCCGACGAGAGGCTCCCGCGTGAGCTCGTCGACTTCGCCCTGGAGGAGGTGACCCCGTACGCCGACAGCCTGTACAAGAGCGGGCTGTTCGACCGTCCGCTGAAGCCGCCCCCGGGCGCCGACGCCCAGACGGAGCTGCTGGCCATGGTGGGGCGGAAGGTCTGAGACCGCCGCCCCGGCCTTCCCCGGGTACACCCACGCCTCCCGGGCACAGTCCCGGGCCCGGCGCCCCGGCACGCCAGGGCGGCCGGGGCGGCCGCGCGCCTGCGAACGGACCCGCCCCGGCCCGGAACGCACCCGGACGCGCCCCGGCCCGTGCGAACGGACCCGGACACGCCGGAGCTCCTCGTCCGCCGCGCTGGACGAGGAGCGGTCCCGGGCGTGGCCCGCGCACGCCGTACCCGGTGTCCCGAGTGCCCCGTGTCCAGTGTCCCGAGGCAGTGCCGTGGGAAGCCGGGGCGGCGGTCGCGGGCCGCGCGGTTCAGGCCTTGGCGAACTCCTCGGTGAACGCCACGCAGAAGGCCTTGAGGTCATCGGGTTTCCGGCTGGTGATCAGGGTGTTGGGTCCGCCCGTGCAGACCTTCACCTGCTCGTCGACCCACTGGCCGCCCGCGTTGCGGATGTCCGTCCGCAGGCTCGGCCACGAGGTCAGGGTCCTGCCGCGCAGCACGTCGGCTTCGACGAGCGTCCACGGGGCGTGGCAGATCGCCGCGACCGGCTTGCCCGCGTCGAAGAAGCCGCGCACGAACGAGACGGCCCGCTCGTCCATCCGGAGGAAGTCGGGGTTCGCCACCCCGCCCGGCAGCACCAGGGCGTCGTAGGCCTCCACCGACGCCTCGGCCAGGGTCTCGTCCACGGGGAAGGTGTCGGCCTTGTCCAGGTGGTTGAACGCCTGGATCTTTCCCGGCTCGGTCGAGACGAGCTGCGGGGTGTCGCCGCTGTCGGTCACCGCCTGCCACGGCTGGGTGAGTTCCACCTGTTCGACGCCTTCCGGCGCCACGAGAAACGCGATCCGCACGGTGTTTCCTTTCCTGTCGTGCTTCCGGCGCCCGGGTGTGTTCCCGCGCGGGCGCCGATGGTGCGGGGCCTCAGAGGGTGTCGGGGGCGGCCCGGCCGATGTCGGCGAGGGCAGAACCGGCGGCATCCGGGTCGTGGGACACCGCGAGGTCCCCGATGCCGACCATGCCGAGCGGACGGCCGTCCTGCACCACCGGAAGCCGCCGTACGGCGTACTGCCGCATCAGGCGGAGGGCGTCGGACACCTCGTCGTCCGGCGCCACGCACACGGGGTCGGGCGTGCACACGGACTGGGCGTTGACGGTGAGGGGGTCCGCCCCGTCGGCCACCGCGCGCAGCGCGATGTCCCGGTCGGTGACCACTCCGACGAGCCGGTCCCCGTCGGCCACCAGCACGTCGCCGGTGTTCTGGGCCCGCATCAGCTGGGCCGCCTCGACGAGCGACGCGTCCGGACGTACCACCGCGACGCCCGCCGTCATGACTTCCCGAACGAGCTGTGCCATCGCTCTCCGCCCTCCGTGCCTTCGGTGCCTTCCGCTTCGGTTGACGCCGCACGGGGTACCCCCGGCCCGGCCCTTCATGCCGGGGGCCGCCGGTGCGGCGGCGTTCACCCCGCCGTCACGCCGGGGCCAGGGCGAGCGCCACGTCCTGCACGCTGCGGTACGTGGTGTCCCCGGGAAGACGCTCCACCAGCTCGGTCAGGGGGTCGGGCGCGTGCCGCTCGCGCAGCATGCGCACCAGTTCCCCGCGGTGGGCGGGGAAGGGCGTACGGGCCAGATGGCGGCCCAGCTCCAGCCGCAGGGTCTCGAACCGGTCGCCCGGCACCGGTCCCGCCGCCAGCTCCGGGTCGTCGTCGGCCATGGGCTCGGGGTCGTGCCACTCCTCGCTCCGGGTGGGGTGACCGGACCGGAGCAGCCCCTGGAGCTGGTGCTTCATCTCGTCGTCCTGACGGCGGCTGAGCCGGTCGCTGCCTCGCTGCATGCCACTCTCCATGATCTTGAGTGCGTCGGTCGCCGGGCGGGTACCCGACGGCACGCCCGTAAACCGGTCGGCCGTCCACGGGTTTGCGGACCGGCCCCGGGGGGACCCGCAACTTCGGCCGAGCGGCCAAGGGGGTGCGGGAGACACCGCCTTCGGGCCCGGACGGCGGTCGGGCCCGAAGGCGGTACCCGGCCGGATCCCGCGTGCGGAACGAGACCCCCGGCCCGGTGCGGGCCCCGTCACGGGGAGCCCCTGGCCTCCGACGCAAGGACCGGCTCCCCGATGGAAGGACCGGCTCGATGAACGTGCTTCCCGTACTGGTTCCGCTGCTGCTGCCGCCCGCGATGCTCGGCGTCGTCCTGGCGATGGGCCGCTACGAGGAACTGCTCCTGCCCGAAGGGGATCCCGACGACGGGCCCCTGGCGCCTTCCCCCGCGCCGGCCGCCCGTCGACGGCGCCCGCCGCCCGACCCGGGGGCACCCTCGCTCCGACCGCTCCGACCGCTCCGACGGCCCCCGTCGGCGGGATGTCCCCGGACGCCCTGCTCCCGCCGGTCATCGCGATGTCCTCCGCGGCCCCGAGGGCGTCGGCCGAGCGTGTACCGGTCGGCTGACGCCGTCGGCTGACGCCACCTGCCGGGCGCCGGCACCCGCCGCGGCGCCCCCACGGCGCCGCAGGCCCCGCACGCCCGCCGGCCGTCGCCGACCCCCCGGCCGGAGACACCGGTCCGTCCACGCCCACCGCCCCCCGCCGGCCCCCCGGCCGGTCACACCGGTCCGTCCACGCCCACCGCCCCCCGCCGGCCCCCCGCCGGTCACAGCGGTCCGTTCACCCGGAAGGCCGTACGCCCGCCCGGTACCGGCGCTTGCACGCCGCACCGCGCGGGCCACCGCCCCGGCCCCGTTCCACCGGGCCTCCGCGCGCCCCTGCCCCGCTCCCGGGCACCCGTGCCCCGCCCCGCTCGTGCGGCGCCCGCACCCGTTCGGGGAGCCGAGCGGCCGCGACGGGGCCAGCATGGAATGAGGCGTTTGCCGGATCCGCCCCCGGGCATGCGCATCTCGTGCTTCGGACCGGAGGCACGTCCGTGGGAGCGGTGATCGGCTCCGGGCGTGCCCGTGCCCGGAGCAGCGCTCTCCTCGGGGTGACAGTCCCATCGTCAGCACCGTCCAGGGAGCTGAACCACATGCGAACCCTCACTCACACGAAGCACCCGCACGACGACGCCCCCGACACCACCGAGGCGTTCCTGCGCCTGTCCCGCCTCCCCGACGGCGAGGTCCGGGAGGCCCTGCGGCAGGACATCGTCCGAGCCTGGCTGCCCATGGCGGACCGCCTCGCGGGCCGCTTCCGCAACCGGGGAGAGGCGCTGGAGGACCTCAAGCAGGTCGCCGCGCTCGGTCTGGTGAAGGCCGTGGACCGCTACGACCCCGCACGGGGCGCCGCGTTCGAGAGCTTCGCCGTACCGACCATCACCGGCGAGATCAAGCGACACTTCCGCGACCACATGTGGACCCTGCACGTCCCGCGCCGCGTCCAGGATCTGCGCGGCCGCGTCCGGCTCGCCTACCAGGAGCTCTCGCACACGGTCGGAGGCCGCGCTCCCACCGTCGCCGAGATCGCCGAGAAGGCGGGCATGACGGAGGAGGAGGCGATGGCCGGGCTGGAGGCCCTGGACAGCTTCACCGCCCTCTCCCTCGACGCGGAGCTGCCCGGCACCGAGGACGGCTACACCCTGGTCGACGCCCTCGGCGGACCCGACCCGGCGCTCGACGTCGTCGTCGACCGCGAGTCGGTCAAGCCACGGCTGCGCAAGCTGCCCGAGCGGGAGCAGAGGATCCTCTACATGCGGTTCTTCCGCGACATGACGCAGAGCTCGATAGCCGAGGACCTCGGCATCTCGCAGATGCACGTGTCCCGCCTGATCAGCCGCTGCTGCACCCAGATGCGCGAGGACATCATGCGGGACGTCGCCGCATAGCCAGCGCCAGGTGCCGGGACACCACGTCGGCGGCCTGCGCCTCGGCCATCGAGAAGGCCCGCCGCGCCCCGGTGCGGAACAGGCTGAGCACCCCGAGCACACCGCTGCCCTCGCAGAAGAGCGGCAGACAGAGCAACGAGCTGACCTGGGCCCGCACCAGTACCGACGCGCCCGCGGCGTCCTCGCCGAACGCGAGGGTGTCCTCGGGCCGTACCTGGAGCGCGGCGGACCCGCCGCGCGCCACCTCCACGACCAGGGGGCAGCCCGACGGGTCCTGCCGCTCCAGCGCCGCCACGAGCGGCCCGTGGCCCGTACCGCCCGGGCCCAGGACCACCGCCCGCCGCAGCGGCCGGGCCCCGGCCGTATCGGCGATCACCCAGTCCGCGAACCGGCCGTGCAGGACGTCGGCGGCGGCCCGCAACGCCGCGTCCGGGTCGCCCGGCGGACAGTCCAGCAGGACGCCGGCCATGGCGTCGACCAGGTCCAGCGCCTCGGTGCGGCGGGTGGTCTCGGCGAGGTCGGGAGGCGTCGGCCGCCGGCCCGCTCCGCCGCCCCCCGCCGGCACCGCGGTCCCCGGGACGCCCGGCTGCAGGACCACCAGCACATGGGGCTGCCGTTCGCCGGGGAGCGGCAGCGCGGTCAGGGTCGCCCGCACCGGCTCGTCCGGCCGCTGCTGGAGCCGCACACTGAGGCTGCGGCCGCCTTCCCCGCGCGCCGTCGCCGCGACCTGCGTGCGCAGCGGCGCACGGTCGCCCGAGAGCAGCAGCCCGGTCAGCGGCCGTCCGGTGGCGTAGCCGGCACGGACGCCCGTGAGCCCCGTCGCCGCGAAGTTCATCCTGCGCACCACGGTGTCGCGGTCGATCAGCGCGACGGGCAGTGGCAGCCGCTGGAACACCGTCTTCAGCAACTGGCGTTCCTGCCGGTCGGCCGACGTCCCGTCCGGGGCGCGCGCCGCCAGGCTCTCGTAGCGCGGCCACAGGGTTTCTGCCGCATGCTGGAGTTCGAACAGAGCCGCGTCCAGAACGCCCTGCTGCTCGACGGCCGGCAGCGCGCGGGCGGTGCGCAGCTCGCCCACCCGTCGTACAAAATCCGCGAGGTCCTCGCCGAAGTCGTCCGTCTGCGTCATGACTGCACCGTAACCGCGGGGCCGGGCCGCCGGGTACGCCGTTTCGCGCTGTCCGCGCCGGGCAGCCGCCAGGGGGGAGAGGAGTGTGCGATGCTGCCCCAGCGGGAGTTCGAAGGGCCGGAACCGGCCTCCACCGTACGCAGGTTGCAGCAGCTCACGGAGGTCTGCGTACGCTCCCTCCCGGCCTGTTGCGGGGCCGTCGCGACGCTCGACGACGGCCGGCAGGAGGCCCGCACCAGCGCCACCCATCCGGACCTGGCGGCCCTCGTCTCCCTCCAGCTCCACTCCGGTGACGGACCCATCCGGACGGCCCTGGACAGCGGCCGCCCCGTCGACGCCGAGGACCTGCTGACGGACGACCGGTGGCCCCGCTACCGCGCCATGGCACTCGGTTCCGGCGTCCGGGCGAGCGTGACGCTGCCCTTCCGCCGCGCGGGCATCGACCTCACCCTCAATCTCTACGGCTTCCGCCCCGGCTCCCTCCAGGACGCCGCGCACGGCCCGGCCGCGGCCCTGGGCGAGGAGATCACCACGGGCCTGGTGCGCGACCGCCGCTACCGCGCCGCCCTCACCGAGGCCGGCCAGCTGGCGACGGCGCTGCGCTCACGGCCCGTCATCGACCAGGCGGGCGGCATCGTGATGTACGTCCTGGGCTGCGACGCCGACGAGGCGTACGGGGTGCTGCGGCGGCTCTCGCAGCTGACCAACCGCAAGCTCGCGGACGTCGCGGCGGGGGTCGTCCGCACCAGGGGCCGCGGCCTGGAGGGGGAACTGTCCCGGCTCGCCGCGCTCCCGTGACGCCGGGCGCGCACACCGGGCGCGCACCGGACACACGACGGACGCGCGCCGGGCCCGTACCGGACGCACGACGGACGCGCGCCGGGTCCGTACCGGGACGCCTGTACCCGCGGCCGGCACCCGCGCCGACGTCCGCACCGGCGCATCCGGAGCGGCGAGCGGGGCGGAACCTCCGTATAAAGAGCGTGAGGGGGCGGCATGAAGGGGTTCGCGGACGGGCACGCGTCCGGCAGTGTCGGCGGAGGTGAGCGCATGCGGGAGACGGCTCCCGAAGGACGCGGGCCGGTGCGCTACGCGCCGCCCGCACCCGATCCCGGTCTGCCGGTCCTGTCCGAGCTGGCCGCCGTCCTCGCGTCGGCCGCCACCCGCACCGAGCCGCAACCGCCCGGCGGCGGGCCCGTCCTGCGGGAAGCGGCGTGCGGCTACTGGTCGCGACGCGGCCTGCGCTGCCACCCGGAGGACGTGGTGGCCGCCCCCGGCCCCGAGCCGCTGCTCTCCGCGCTGATCGCGGCCCACGGCGGCGACGTCCTGATGCCCCGGCCCTGCCCGGCCGCCTGGACCCCGCAGGCCCGGCTGCTGGGCCGGCCCGCCTATCACGTGCCGACACCCGCCGAATGCGGCGGCGTGCCCGACCCGTTCGCCCTCCTGGAGACCGTGCGCCGGATCCGTGTCGAGGGCGGCCACCCCGCGCTGATGCTGATCTCCGTCGTCGACGACCCGACCGGGACCGTCGCCCCGCCCGAGGTCGTACGGGAGGCATGCGAGGCGGCCGTCGGGGAGGGACTGCACATCATCAGTGACGAGACCTGGCGCGACACCCTGCACGAGCCGCACGACACGGTACTGGTCAGCCCCGCCGAGATGTGCCCGGACGACGTCACCGTCGTGTGCGACCTGTCCGGCGCCCTCACCCCGTCCGCCTGGCCCACCGCCGTCGCCCGCTTCCCGCGCACCCGCCGGGCGACCGCCCGCCGCGCCCGCACCCTCGACGTGCTCACCGCTCTCGGAGCCCACATCGCCGCCCCGGTCGCCGAGGCCGCCGCCCACGCGCTCGACGAGCCCGCACCGGTCTCCGCCCGGATGGCCGAGGCCGCCGCCCTGCACGCGCGGGTGGCCGCGGCCGCCCACCAGGCCGTGCGGGCCGCGGGCGCGCTCGCCCGCCCACCGCGGGCCGGACGCCATCTGTACGCCGACCTCGCCCCGCTGCGGTCCGGACTCGCCCGGCACGGTGTCACCGACTCGATGGAGCTGGAGGAGTACCTGACCGGCCGCCTGGGGGCGCCCACGCCGGGCGGCCACCGGTTCGGCGACGAGCTCGGCGCGCTGCGCGTACGCCTGGAGACCGGGCCCCTGCTGGGAGCCGACGCCCAGCAGCGCGCGGAGTCCCTCGCGTCGCCCCGGCCGCTGGAACTGCCGCACGTGCGCAAGGCGTTGGACGCCTTCGCATCCGCCTTCCTGGAACTACGGTGACTGGAACCACGGTGAACGGAGCCCGCAGATGACGGAAAAGACGGCACCCGCCGATCGGCCGCAGCGCTCCGGGCGGTCGACAGGGTCGCGGCTCGGCGGGAGCGGTCCCCGCCCCCTTCCCGAGGTACGTGCCTGGCCGAGATCCTTCGCGGACCGGCTGACCGCACCCCTGCCCGGCGTACGCGCCATGGCCCGGCTGGCCCGCGAAGGCGCCGTGCGCCCCGGCCCCGATGGTCTGCGGGACATTCCCCGGCTGCCGTTCGCGCCGGGACCGCTGCCCGCCGTCGACGCCGACACCCTGGCCCTCACCTGGGCCGGACACGCCAGCTGGGTCGTCCGGGTGGGCGGCCTCACCGTCCTCACCGACCCCGTCTGGTCCCGCCGCATCCTCGGCACCCCCGCCCGGATCACGCCCGTCGGAGTCCGCTGGGAGGACCTGCCGCCCGTCGACGCCGTCGTCATCAGCCACAACCACTACGACCACCTCGACGCGCCCACGCTCCGCCGGCTGCCGCCCGACACACCGGTGTTCGTCCCGGCCGGCCTGGGCCGCTGGTTCCGCCGCCGCCGCTTCACCCGTGTCACCGAACTCGACTGGTGGGAGACGGCCGAACTCGACGGCGTCCGCTTCGACTTCGTACCGTCCCACCACTGGTCCAAGCGCACCCTCACCGACACCTGCCGCTCGCTGTGGGGCGGCTGGATGCTCACCGACCGCCTCGGACAGCGCGTGTACTTCGCCGGGGACACCGGCTACGGACACTGGTTCGGGGAGATCGGCCGCCGCTTCCCGGACATCGACCTCGCGCTGCTGCCGATCGGCGCCTACGCCCCCCGCTGGTGGCTGCGCGACGTCCACACCGACCCGGAGGAGGCCGTACGGGCCTTCCAGGACCTGGGGGCCCGCCATATGGTCCCCATGCACTGGGCGACGTTCGTCCTCTCCGCCGAACCCGTACTGGAACCCCTCACCCGGCTGAACGCCGCCTGGGAAGCGGCCGGCCTGCCCCGCGACCGCCTGTGGGACCTGCCCGTCGGCGCCTCACGGGTGCTCGCGGCGCCCTGACGGAACGGCCCCGGGGGACGGGGGCCGGTCCGGTTCCCCGGAAGGGCCCGCACCCGGGGCCGCCGTCACGCGTGCTGACGGTCCGCCCGCCCGCGGCGCACCCGCCGCCACGCCGCCGGAGCCGTACTGACCAGCACCGTCAGCGCCACCGCCGCCGCCACGCCCTCCCACGGCCGGGCGAAGAGCGAACCGCCGAGTATCCCGATCAGCGCGTAGGTCGCCGCCCACGCCAGGCACGCCGGGACGTTGCCGCGCACGAACCGGCGCAGCGGCATCTCGGCGAGCAGGCACGCCAGCATCACCGGAATCCGCCCCGCCGGGACCAGCCGGGACAGCACCAGGACCGACACCCGGTGCGCACGCAGCTTCGCCTGCGCCTGCTCCAGCCGGTCCGGCGCGGCCCGCCCGCGCAGCGCCGCCAGCCACCGTGAGCCGTTCTTCGACCGCACCCCGCGCCGGCCCAGCCAGTACAGCGCCACGTCCCCCACGAACGCCGCGCACGCCGCCGTCACGAACACCACCAGCAGGGCGAACGGCGCCGTCTGGTGGAACGCCACCACCGCCGCCGAGCTGACGATGGCCCCCGTCGGGATCACCGGCACCAGCGCGCCCAGCGCCACCAGCAGGAACAGCGACGGGTAGGCGATCGCCTGCTGCGTCGACTCGGGCGGCAACTGCCGCGCCCACTCCTCGATCACCGCCCGACCTCCGGCCGCACGCTCTCGCCGTGCGCCAGCCGGTGCACCGCCACGTCCGGGGCGACCCTTGCCGCCTGCCGGACGAACTCGTCCCCCGGCGCGTGGAACTCGTGCGGCCGCACCCCGTCGAGACCGATCGGCCAGTACGTGCCGTAGTGCACCGGTACGGCCGCGCGCGGCGCCAGCGCGGTGAGCGCCTGCGCCGCCCGGCCCGCGTCCAGGTGCCCGTGCCCCAGGAAGGGGCCCCAGCCGCCCACCGGCAGCAGAGCCACCTCCACCTCGCCCACCGCGTCGGCCATCCCGTCGAACAGGCCGGTGTCCCCGGCGAAGTACGTCCGTGCCGCCCCGGTGATCACATAGCCGAGTGCGGGGGAGCGGTGCGGACCGACCGGCAGCCGCCGCCCGTCGTGCAGCGCGGGCACCGCCCGCACCACCACCTGCCGCACCTTCACCTCGTCACCGGGCCCGACCTCCGTGATCCGCAGCCCGGTCAGCCTGCGCAGTCCCGGGACCGCCCGGAGCGCGCCGCGCGGCACGATCAGCCGGGTCCCCGGCGCGAGCCCGGCCAGCGACGGCAGGTGCAGATGGTCCGAGTGCAGGTGCGAGATCAGCACCGCGTCCGCGCGGGCCGCGGCGGGCGGTGGCAGCGCACCGCGGCGCCGGCGCAGATGCGCGAGCCGGCGCGCGAACAGCGGATCGGTGAGCACCCGCACTCCGGAGTCCTCGACCGTACAGGTGGCATGGCCCCACCAGGTGATCTCCACGGGCCCCTCCTCGCTCCCTGACTGCTGCCACGAGCCTAATTGCGCGCCTCCTCGCGCGGACACGATCGGAGTAGGGTCTGCGCATGGACGAGGTACGCGTGGCGGCGATCGCCAGCCTGACGCCGCTCGAGGAACTCGACTGCGACCCCTTCCTGGTCGACACGCGGAGCCAGCACGCGATGTGCGAGCGCTGGGCGGCCGACAAGGGATATGTCGTCACCCGGCAGCTCCTCCTCTACGGGCTGCGCCCCGACCACCGCGTCCTGTGGGCGGATGTCGAGTCCGGCGCCGTCGACCTGTTCGTCGCGCCCAGTGAACGGGTCCTTGACCGGGCCCTGACCTCGGCACGGGACTTCACCGCCGAGTGCGAGCGCAGGGGCGTGCGGCTGGAGACCGCGGGACTCGACGAACCCGCGTACGACGCGACCGCGAAGGCCCGTGTCCACCGCAGGCTGTCCATGCCGACCGCGGGGTACGACGGCTGCTGACCCGCCCGGGAGACCGCCGCGTCCGCCCCTTGTGCCAGGCTGGAGGCTTCCGGGTGAAAGGCGAACGGGTGTTCCACGGGCGATGGCGCACGGCGGGCGGCGCCCTGCTGAGGGTGGTCGTGGTGTGGGCGGTCTCGACGCTCACGCTTCTGGCGCTCGCCGGGCTGCTCCCCGATGTCCAGCTCCAGTCGGACGACGGCGACAGCGTCACCAGGACCGCCGTCACCGCCGCCTGGGGCGCGGGCGTGTTCGGTCTGCTGAGCGCGCTGGTGTGGCCGCTGGCCGTGCGGGCGCTGCTGCTCGTCCCGGCACTCGTCGTGGGCCTGCTCGGCTTCTTCCTCAACGGCACCCTGCTGCTGGTCGCGCTCCGGCTGACCCCCGACGGGCGCGGTGAGGCCGACCCGCAGAACGCCGTCGTGGTGGCCGCCGTCATGTCCGCCGTCGCCTCGGCGACCTCCACCGCCCTCGCCGTACGCGACGACAACGCCTACCGCCGCAGGCTCTCCCGTCTCGCCGGCCGGGGCCGGCGGCGCGGACCGGGAGCGGGCCCCGGCAGCCCGCCCGGCACGCTCTTCCTCCAGCTCGACGGGGTCGGCCACCGGGTGCTGCGGGACGCCGTCGCCGACGGCCTGATGCCCACCCTCGCCGCCTGGACCGGCACCACCCATCGGCTCACGCCCTGGCGCACCGACTGGTCCAGCCAGACCGGCGCCAGCCAGCTCGGCATCCTGCACGGCACCAACCACGACGTGCCCGCCTTCCGCTGGTACGAGAAGGACACCGGCCGGCTGATGGTCAGCAACCGGCCCGCCAGCGCCGCCGAGCTGCAACGCCGTGCCATCCGGCGCACCGGCGACGCCGGACTGCTCACCCTGGACGGGGCCAGCCGCGGCAACCTGTTCAGCGGCGGGGCCGACCAGCTGGCGCTCGTCCTGTCCGTCGCGGCCCGCCGGGGCCGCCGCAACCGCTCCCGGGCGGGCTACTTCGCCTACTTCCGCGACCCCGCCAACGCCGTCCGCACCGCGATCTCCTTCGTGGCCGAGGTCTGCCGGGAGATCGGCCAGGCCACCCGCGCCCGTATCCGCGGCGACGCCCCGCGCGTCGGCCGGGGAGGTCTTTACCCCTTCATCCGCGCCTTCGCCACCGTGGTGGAGCGCGACGTGGTGGTCGCGGCCGTGATCGGCGACATGCTGGCCGGGCGCACCGCCGTCTACGCCGACCTCGTCGCCTACGACGAAGTCGCCCACCACTCGGGCCCGCACAGCCGTGACGCGGCCAAGGTGCTGGAGCGCCTGGACCGTTCGGTCGCGCTGATCGCCAAGGTCGCCGAGCACACCCCGCGCCCGTACCGGATCGTGCTCCTGTCCGACCACGGGCAGAGCCCCGGACAGACCTTCGAGAGCGCGTACGGGCTGACGCTCAGGGACCTGGTGCGGGCGGGCTGCGGGCTGCCCGTACCGCGCCGGGCCCAGCGCACCAGGAGCGGCGCGGAGGCCCGCGACGCGCTGCGCGACGCCCTGCACCGGCCCGCGGGACAGGGGCGGGAGGAACGCCCGCCGCGAGGCTCCGGGCCCATGGTCCTGGCCTCGGGGAACCTGGGCCTCGTCTCCTTCCCCGACGTGCCGTACCGGATGTCCCGCGAGGAGATCGACCGCCGCCACCCGGCCCTGCTGCGCACCCTCGCCGACCACCCCGGCATCGGGTTCCTGCTGGTCCGCAGCGAGGAGCACGGCTCTGTGGTGCTCGGTCCCGCCGGTCTGGAGGTGCCGGTCGACGAGCTCACCGACACCGGTCCGCTCGCCGTCCTCGGACGGGGGGCCGCCGACGCGATCCGGCGCACCGACTCCTTCCCGCACGTCGCGGACATCATGGTCAACTCGATGTACGACCCGGCCACCGGCGAGGTGCACGCCTTCGAGGAACAGATCGGCTCCCACGGCGGCCTGGGCGGCGAGCAGTCGGAGCCCTTCCTCCTCTCCCCGGTGGCCCTCTCCGCCCCCGTCGACGACGGCGGGGAACTGGTCGGCGCCGAAGAGGTGCACCAGGTGCTGCGACGCTGGCTGCGCGAATGCCAGGGCCCGCAGGTGCCCCTCGGCCCGATCGCCGGAGCCGTGATCACCACCACGGAGGAATCCCCGTCGAAGACACGCGCGGAAGGAGCATTTCCGGTTCCCGGCGGTGCCGTGCAGGATAAACAGGGCTGATTTGGCGCAGTGTTCGCCTTACCTGACCATGTTCAGGTTTGTACGGAGAAAGGCGCCCCGGTCCCATGAGCACCCTGACCACGGTCACCCCAGACGAGCAGAGCAAGCACGCGCGACGGTTCGGACTTCCGATCGCCACCGCTCTGGTCATGGGCAACATCATCGGCGGCGGGATCTTCCTGCTCCCCGCGTCCGTGGCGCCCTACGGCACCATCAGCCTGGTCGCCTTCGGCGTCCTGACGATCGGCGCCATCGCCCTCGCGCTGGTCTTCGGGAGGCTCGCCCGCAGGCTCCCGCAGACCGGCGGACCCTACGTGTACGCCCGTGAGGCCTTCGGCGACTTCGCCGGATTCCTCGCCGCGTGGTCGTACTGGATCACCACCTGGGTCTCCAACGCCGCGCTCGCCGTCGCGGCCGTCGGATACCTCGACGTGCTCGTCCCCGTCCACGGCTCGAAGGGCGCGACGATCGCGGCGGCCCTGGCCCTCCAGTGGCTGCCCGCCCTGGCCAACCTGGCGGGGACCCGCTACGTCGGGGCGGTCCAGCTCGTCGCCACCGTGCTGAAGTTCGTCCCCCTGCTGCTGGTCGCCATCGGCGGACTGTTCTTCTTCGACCCCGCCAACCTCGGGCCCTTCCAGGCGAGCGGCTCCAGCGCCATCGGCGCGATCTCGGCCTCCGCCGCCATCCTGCTCTTCAGCTACCTCGGAGTGGAGTCCGCGGCGGTCAGCGCCGGCGAGGTCCGCGACCCGCGACGCAACGTCGGCCGCGCCACGATCCTCGGCACCCTGGGCGCCGCCTCGGTCTACCTGCTCGGCACGCTCGCCGTCTTCGGCACCGTCGCCCACGACGAGCTCGTCGACTCCACCGCCCCCTTCTCCGACGCCGTCAACGCCATGTTCGGCGGCTCCTGGGGCGGCACCGCCATCGCCTGCATGGCCCTGGTCTCGATGGTCGGTGCCCTCAACGGCTGGACGCTGCTCAGCGCCCAGACCCCCTACGCCGCCGCCCGCGACGGCCTCTTCCCGCAGATCTTCGCCCACAAGAGGCGCGGGGTCCCGACGGTCGGAGTCCTCGTCACCGTCGTCCTGGCCTCCCTGCTGACCGTGTACAACTACACGGCCGGTTCGCACGGCGTCTTCGAGATCCTGGTGCTCGTCACCACCTTCACCGCCACCGTCCCCTACCTCCTGTCGACCGCCGCCCAGCTCTACTTCCTGGCGTCCGGCCGGTCGGACCGGGTGGACCGGGGCCGCCTGGTCCGGGACGCGGTCCTCGCCCTGCTCGCGTTCGGGTTCTCGATGTGGCTGGTGGCCGGCTCCGGATACGCGGCCGTCTACCAGGGCGTGCTGTTCCTCTTCGCCGGCGTCCTCGTCTACGCCTGGATGTCCGCCCGCAAGCAGCGCGCCGCGGCGGGCGGGCGACCCGGCTGAGCCACCGGCAGGTCACGGGTGCCGGCCACAGGGCGCCCGGCTGCCGGACACCGCGCCCCCTCGACTCCCGGGCCGCCGGACCCCGGAGGGTCTTCCGGCTCCTGACCGGGGGCACACCGCTCGCGGCGCGTGCCGCACGGACGGCGTAACCGCCGTACCCCGCACGGGCGGCTTTACGGGCGGAGCGGCCACAACGCCACCGGTCCTGGGCAAAGGACGCCCATGACCGGCACCACCCTGTTCACCCCCACCGCCCGCGCCACCGCGCGCCGGGCGGCACTGGTGGCCCTGATGGTGCTCACCGCCCTCCTGGGCGTCACGGCCGGAGCGCCTCCCGCCACGGGCGCCGAGCCCCGCCCGGCCGCCTCCGGTGCCCCCGATCCGAGCGGCGAGGGGCAGCACGACCCGGCCGGGACGGACGCGGCCGCGCCCCACCGCGCGGACCGGCGCCATCGGCGCGCGGTGCGCCCCGGGCGCGTCCCCCGCGGGGGCGCCCCGACCGCGCGGCGGTCCCGTGCCCCGCACCGGCCCGCGCGCCGGGCGGACGCGGCGGTCCACACGGTGCGCTGCGTGGTCCTGCGCTGCTGAGCGGTATGCCGCTCCCCCTCCAGCAGCGTCCCGGACCACTCACCACCGCGAGGAGACAGCCATGCCCATCGACCCTTTCGCCGCCCTGAACGCCATGCTCCGAGCCGAGGCCGCCCGCGCTCGTGAACCCGAGGCCGGCGCGGCCGCGCGACAGCCGGCACCCCGCGATCCGGCCGACGCCCCGGCCACCGACCGGCCGGCGGACCCCGTCCGTCGCTGATCCGGCGATCCGGCCCGGCCCGGCCCGGAGAAGGGGCCCGGCCGGGCCTCCATCCGGTGTCCGGTGTCCGGTGTCCGGCACCCGCACCGGCCGCCGGACCGGGCGACCGACCTCACCGGCCCCGCCTCACCGGCCGGACGTCACCGGCCGGACGTCACCGGCCGGCGGGCGCGGGCCGCGCGGGCCGGGCACCGGGAGCCACGGCGTACCGGCCGCCCGGCCTCACCGGCGCACCGGAACACCCACGCACGCCGTGATGAACTCCATTCGCACCGTGGCGTCCAGCCCCGCGGGCTGCGACGCCTTCCACTCGGCCGCGCACCGCTCCACGTTCGGCACCGCGTCGGCCGGCGACGCGCCGCTCGACAGCGCCTCGTCGCGCAGGGCCGCTCCACTGGCCGCGCCCGCCTCGGCGGCCATGCGTCCCTCCCGCTCCCGGGGCGACTCGCCTTCGCCGGCGAAGAACGCCACAGCGGCCCACACCCCCCCGACGGCCACGACCAGGACGACGAACATCCTCACTGCTCCCCCCATGCGGCCGAAGCGTAACCGCCCGCCTCACAGGCCCGTCTCGCTGAGCCCCGCCGCCGATGCGGCCAGGGCGTCCAGGACCGGACGGATCAGGGGATGGTCCTCGCCGCCCCGGCGCACCGCGGCGAAGACCCGCCGGAAGGCGGCCGGGCCCGCCACCGGGCGGACCACCACGTCCTTGAGCTCCATCCCCCGCAGCGCCGACCGCGGCACCAGCGCCACCCCCGCGCCGGCCCCCGCCAGCGCCACGACCGCGCGGAAGTCGTCGGACGAGTGCACCTGGCGCGGATCGAAGCCCGCCAGCTCGCACGCGAGCACCATCACGTCATGGCAGGGATTGCCGGGGTACGGGCCGATCCAGTCGCTGTCGGCGAGCTCCGCCAGCGCCACCTCGGGCCCCTGCCCCAGCGGGTGACCCGCGTGCAGGACCGCGTCGAACGGCTCCGCGTACAGCGGCACGCGCGAGAGGCGCGGATCGCCCTCGCGCGGCGCCCCCCGGTACTCCACCGCCAGCGCCAGGTCCGCCTCGCCGTCCAGCACCAGCGGCAGCGACTCGTCGCCCTCGGCGTCCCGGACCCGTACCCGGATACCGGGGTGGGCGTCGGCCAGCCGCCCGATCGCGGGCGCCAGCACCTCCGCGATGCCCGTCGCGAACGCGGCCACCGTCACCTCGCCCGCCGTGCCGCCCGCGTAGGCCGCCAGCTCCGCCTCGGCCCGCTCCAGCTGTACGAGGACCGCGTTGGCGTGCTCCAGCAGGATCTCCCCGGCCGCCGTGAGCCGCACCCCCTTGCCGCTGCGCGTCAGCAGGGTGTGCCCCGTCTCCTGCTCCAGCGCCGCGAGCTGCTGGGAGACGGCGGAGGGGGTCAGATAGAGCGCGGCGGCCGCGGCGGTCACCGTACGGTGGTCCGCCGCGGCTCGCAGGATACGCAGACGCCGGGGGTCGATCACCCAGCCATTGTCACCCGGCCATCGCGGCCCTGGCGTCGACGAACGCCGCCACCGCCCGCTCCACGTCGGCCACCGAGTGCGCCGCGGACAGCTGCACACGGATCCGGGCCTGGCCCATCGGCACGACGGGGTAGGAGAAGCCGATCACGTACACACCGCGCTCCAGCAGCAGCTCGGCCATCCGGCCCGCCTCGGAGGCGTCCCCGATCATCACCGGGGCGATGGCGTGGTCGCCGGGCAGGATCTCGAAGCCCGCCTCCGCCATCCGCGTACGGAACAGCTTGGTGTTCTCGGCCAGCTTCCCGCGCAGGTCACCGGCAGACTCCAGCAGGTCGAGGACCTTCAGGGAGGCGGCCGCGATCACGGGCGCCAGCGAGTTCGAGAAGAGATAGGGGCGCGAGCGCTGACGCAGCAGTGCGACGATCTCGGCGCGGGCCGCCACATAGCCGCCGGACGCGCCGCCCAGCGCCTTGCCCAGCGTGCCGGTGATGATGTCGACCCGGTCCATCACTCCGTGCAGCTCCGGCGTGCCGCGCCCGCCGGGGCCGACGAACCCGACCGCGTGCGAGTCGTCGACCATCACCATCGCGTCGTAGCGGTCCGCGAGGTCGCAGATCTCCTGGAGCGGTGCCACGTAGCCGTCCATGGAGAAGACGCCGTCGGTGACGATGAGCCGGCGCCGCGCGTCCCGCGTCTCCTTGAGCTGCTGCTCCAGATCGGCCATGTCACGGTTGGCGTACCGGTGGCGGCGGGCCTTCGACAGGCGGATGCCGTCGATGATCGAGGCGTGGTTGAGGGCGTCGGAGATCACCGCGTCCTCGGGGCCGAGGAGCGTCTCGAAGACACCGCCGTTGGCGTCGAAGCAGGAGGAGTACAGGATGGTGTCCTCCTGACCCAGGAACGCCGAGAGGCGCTGCTCCAGCTCCTTGTGGACCTCCTGCGTGCCGCAGATGAAGCGCACCGAGGCCATGCCGTAGCCCCAGCGGTCCAGCGCCTCCTTGGCGGCCGCGACCACCTCGGGGTGATCGGCGAGCCCGAGGTAGTTGTTGGCGCAGAAGTTCAGCACGTCGCCGGGCACACCGCCGGCGGTCACGGCGACCGAGGCGCTCTGCGGCGTGCCGATGACCCGCTCGGGCTTGTGCAGGCCGGCGGCGCGGATCTCGTCGAGGGTGGCGCGGAGATCGTCGCGGACGGTGGTGTACATGAGGGCTGCTCCCTTGATGAGGACGGTGGACCGAGGGAACCTCGGAGATCGGCGCGGGCCGGCCCGCCGGACGCGTGAGCCGGGCGCGGGCCGGCCGGGGGACCGGTCACGACCCGGCACGCCGGACGCGGCCGGCCGCGCCCGATCAGGTGGTCCAGTCGAGAATGATCTTGCCGCTGCGGGCGGTGGCTGCCTCGTCGAACGCGGCGTCGAAGTCCTGGTAGGCGTAACTCCCGGTGATCACCGGGCTGAGGTCGAGGCCGCCCTCCAGCAGCACGGTCATCGCGTACCAGGTCTCGAACATCTCGCGGCCGTAGATCCCCTTGACGGTGATCATCGACGTGACGATCTTCGACCAGTCGACGGCGAACTCCTCGGCGGGGAGGCCCAGCATCGCGATACGGCCGCCGTGCGTCATGTTGGCCACCATGTCCCGCATGGCCTCGGGGCGCCCGGACATCTCCAGACCGATGTCGAAGCCCTCCCGCAGCCCCAGCTGCCGCTGCGCCTCGTCGATGCCGCTCTGGGCGACGTTGACCGCGAGGGTCGCGCCCGCCTTGCGGGCCAGCTCCAGCCGGGACTCGCTGACATCGGTGATCACCACATTGCGCGCACCCGCGTGCCGGGCGACCGCGGCGGCCATGATCCCGATCGGACCCGCACCCGTGATCAGCACGTCCTCGCCGACCAGCGGGAACGACAGGGCCGTGTGCACGGCGTTCCCGAACGGGTCGAAGATCGCGGCAATGTCCAGGTCGACCTTCGTCCGGTGCACCCACACATTGGACGCGGGCAGCGCCACGTACTCCGCGAACGCGCCGTCCCGCCCGACCCCGAGACCGACCGTCGCCCGGCACAGATGGCGCCGGCCCGCCAGACAGTTGCGGCACTTGCCGCACACCAGGTGCCCCTCGCCGCTGACCAGATCGCCGACCGCGATGTCCTGGACGTCGGAGCCGACCGCCGCGACCTCGCCGACGAACTCGTGCCCGAGCACCAGCGGCGTCGCCACCGCCTGCCGCGCCCAGCCGTCCCAGGAGCGGATGTGCAGATCCGTCCCGCAGATGCCGGTGCGCAGCACCCGGATCAGCACGTCACCGGGGCCGGTCTCGGGCTCCGGGACATCCATGAGCCAGAGACCGGGCTCGGCCTTCTGCTTGACAAGTGCCTTCATCGGGCGGCTCCAGGCAGGGAAGTTGCGCTGATCGTGGACGTGCACCAATCTGCCGAGCCGCGCTCCCCGCGTCCATCGAGGATTTCTTAAGCGGCCCAACAGCCCAGCTTCACGCCACCCCCGGACGGGGTGTGAGGAGCGGCGCGGCGTGCCCCCGCGCGCCGTCCTCGGGCTCCGTGCAAGGCACTGGGGCGAAGCTCTCACAGGGAGTGGAGAAAGGCCGACACCTCGTTCATGTTGAGGCGCTCGCTGTCCCTCGGGTGGACGATCAGGCAGAGCTCCTTCGCCACGACCGATGTGCGTGACCGGGAGACGAAGGAGAGCACCACCAGCTTGACGAGGCTCTCGTAGTCGAGGCTGTCGACCCGCGCCAGGTCCGAACCCACGACGGGCATGGCCACCGGCCGGCGGTGCCCGTGCGTCTCGACGGACGACCACAGGTTCCCCAGGCTCTGCCACAGCAGATCGACGCTGGAGCGGGCGACGAGCCCGTTGCTCATCCGTGAGTACGCCACGCAGTAGTACCGGCGCTCGGAGATGCCCAGCACGGCCACGGTCCCGATGGGATACCTGGTGCGCTTCCCGCGCGGTTTGTCCTCCGGCCGCTCCACCACCTCGGGCGACGTGCCGCGCAGGGCGAAGATCAGGTCCCGGTCCAGCCGGTCGGTGTCTCCGCCGTACACGCCGTGGAGGAACTGCCCCTGCACACTGCCCGGCGCGATGATGTCGCTGTCATGCGTCGAGGTGTCGAAGCAGTCGGTGAACCCGATGACGAGTTGGGAGGGCTCGGCGAACAGGTCGCCCTGCCTCACCGTGACGGTGAAGTCGGGGTTGCGGAACGTGCGGGAGACCGTCCTGCCCGGCAGGGACGTGAAGAACCCCCACAGGGCCGAGACGGCCGCCATCGCCAGGATGGTCCGCCCGTCCTGGAGCTCCTGGACGGGGCGGACCGCGAGTATCAGCTGGAGAACGCCGGAGAGGGCGACGAAGGCGACCGAGGAGTTCCGCAGGACGAGGCCCATGCCACGTCTGTTGCCGAGGGCTCCGCGCACGCGGCGCAGTGCTGTCACGCGCCCGCCCTCAGAACGGCGGGTAGAGCAGGGTGTCCCCGTCGGGCGTCTTGATCTCCAGCCCGACGGCGCACGAGGCGGCCGCGTCCGCGATCTCCATCTCGAACTGCCGGGCGTTCTCCATGCCCTCCGTGTTGGTGATGACCTGGAGGATCCCGGCCTTCCGCCCCGCCTTCACCACGTTCTCGGCCCCGATGGCGTCGCGGACCGTGCGCAGGAGCCGGCGCGTGCGCGACTCCGGCTCCTCGGACTGGATCTTGACCTCGTGCGGCTCGTTGATCGTGTAGTGGGTCGTGGTGTTGACGTCCCCGGTGCGCGCGACCTTGCCCTCGAGGTGCTGCAGGCGCGAGCTCTGCTCGCGCACGAGGGAGACCAGCTCGTTGAGGATGTCCGAGGTCTCCCGCTCGGGAACCTCGTTGGCGGGCTGGCTGCTCCGGATCCCCTCCAGGCTCGTGCGGAGGTCGTCCCAGAACTTCTCGAAGAGGGTCTCCAGGTGCTCGTTCCGCTTCTCGCACTTGTCGTTGATGCTCTTCACCAGCGCCAGGACATCGTCGCGCGAGGAGCTCTCGGTCGCCTGGAACTGCGTCATGGGACCGGCGGACAGGTCCTTGACCGCCAGGTCCAGCAGGAAGGGGGCGAGCCTGCTCTCACCCAGCTCGCGGGAGAGGGCGCCGGCCTCGAAGTTGATCCAGGGCGCGGCCTGGTTGTCCCGTGTGACGCACACGATGCCGTACGCGCTCTCCTGGAGCTTGTCGGCGATCTTGTGCAGGCCCCGCTCGCCCTTGGAGATGTCCTGCGACGAGACGAAGGGCTCGATCGACTGGTTCATGATCGGAAGCCAGCTCCGCAGCACCTCGGCGCACTGTCGTGAAGCGTTCCCTGACCAGCTGATGAAAATGCGCATCGGCGCCTGCCACCCCTCGTGCAACTGTCGGCCCGGACCCAAGGATGCCGCCGGACGGCCGTTCCTGTCTCGTGATCCACCAGACTGCGGACGAGAGCTTCGGCGCAGGCCGGCGGCATCGCCCGCCGGGCCGGGGCGCGCCGTCCGCGTCGTCGTCGGCCCCCCGCCGCCGGCCGTGTCCCCTCACCACCCCGCGGTCCACGGCACCGGAGCCCGGCGCCGACGACGTGCCGCGCCCGCGACCGCACGGGCCGGCCCGCAGGGCCGCGCGGGCAGTCGCATTACCCCACGGGTAATCGACCCGCCTCCCGGCCGACCGGCAAGGTGTCCGTACCGGCCCCCGAGCGGCGCACTCCGCTCGGGGACCGGGCCCCGACCGATCCGTACGACCTCGATGGAGGCCGATCCGCCATGTCCCAGGCCCTGCTCGCCGGAGTCTCCCGCACCACCGAGCCGCAGACCGCGCTGCGCCGCTTCCTCGCCCTCGACGCCGTCGTCACCGGGGCCAACGGGCTGGCCTACGTCGCCGCCTCCCGACCGCTGGGCCGGCTGCTCGGCGTCGGCCCCGCGCTCCTCCTCGAACTGGGCGTCCTCCTGACGGTGTTCGCCGCCGGGGTCGGCTGGCTCGCCTCGCGCCGCCGGCCGCCCCTCGCCCCCGTCAGGCTGGTCGTCGACGTGAACCTCGCCTGGGCCGTGCTCAGCTTCGTGGCGCTGGTCGCCTGGTTGTCGCCCAGCACCGCCGGCACCATGTGGATCCCGGCCCAGGCCGTCGTGGTGGCGGTGTTCGCCGCCCTCCAGTGGTCGGCCGTGCGCGCGCTCAGCCGCTGAGCCGCCGCAAGTGCTTGACCGTCGCCGGGTCGGCCGGGAGCAGCGTCTCGATGGCCAGCTCGGCGACCGTCACGTCCATGGGCGTGTTGAACGTCGAGATCGACGACACGAAGGACAGCACCTGTCCGCCGTGCTCTATCCGCAGGGGCAGGGCGAAGGCGGCGTACGGAGAGGGAGGATCCTCCTCCCCGGGCCCCTCCTCCCCGGGCCTCCCGTCGCCGGCCCGGGCCCGCGGCGGGGGATAGGCGGCCACCTCGTCGTACAGCTCGCGCAGCGCCGGCGAACGGGCCAGCGCGATCTGGCGCTCCATCTGGGCCAGCAGGTGGCCGCGCCACTCCCGCAGATTGCGGATCCGCGGCGCCAGGCCCTCGGGGTGCAGCGTGATCCGCATGGCGTTGAGCGGCGGGTCCAGCAGATGTCCGGGCAGCCCGTCCAGCAGCATCGCGATGCCCCGGTTCGCGGCCACCACGTCGTACCCGCCGTCCACGACGAGCGCCGGATACGGCTCGTACCCGGCCAGCAGCTGCTCGATCCCCGCGCGCAGCGCGCCCAGGGCCGGGTCGTCCAGGGGGGTCTCGGCGTACCGGGGAGCGTAACCGGCTGCCAGCAGCAGCGCGTTGCGCTCCCGGACCGGTACCTCCAGGTGCTCGGCCAGACGAAGGAGCATCGCCTCGCTCGGCCGGGACCGGCCCGTCTCGACGAAGGAGATGTGGCGGGCCGAGGAGTCGGCCCGCAGCGCCAGCTCCAGCTGGCTCAGCCGCCGCCGCACCCGCCAGCCGCGCAACAGAGGTCCGACTCCCTTGGCCACCACGGCACTTGTCATACCGCAGACGGTAGCCCAGCCGGACACCACCACCGTACGGCGCACGTGTTGACCACCGCCCCGGGGCACAAGGACCGTATCGTCACCGTCACCCGCACCGACCCGGAGGGAGCACGGGACATGGCCACTGAGCCGCTGTCGCAGAAGGAGATCGAGGACCGGCTGCGCGAACTGCCCGGCTGGTCGTCCGAGGACGACCGGATCGCCCGCACGTACCGCCTCGGCACCCACTTCGCCGCCACCGCGATGGTCGTCCACATCGCCCGCATCCAGGAGGAGCTGAACCACCACTCCGACCTGACACTCGGCTACAACACGGTCGCCGTCTCGGTGCACACCCATGACGCGGGCGGCGCGGTCACGGAGAAGGACTTCGACCTGGCGTCGCGGGTGGACGCGATCGCCCCCCTGCACGGCGCCTCCTGAACAGCCGGCCGGCCGGGGATGCGGCCCGATCCCAGCCGCTCCCCGCCCGGCCTCGCGGCCACCGTGCGAAGGCCCTGCGCGTACTCCGTGAAGTCCGGCGGGTCCTGCCCCGGCACCCGCCTCCCCCGCCCTTCGCCGACGTGTCGGCCCGCCCGGCGCCGTGCACCGGCCGGCCCGCCATGCGTCGCCCCCCGGGGCCGCAGCGGCTCCTTCGCGCCGAGCACCGCCTGCCCGCGGGCCCGCGGCCCGGCCTCACCGGGACACCGCTCGGTCGCCTTGCCGAAACGGCAAGAATTCTCGCCATGACCGCCGCTCCGGCCCACGCTGTCCCCATGAGCACCCACCCCCATGGCGACACCCGGCACCACGACGCGCACCAGCACGGCGCCACCCGCCACCACGACGACACCCACATCGACTGGAACGAGATGTTCCCGCAGCTGGAGCTCGGTGCCGCGCTCCAGGTGCCCCTCTACCGGCAGGCGGTGACCTGGCTCGGCGAGCTGGTCCCGGCCGCCGGGGTGCGCCGCGTCCTCGACATCGGCAGCGGCCCCGGCGTGCTGTCGTGCCTCCTCGCCGAGGCGTTCCCGTACGCGGAGGTGGTCGCGGTCGACGCCACCCCCGAGCTCCTGGAGCGTGCCCGGCAGCGGGCCGCCTCCCTCGGCGTGCGCGTCACCACCGTCGAGGCCGAACTCCCCGACGGGATCGGCACGCTGGGCGAGGCGGATCTGATCTGGGCGGCCAACTCGCTGCACCACCTGGGCGACCAGGGCGAGGCACTCTCCCGGCTCGGCGGGCTGCTGCGCCCCGGCGGTCTGCTGGCCCTCTCCGAAGGCGGCCTGCCGACGCGTCACCTGCCGCACAACATCGGCATCGGGCGCCCCGGCCTGGAGGCCCGTGTCGAGGCGGTGTTCTCCGGCTGGTTCACCGACATGCGGGCGGCGCTGCCGGGCGCCAGGGACGAGGTCGACGACTGGCGGGCGCTGCTGGCCGGGGCGGGTCTCGCGCCCAGTGGCACCCGTTCGTTCCTGCACGACCTTCCGGCGCCGGTCACCGAGGCGGTGCGCGAACACGCCGTCTCGACCTTCTCGTGGGCCCGCGACGCCCTGGGGGACCGGCTCGACCCGGAGGACCGGAACACCCTCGACCGGCTGCTCGACCCGGCCGAGCCGCGAGGACTGCACCACCGGCCGGACCTCTACACCCTGGCCGTCCGCACGGTCCACACGGCCCGCCGGGGCTGACACTCAGGCCGGGTCGTCCACGCGCTCCAGCCGCCACCACTGGGAGGGCGAGTCGGTGTCCTCCCACTGCTGGACGTTCGCGCCGCTCTCCAGGGAAGCGCCGGCCACCTCCAGCAGCAGACCGCTGATGAAACTGACCAGCGTCACCGTGCCGGGTGCGTCCAGGTCCTGCTCGATGGTCCACTCCTGGGCGCCGAAGTTGTTCGCCCGCCACTGCTGGACCAGGGCGCCGTTCTCGGTCGACGCGTTCGCGACGTCCAGCCGCTTGCCGCTGGCGGCGTTGACCAGGTGGTGGAGCCCGCCGCCGTTCGGGACGGGGGTGATGTGCCACCGCTGTCCGGCGGTGCCGTCCTCCTCGCCCTGCTGGACCTTGGCGCCACTGCCCTTGACGCCCTTGTAGACCTCCAGCACCAGCCCGCTGGCGACATTGCGCACCACGTACAGACCTTCCTCGACCGGCGGCGGTCCGGGTCTGCGCACCTTGCTCACGTGCCGTACTCCTTGCTCGGCGGGATCACGTCCAGGGAGCGTACGCCTGTGCGGTGTCAGGGCAGGGGAGTGGTGTCCTGGTACGGTCCGGCCGGCTGCGGCACCCGCTTCACCGAACGGGCGTCGACGGCCACCGAGGCGTTCGCCGTGCCCAGCCGGCCGCCCCCGTGCCAGGTCCCGGTCACCGTGACCCAGGTGTCGGCGGGCGGCGCGGGGGCTCCGTGCACCCGGACGCGCAGCGTCTGCGCGTCCGCCGCGCAGCAGCTCACGACGAGCCGGGTGAGGAACCATGGTCCGCCGGGGTCCTTCGCCGGTGTGACGAAACCGGTCATCAGCACCGTCCGGCCGCGCAGGCTCCCGTCACGGTCCTGCTGGACCCGCGCGATGAAGCCGGACAGGGCGAGCGGTGCCGGGTCCCGGGCGGGCAGCGGGTCGAACTCCGAGACCTCGGCGACGGCCGCGTCGGTCTCCCGGCCCGCCGTGTACGAACCGAGGGCGGGCGGCGCGTGGAGCAGCAGGGCGAGCACGGGCAGGAACAGCACCCATGCGACGCGTGGTCCCGCGTGGTGGTCGTGACCGTGACCGTGGTCGTTGTCCGGGTCCTTCCCGGGCGACCCGTGGGGCGCGGTGACGCTCTCGTAAGCGCCGCCGCCCCCGCCGTCCGGGCCGGGGCCGGCGGCCTCCGCGCCCGCGTCGTCCCGGGCGCGGCTCCCGGGCATGAACGGCAGTCCGTCCCGTACCGCCGAGGCCACGCCCAGGACCAGGAGCACCACCCCGGAGACGACGAGGAACGGCCGCAGGCCCTCCTTGACGTACCGCAGGAAGAGCTCGCTCAGCAGCGAGACGTGCAGCACCGCGGAGCCCGAAAGGAGCAGCAGGACCGCCTGGACGTCGCGTCTCACAGCAGCCACCACCCCGTCAGGCAGGCGCACATCACGGCCACCACCGCGGTGGCGGCGGAGAAACGCACGGCGAAAGCGCGTCCGAAGACGCCCGCCTGAAGCGCGATCAGCTTCAGGTCGACCATCGGTCCCACCACCATGAACGTCAGGCGGGCGGTGGCGGAGAAGCCCGTCAGCGAGGCGGCGACGAAGGCGTCGGCCTCGGAGCAGACCGAGAGCACGATGGCGAGCCCCGCCAGGAACGGCACCGCCAGCCAGGGCGAGCCGGCGAACGTCCCCAGTACGGACCGGGGGACCAGGACGTTGAAGGTCGCGGCCGCCATCGCCCCGACCACCAGGAACCCGGCCGCGTGGAGGAAGTCGTGCTGGAACCCGGTCCGGAACTCCTCCCAACGGCTGTGACCGGCGCGGTGGCCGGTGTGCCGGGCGGGCATCGTCAGCCATGCGGAGCGGCCCCGTGCGAGCCACAGCCAGCCCATGACGGCCGCCGTCGTGAGCGAGGCGACCAGCCGGGCCGCCACCATGTCGGGCCGGCCCGGGAAGGCGACGGCGGTCGACACCAGGACGACCGGGTTGATCGCGGGCGCCGACAGCAGGAACGCGAACGCGGCGGCCGGGGTCACCCCCCGCCGGATCAGGCTCCCGGCGACCGGCACGGACGCGCACTCGCAGCCCGGCAGGACCACCCCTGCCGCACCGGCGACCGGGACGGCCAGCACGGGGTTGCGGGGCAACAGCCTCTCGAACGCCCGCGCGGGTACGAACGCGTTGACGGCGCCGGAGACGGCGGTCCCCAGCAGCAGGAACGGCAGCGCCTGCACGGTGAGCGCCACACAGATCGTCTGCCAGGCCCGGAACCCTGGGTGTGCAGGCCAGTCGGTGGCGCCCGTCGTCAGGGCGAGCCCGACGAGGAGCGCGACCGACAGGGCTCCCATGAGGGCGAGGGACAGCGGTATGGCGCCACGCGGGCGCTCCGGCGCGGGTGCGGCTCGGGTCATGGGCCATGACCTTAACCGCAGCGCCAATGAAAATCATTTCATACTATGTTCCAGATCCGCGCCTGCTGCCGGACCCCGGTCACCACCGGCAGGTCAACCGCGCACCGGACCGGTGTAGTTGCCGGGGTGGGTGGCCGCCTCCTGCTGGGCGACGGGGCCCCACTGCCACTGCAGATGCTTGCCGGCCGTGGTGTTGGGGAGGACGACGGCCGCGTGCGTCGGCTCGATCACCGCCGCCTCGCCCGCCTTGGCGGCGAGGAACGTGAGGGTGAAGCGGGCGGAGGCGCCCGGTTCCACGGTCACGGTGCCCGGTGAGGCCGACGTCTGGTCGAACAGTGTCTCCACCGTTTCGCCCTGGACCAGCTTCACATCCGGGTAGCCGCGCAACGCGCACGCGTCGGAACCCTTGTTGGTCACCGACACGTCCGCGGTCCTCTGCGTGCCGGGAGCGGAGCCGCCGGGCACGGCGGTCCCCCCGGTGCCCCAGGACAGCGCCATCACCGCGCTGCGGCAGGGAGCGGGGGCCGCGGTCGCCGCCGGGGCCGTGGCCAGGGCCGAGGCCGCCGCGGCGAGCGCCGCCAGGAGCCCGGCGGCGCGACGAAGGGTGCACGTGGGTACGCGGGACATCTTCCACCTCCACGACAGGGTGGATCGAGGGAGGTCCGGGGCACCGCACGTGCCTCTCGGCACGCGTCGGCGGACCTCGCGTCCCGGACGGACGCCACATCCCAGTATCGGTGATCTCGTCCCGATGCTCGCGTCGAGCCCGGCGGTGGGACCCCATCGCCCGTGCGCCGGTGGCGCCTTACCACCGTTGCCGACCGGGCGCCACCGGACGGGGGAGGGGCGGTTCATCGGCGCTTCCGCCGAAGGGGAGGGGCCGCCGCGCGAGGGCCGTCCGGTGACCGGGGAGTCAGCGTGCGAGTGCCACCGTGTCCCCCATGACGATCACCGGGTTCTTGTCGGGATCGAGGGCCTGCAGCAGCTGGCGCATCCGCTCCCGGGGCAGCGAGATGCAGGCGCGGGTGGGACCGCCGTGGTCGACGTGGACCCATACACCGCCGCCCTTGTCGAGCCCGAGGGGCCGGGTCTTGTCCAGGGGTGTGGTGCCCGGCGTGCGGTTGTAGTCGATGGCGATGACGTGGTCGAACGACCCTTCCAGCGGCTCGCCCAGGAACCCCGTCCCGGGCATGTTGAACTCCTCGGTACGGTCGTACGGCAGACGGGTCCCCGGGTCGGGCAGCCGGCCGCCCGCGTCGCGCAGCCCGAAGACCCCGATCGGAGAGCGGAGGTCCCCCGCGCGGTGGTGGTCGGTCCAGCCGCGCAGGGCGTTGTGCGCGGGCCAGGGGGTGCTGACGGCCTGCCAGCCCCGGACCGGATCGCGCTCGTACAGCACGGCGGTCGAGCGGTCGGAGTCGCGACCGTCGCCCATGACGACGAGCGCCTGCTCGGTGGTGGGCTCGATGCGTGCCCGGGTGGCCGGGCCGAGGGCGGGGATCTCGGCGGGCCGCGGAAGGCTTGCGCCCGGCGCCGGTGAAGCGGGTGACGGCGACACCGTGCCGCCCTTCCCCTCGGGGCGGCGGCCGCCCGGGGACTGGGGGTCGGCACACCCACCGAGGAGGATCGCGGCGCACACCGCGCCGAGCAGCGCGCGACGTCCTGCGCCGTTGTTGACGGGCATGTCAGGGCCTTTCCTTCAGTGCGGGAGGGCGTGCGGCGGCGACTGCGACCATGGAAGACGATGATGTGTTCATCAGGCCGCCCGCGCCCGCCGGCGACGCCCGGCGCGCGGGAATTTCCCCCGGTCCGCGTACACCACCGCCCGCCCGGAGCACCGAGGACCGCATCTCTGATTCCCTCCTCGCACCTGTGTGACCTGCGAGGACAGCGCCAACAACGGCCCAGGGCTCACTCCTTCGGCCGCCGCGCCGCCGTGCGGGCGCCCGAGGGGCCGGGTGAGCTGGGGGTGACCCGCCCTGTGCGAACGATCGGGAGCGCAGGACCGACACCAGGAGGAGGACCCCCATGCGTATCCTGCGCGCACTGGCCGCGACGGCTCTGATCACGATCACCGGCGCCCTGCCCGCCGCTGCCGCCACCGCGTTGCCCGGTGGCGCGCCGGTCTCGGCCGGAACCGCGATCGCGCAAGCCACCGTCACCATCGACATCGGCGCCGGGGTGTCGATCGAGATCATCAACGGCATCCCCTACTACAACGGGGTCGCCCTCTTCACCGGGCAGACCATCGACAGCGGCATCTTCATCCACTACGACGGCACCCGGCTCTACACCAGGACCCAGGGCGGCAGCACCCCCTACTCCATCTGGGACGCGCGCACCGGTCGCAGTCTCGGCACGCAGCCCGACCGGCCCACCCCCGTGCCCGCCGGGACCACGTCACCGGGCCCGGCCCGGGGAGGCGTGGGCGGCAGCAACGAGGAAGGCAACACCACCGAGATCGTCGTCGGCGCGGCGCTGGCCGCCACCGCTCTGGGCCTCGCCGTCGTGACCCTGCGCCGTCGCGCCGTCCGCGGCGACCACTGACGCGCCGCCCGCCGTCCTTCCGTGCCGGGCCCTCTCGACGTACCGCGTCCGTTGCCCGACGATGTCTCCCGGTACGGGCGTCGGGGGGCCGTTCCACCGGGAGCCGTTCGGACTGCCGGGCCGGTGACGGACCGGACCCTCGCCGTCATCCGGGAGCGGGACGTCTCACGGGGGAGGCACAGCGATGTCGCAACGGCGCACGCGGACGGACGACGGCACGGGGTCGCGACGGTCGAGGATCAAGGGACGATTACTCACGGCGGCGGGGAGCGCCCTGCTCCTGCTGGGATCCTTCGGGGTCTTCGGCGCGCGGATCCTCACCCGGGACCCCGGGCGCGGGCTCTTCGAGACCTTCTGGCAGGACCTGGTCACCGTCCTCATCGGCGGCGGCATCGTGTGCGGCACGGGGGGACTGCTCTACTCGCGCGGGCAGCGCCACCTCCAGCCCACCGCCGAGGAGGTCACCGCCCGGGACACCCGGCCTCCGGTGCTCTATCTGCGGTCGTTCCTCGACGACTCCGTCACGAGGCGCTCGACCTTGGCCGGTTCGTACGCCTACGGCTACACCCAGTACACCGAGGAACAGGAACTCGCCCAGGCGCTGGAGCACATGGGCCCCTTCATCGCGGTCGGCGAACCCGGAGAGGAACTGCCCCAGCTGGGCGCGTCCCGCCTCTACATGGACGAAGGCTGGCAGGCCAGGGTCATCGACCTCATGACCGGCGCTCGCCTGGTCGTGCTGCGCCTGGGTACCACCGAGGGCCTGTGGTGGGAGTTCGAGCAGGCGCGCACCCGGCTGAGTCCGGAACGGCTGTTGCTGCTCGTGCCGGACGGGACCGACGAGTACGAGCGGTTCCGCCGGCGGGCGTGGACGGAGCTCGCGGTTCACCTGCCGCCGTACTCCCCGGTCTTCGACTTCCCGGACGGCGGGCTGAGCATGCGCGGGGCGATCTTCTTCGGGCCCGACGGGACTCCGTACGCCATTCCGTTCAGGAAGGTGCCGGTGCCGGTCACCCGGGCCTCCACGGTCCGGCGGGACTACCTCCGGCGGACGCTCCACCCCGTCTTCGCCCAGCTGCACCGGGACGTCTGAGCACCGGGCCGCCCCCGGCACCATGCCCCGGAGCGGCCCGGTGCTCCGCCTTGTCCGGTGCTCCGCCCTTCCGGTGCGGTGGCGCTCGCCTCCTGTCGGTCCTCCCGTCGCGCGGGCAGCCCGCCATGCGGCGGTGCTCGCCATGCGGCGGTGCTCGGGCGGCGCGACGATGAGGCGTGTACTCGCGCGACGACGAAGCGGGGGATCATGGCCGACGATGCCGCGGGCACCACCCAGCCCCAGGGACTGAAGGCCGGCGCGATCGGTTTCCTCGACGCGCTCGTCATCGGTCTCAACTCCACCTCGCCCGCGTACTCGCTGGCCGCCGTCATCGGCCCGGTCGTCGCCCTCGTCGGCATCCACGCCCCCGGCGTGATGCTGGCGTCGTTCGTGCCGATGCTGCTGATCGCCTCGGCCTTCTTCTACCTCAACAGGGTCGACCAGGACTGCGGCACGACCTTCTCGTGGGTGACCCGGGCGATGGGGCCCTGGTCGGGGTGGCTCGGCGGCTGGGCCATCGCCATGACGGGCGTCCTGGTGATCGGCTCGCTGGCCGACGTGGCCGTGGGCTTCGCTCTGCTGGCCGTCGGTCTCGACAGCTGGGCGGAGAACGCCGTCGTACGGCAGCTCCTCGCGGTCGTCGTGATCCTCGTGATGACCGCCGTGTGCGTCATCGGTACCGAGCTCTCGGCGCGGCTCCAGGACGTCCTGATCCTCGCGCAGGTCTTCTTCCTGCTGGTGTTCGCCGTGGTCGCCCTCTACCGCGTCTACGCGGGCACCGGTTCGCTGGACGCCGTCGAACCGGCGATCGGGTGGCTCGACCCCTTCGGCGCCGGCGGTGCGGCGCTGACCGGCGGACTGCTCCTCGGTGTGTTCATGTACTGGGGCTGGGAGTCCGCGGTGAACCTCACGGAGGAGGTCGAGGACTCCGCCACCGCGCCCGGGAAGGCCGGGATCTGGTCGACCGTCGTGCTCCTGGTGACGTACCTGTCGGTCGGCTTCGCGGTCGTGGCCTACGCGGGCCCCGCCTTCCTCGCCGAGAACGCCGACGAGGAGGAGGCGATCTTCGGGGTGCTCGCCCACGAGGTGATGGGCGGCTGGGACTGGGTGGTGCTCCTCGCGGTCTCCACCTCCGCGCTGGCCTCCACACAGACCACGATCATTCCCGCCTCCCGTACGGCGCTGTCCATGGCCCGCCGCAAGGCGCTGCCCGCGCCGCTCGCGCACATCCACCCCCGCTTCCGTACGCCCGACGTCAGCACCTGGTGGGTGGCCGGCATCGCCATCGTCTGGTATCTCGTCGTCAACCGGATCAGCGAGAACGCCCTCTTCGACTCGCTCACCGCGCTCTCCCTGCTCATCGCCTTCTACTACGCCCTCACCGGGCTGGCCTGCGTGGTCTACTACCGCCGTCATCTGACCGAGAGCGTCTCCAACTTCCTGCTCATCGGTGTGGGCCCCCTGGCCGGCGCCCTTCTGCTGGCCTGGCTGCTGGTGGAGTCGGTCGCCGACATGGCCGACCCGGAGAACTCCTACAGCGGTGTCTCCTGGTTCGGCCTCGGCCCGCCACTGGTCATCGGTCTGGTGATCACCCTGATCGGCGTGCTGTTCATGTGCTTCTGGCGTCTGCGCCGCGGGGCCTTCTGGACGGAGCGCAGGGGTGTGGCCGATCCGGAGCTCGTCCGGCGCAAGGAGTCCCGAGATGTCGATCGTCCTGGGGTATGACGAGTCGCCCGGCGCGGACCGGGCGCTGCGGGTGGCGGTGGAGGTCGCGGCCGCCTTCGGCGAGCCCCTCGTCCTCGTCTACGGAGCCGCTGCCCCCGGCGGTGTCGGCGAGGAGTACCGCGCCCATCTGGAAGCCCTGCGCCAGACCGGACGCTCCGCCCTCTCCCGTGCCGTCGGATTCGCCGATGAGGCGGGGGTGCCCTCGATCGTCGAGATCGTCGACGAGAAACCCGCCCAGGCCCTGCTGGGCGCGGCGGAACGGCATCGCGCACGGGTCATCGTCGTCGGCAGCTGGAGCGAGAGCCCGATCCGGGGCGCTCTCCTCGGGTCCACTCCCCACAAGCTCCTGCACCTGTCCCCCGTGCCGGTCCTGTGCGTCCCCACCGCCGACTGAGCGACCGGCCGGCCGACGGGCCGGGCGACCGGCCGCGAAGCACGGCGGCCGGTGTCCTTGCCGGTGTACGGCCCGGTGGCCGCGGCGGACGTCCGCCGCGGCCGCCGGCACCGGTCGTCAGCTGTTGTCGAAGGTGGCCGGGTCCGGCCCCAGGCGCCTGCCCTCGTCGAGGGCCGCGAGGGCGGCCATGTCGTCGCCGTCCAGCTCGAAGCCGAACACGTCGATGTTCTCCTGGATGCGCGACGGGGTCACCGACTTGGGGATGACCACGTTGCCGAGCTGGATGTGCCAGCGCAGCACGACCTGGGCCGGGGTGCGGTCGTGCTTCCGGGCGATCGCCACGATCGTGGGAACCTCCAGCAGACCCTTGCCCTGACCCAGCGGGGACCAGGCCTCGGTCGCGATGCCGTGCTGGGCGTGGAAGGCGCGCGTGTCCGCCTGCTGGAGCTGCGGGTGGAGCTCGATCTGGTTGACCGCGGGCACGATCGAGGTCTCGCCGATCAGGCGCTCGATGTGCTCGGGAAGGAAGTTGGACACGCCGATCGCCTTGGCGCGGCCCTCGGAGAAGATCTTCTCGAAGGCCTTGTAGGTGTCGACGTACGCGTTCCTGGCCGGCAGGGGCCAGTGGATCAGATACAGGTCGACGTAGTCGAGGCCCAGCCTCTCCAGCGACGCGTCGAAGGCACGCAGCGTCGAGTCGTAGCCCTGCTCGCTGTTCCACAGCTTGGTGGTGACGAACAGCTCGTCGCGGGGGATGCCGGACTCGGTGACGGCCTGCCCGGTGCCCTTCTCGTTCTCGTAGACGGCCGCGGTGTCGATGCTGCGGTAACCGGCCTCAAGGGCCGTGCCCACCGCCTTCGCCGCCTCGTCGTCGGGCACCTGCCAGACACCGTAGCCGAGCTGCGGCATGGAGACGCCATTGTTGAGGGTGATGGAGGGGACCTTGCTCACGAGGGGTAGATCCTTACGTCGGTCGGTTGGTACTCCCATGGTCAACGGTCACCTCCCGGAACGCATTCCCCGGGACGACCGTTGACCGCGCCACGCCAAGGCGCGACGTCCTTGCGCGTCGCTGCACGGGGATGAACGCAGTGCGTGCGTCTGAACGCCCTTCTTGCCCCGTCCGGCGCTTGCGAACCCCGCTTTCCGGCACGGCGGACCGCCGGACGGCCCTCCGCTCCGCGCGCCCCCGGATGGCCCGGGCGGCGTCGGTGCCGGAAGCGGATGCCGCCGTGCGGGTCAGGAGGTGTGGGCGTGGTGGTCCAGCACGCGGGTGAGCAGCCGTACGTCGGCGGGATCCGGTGTCCGCTCGACGAGGCGGCGCCCGGCCGGTTCGTCGAGCACGCCGACCATGTCGCTGCGGTGGATGCCGGTGCGCCGGCCCCGTGTCGCCTGGCTGCCGGGCCCGTGGTCCCGCAGTGGGGCGAGCACGGCGTCGTGCCACTCGCGGGCGTCGACCTGGGCCCGTCCTTCGCCGATCAGCCGGTCCGATCGCGTGGACAGGCGCGACAACAGCCGGCTCGCCCGTCGGGGCAGCCTGCCGGGCTTCCTGGGCGCCCCTTCGTCGGGCAGGCCCTGAGCCGGGGCCGGCGCGGTGGCCGGGCTCCGCTCGACCTGCCGGGTGACGCCGACGGCCGCAATGCCGGGGAGGCCGGGCCCGCGCCGCCGGTGTCACTGGTAGAGCGCGTCCACCTCCACCGCGTACGCCGACTCGATCGCCTTCCGCTTCAGCTTCAGCGAGGGGGTCAGCAGGCCGTGGTCCTCGGTGAAGGGGTGCGCCAGTATCCGGAACGTACGGATCGACTCGGCCTGTGAGACCCGCGTGTTGGCGGCCACGACCGCCCGCCGGATCTCCGTCTCCAGGGACGGATCGCGTACCAGCGCGGCCGGCGGCAGCGGCATCCGGCCCTGCATCGCCAGCCAGTGCTCGACGGCCTCCTGATCCACCGTCACCAGCGCGGCGATGTAAGGCCGGTCGTTGCCCACCACGATGCACTGCGCCACCAGCGGGTGCGCCCGGACCCGTTCCTCCAGCCCGGCGGGCGACACGCTCTTGCCGCCCGACGTCACCAGGATCTCCTTCTTCCGCCCGGTGATGGTCAGATAGCCGTCCTCGTCGAGCGCGCCGAGATCACCGGTGGCGAGCAGGCCGTTGTTCAGTACGGCCTTGGTGGCCACCGGGTCGTTCAGATATCCGGAGAAGAGATGGGCCCCGCTCAGCATCACCTCGCCGTCCTCGGCGATGTGCACCGTCGTCCCCGGAATGGGCTGGCCGACCGTTCCGTACTTCGTGCGCTCGGGCGGGTTCGCCGTGGCCGCCGCCGCGCACTCCGTCAGCCCGTAGCCCTCGAAGATCTGGACTCCCGCGCCCGCGAAGAACAGGCCCAGCCGCCGGTCCATGGCCGAGCCGCCGGACATCGCGTGCCGCATGCGTCCGCCGAGCGCCTCCCGGACCTTGCCGTACACGACCTTCTCGAAGAACTGGTGCTGCACCCGCAGGGCCGCCGAGGGGCCGGGGCCCAGTCCGAACGCCCTGTGTTCCAGGGCCTCCGCGTACCGCACCGCCACCTCGACGGCCTTGTCGAACGGACCGCCCCTGCCCTCGGTCTCGGCCCTGCGGCGTGCCGCGTTGAAGACCTTCTCGAAGATGTACGGCACCGCCAGCATGAAGGTCGGGCGGAACGCCATCAGATCCGGCAGCAGCGCGCCCGCCGTCAGCACCGGCTGGTGGCCGAGCTTCACCCGCTTGCGGATCGCGGCGATCTCGACCATGCGCCCGAAGACATGGGCCAGCGGCAGGAAGAGCAGCGTCGACGCCTCGTCGCCCGGCTTGGAGTGGAACACCTCCTCCCACCGGCCGACGAGGGTGTCCGCCTCGAACATGAAGTTGGCGTGGGTGAGGACGCACCCCTTGGGGCGGCCGGTCGTCCCCGAGGTGTAGATCACCGTCGCCACCGACTCCGGTGTCACCGCCCGCCGGTGCCGCTGCACCACTTCCTCGTCGATGGGGGCGCCGTCCCGCATCAGTTCGTCGACCGCGCCCGAGTCCAGCTGCCACAGCCGTTTCAGCTGCGGCAGCCGGTCGACCACCGAGCCGATGGTCATGGCGTGGTCCTCGTGCTCCACCACGCATGCCGTCACCTCGGCGTCGTGCAGCATCCAGTACACCTGGTCGGCGGAGGACGTGGGATAGACCGGCACGGGCTGGGCGCCGACCGTCCACAGCGCGAAATCGAAGAGCGTCCACTCGTAGCGCGTGCGCGACATGATGGCGACCCGGTCGCCGAACCGTACGCCGTTCGCCAGCAGACCCTTGGCGAGCGCCAGTACCTCGTCCCGGAACCGGCCGGATGTGACATCGCCCCACCGGCCGTCCGCGTCCTTGCGGCCGAGCGCGACACGGTGCGGATCGTCGGACGCGTGATCGAACACGGCGTCGGCCAGTCCGCCGACCGGGGGAGCCGTCGCCAGGGGTGGGACAGTGAACTCGCGCAATAGCCTGCTCCTTGTGGCGCTCGCACAGCGGTGGGTGACGGTACCCCAAGGCGAAGCCACGCGGGAGGGGCCTTCACGAAGTCCGCAGAAGCGGTATCGCCACTGGTCAGGGACCAAGTGGCCGGTGGCGGGGCACGGTCCGCGCACGCTACTGACCGCGGAGTAAGTAGCGGCCGGTGGAATCTCCACCGAATCTGTACGCGGTGATCACTCGCCCGAGCTGCAGGGACACGATCCGGTGGTGCGGCCGGTCCCCGCCCGCAAGGATCGCGGCGGCCGGCGCGTCCCACGCCTTCTTCGCGGCGCCCTCGGGGCGACCCGTACAGCCGAACGAAGCCCACGTCGCCGGGGTCCGGCAGCCCCGCCCGGTCCGGCACCGGCGCGAGGCCCCGGGGAATCAGGCCCGGGTGCGGGCCATGACCCGCCGCCCCGTGCGGGCCGCCGCTGTCGGGCCGTCACCGTGATGCCGCCGCTGACACGGTACGGCGCCCGGCGGCCCGGGTTCGGCAGGGAGGACCGGATCGGACCGGATCGTTCGGTCCGGTTCGCCGGCTCGACGAAGGGTCCGGCCCCCGGGCTGCCGAGGGCCGGCGTGCTCTTCGGCCCGCGGGTGTCCCTCGCGGTGCTGCCGCCGACGCTCTTCCGCCGGATGCGGCTGACGGTCCGCGTGGTCGTCGCGAAGCGCCGTGCGCGGGATCCGCCCGCCACCACCGCCACTGCCACCGACGCCGTCCGGCCCGCGTGCCGCGGCCGCCGGGGCGCCGGTCGCCGAGGGACCGACCCCCCGGCGCGGCCCCGGGGCCCGTGGCGCGATCGCGCCCCGACCCGCCGCGGTGATCATCCCGGCCGATAACGTGGCCCCCATGCCCGCACTCGACGCCCGTCGTACCGCCCTCGTCCTCGTCGACCTGATGGAGCGCATCGTCGCGCTCCCGCTCGGCCCCCGCACGGGAGCCGATGTCGCCGCCGCCGCGACCGGACTGGCCTCCGCCTTCCGCGCCGCGGGCGCACCCGTCGTCCTCGTCAGGGCGGAACGCCCGCACATCGAGGTGCAGCCGCCCGGCAGCGACCTCCTCCCGGGCCTCGCCCACGACGGCGACCTCGTCGTCGTCAAGCGCACCATCGGCGCCTTCCAGGACACCGGGCTGCACGAGCTGCTGGCCGAACGCTCCGTCGACACCCTCGTCCTCGGCGGCATCGCCACCAACCTGGGGGTCGAGTCCACCGCGCGCGCCGCCGCCGACCTCGGCTACGGCCTCGTCTTCGCCGAGGACGCCATGGCGGCCCTGACCGCCGACGAACACCGCGCCACGACCGAGCTCGACTTCCCCCGCTTCGGTACCGTCGCCCCGGCCTCCGCCATCACCCTGGACGGCGCGCGATGACCCGTACCTGGATACGCCCCGGCGCGGCCCGCCCCTGCACCCTCGTCGTCTGCCGCGGCTGCTGCTGCGGCGATGCCCGCAAGCACCCCGGTACCGACCACGCCGGTCAGCTGCGGCGGCTGCGCGAGGCCGCCGAGGCCTCCGGCGGCCGGCTGGCCGTACGCACCAGCGACTGCCTCGGCCCCTGCGGCCAGGCCAACGTCGTGGTCGTCCAGCCCTCCGGCGAGGCCCGCAGCCGGGGCGCCCGCGCCGCCTGGATCGGCTGGGCGCTGGACGACGACTGCCTCGACGACCTCCTCGCCTGGGTCGACGCGGGAGGCCCCGGCGTCGCGGAACCGCCCGCCACGCTGACGCTCCAGATGATCGACGCGCCGCGCGGCTGAGGGGACCGGAACCGGTCGGCGCGGGGTGACCCCGCCGACCGGCCGGTTCGTGTGCCGGACCGCTTCGCGGTCAGATCAGCGGGGCCGCCTCCTCCAGGACGAGACGGTGCTCACCCGCGTACACGTTCATGTTCCGGCCGCGCAGGAAACCGATCAGGGTCAGTCCCGTCCCGGCCGCCAGATCCACGGCCAGCGACGACGGAGCCGATACCGCCGCCAGGACCGGTATGCCGGCCATCACGGCCTTCTGCGCCAGCTCGAACGACGCCCGGCCCGAGACCAGCAGGATCGCCCGGTCCAGCGGCAGCCGGTCCTCGCGCAGGGCCCGGCCCACCAGTTTGTCCACCGCGTTGTGGCGCCCGACGTCCTCCCGTACGTCCAGGAGCTCGCCCGTCTCCGAGAAGAGCGCGGCGGCGTGCAGTCCCCCGGTCCGGTCGAAGACCCGCTGCGCCGCGCGCAGCCGCTCGGGCAGGACGGCGAGGAGTTCGGGGTCGACCCGCACCGGAGGACGGTCGGCGATGGGGAACCGGGCCGTGGTGCGTACCGCGTCCAGGCTGGCCTTGCCGCACAGACCGCACGACGAGGTCGTGTACACGTTGCGCTCCAGCGTGATGTCGGGGACGGCGACACCCGCGGCGAGCTGGACGTCCACCACGTTGTAGGTGTTCGTCCCGTCGTCCGTGGCCCCGGCGCAGTACACGATGGAACGCACGTCGGACGCCTCGGCGAGCACCCCCTCGCTCACCAGGAAGCCCGCCGCGAGGGCGAAGTCGTCACCGGGAGTGCGCATGGTGATGGCGAGCGGCTTGCCGTTCAGCCGGATCTCCAGTGGCTCCTCGGCGACAAGGGTGTCGGGGCGGGAGGAGACCGCCCCGTCCCGGATGCGGATGACGCGGCGGCGCTCGGTGACCCGTCCCATATCTGATCAGTCCACTCGTCTCGTCCAGCGCTGCGGCCAGGCTGGAAACCGAAAACGGCCCGTGCCGCACGGAGGGCCGTGTGCCACCGGGCGTCGTGCGCGGAGGTGGCCGGTGGCCTCCACGGTGTCATTGTCCTGCACACGCGGCGCCCGATCGCAGCGGCCTCCGCGCCCGCGCGCACCCGGCCGCCCGGTGTTCGAAGCCGCTGCTCGCCGACTGCGCTCGGTCGTCCCCTTCTTTCCGCAGCGGCGGCTTCGCGACCGTCCCCGCGTGCCTGGGGGACCCGTCCGGAACGTACCGGGGCCCGGCGAGGCGGCAGCCGTGGTCGTCGTCTCCCCGTTGACGCCCTGGCCGGACATGGGGGGCGCACCGCTCGCCTACGGCCGCTACGAACCGGTCAGAAAGGCACCACAACCGTTCACCAGGTAACCCGGGAGGGGTACGGAGTTGTGGTGGACTCTCCAACACATGGGCCGGAATCCTGTGGGGTCACCCGTCCGGTTACCGGTGAGTCGTTGACGAAACTGGAGGGCTCCTGCACACCTCAAGCCAAGGGGGTCCCGAGCATGACGGGCACTCGTATCGCCGCGCTCGGCCACTACCAGCCCGCCAAGGTGCTCACCAACGACGATCTCACGGCGCTGGTGGACACCAGCGACGAGTGGATCCGCAGCCGGGTCGGCATCAGGACCCGCCATGTCGCCGGCCCCGACGAGCCGGTCGACGAGCTGGCCGCGCACGCGGGCGCCAAGGCGCTCGCGTCGGCAGGGCTCACCCCGGCCGACGTGGACATGGTCCTGGTCGCCACCTCCACGGCCATCGACCGGTCCCCGAACACCGCTGCCCGGGTCGCCGCCCGGCTCGGCATGGCGTCCCCGGCCACCATGGACCTCAATGTGGTGTGCGCGGGTTTCACCCATGCGCTGGCCACCGCCGACCACGCCGTCCGGGCGGGTTCGGCCCAGCGCGTCCTGGTCATCGGCGCCGACAAGATGACCGGGATCACCGACTGGACCGACCGCACCACGTGCGTGCTGGTCGGCGACGGTGCCGGGGCGGCGGTCGTCGAGGCCGCGCCCGAGGCGGGCATCGGACCGGTGCTGTGGGGCTCCGTCCCGGAGATGGGCCACGCCGTGCGCATCGAGGGCACCCCGCCACGCTTCGCGCAGGAGGGCCAGGCGGTCTACCGGTGGGCCACCACCCAGCTGCCGCCGATCGCACGCAAGGTGTGCGAGCGCGCGGGCATCACGCCGGAGGACCTGGCGGCCGTCGTCCTGCACCAGGCCAACCTGCGCATCATCGAGCCCGTCGCGCAGAGGATCGGCGCGGTCAACGCGGTGGTGGCGCGTGACGTGGTCGACTCCGGCAACACCTCGGCCGCCTCCATCCCGCTGGCCCTGTCCAAGCTCGTCGAGCGCGGCGAGGTCGTGTCGGGCGCTCCCGCGCTGCTCTTCGGTTTCGGCGGCAACCTCTCGTACGCGGGCCAGGTCGTCCGCGTCCCGTGAGCGGGGCCGATCGGCCGTGAGCCGGGACGCGGGCCAGGCCGTCCGCGTTCCGTCAGCGGGGCCGATCGGGCGGCGCCCGTCCGCCCCGCCTCCCCGTCGCGGCTCTCGGCTTCCCCCGATGCTTTGTCCTGAGTGTGGAGAAAGTTGGAGCGGATCGCTGCGCAACTTCTTCCCCCTGCGGCAAAGCGCTGCTACGTTCCCCCTCGAAAGCCGACGGAATCGGCCCGGCGTGCTCGGCCGGACGGATCCGCCGGGGACGATCCGCGGGACGGCCGGTCCGGCGGGCACAGCCAACACGGCGGGGAGGGGCGCGTGAGACGTATGACGGCTCGACCCGCCAACGCGCACCAGGCCCGACTGCTCCGGCTCTTGCGCGACGGGGGCCCCAACTCCCGTGCGCAGCTGGGTGACCAGGTCGACCTCTCCCGTTCCAAGCTCGCTGTCGAGGTGGACCGTCTCCTCGACACCGGCCTGGTGGTGGCGGACGGCCTCGCGGCCTCACGGGGCGGGCGCCGCTCGCACAACATCCGGCTCGCCCCCGGGCTGCGCTTCCTGGGCGTCGACATCGGCGCCACCTCCATCGACGTCGCCGTCACCAACGCGGAACTGGAGGTGCTGGGACACCTCAACCACCCGATGGACGTACGGGAGGGGCCCGTCGCCGTCTTCGAACAGGCCCTGGCCATGGCGGCCAAGCTGCGCGACTCGGGCCTGGCCGAGGGTTTCGACGGCGCCGGGATCGGCGTGCCCGGTCCGGTCCGCTTCCCCGAAGGCGTACCGGTCGCTCCGCCGATCATGCCCGGCTGGGACGGCTTCCCGGTGCGAGAGGCGCTCAGCCAGGAGCTGGGCTGTCCGGTCATGGTCGACAACGACGTGAACCTGATGGCGATGGGGGAGCAGCACGCGGGCGTCGCCCGTTCCGTGGGCGACTTCCTCTGCGTCAAGATCGGTACGGGCATAGGGTGCGGCATCGTCGTCGGGGGCGAGGTCTACCGGGGTACGACCGGCAGCGCCGGCGACATCGGTCACATCCAGGTCGTACCGGACGGCCGGCCCTGCGCCTGCGGCAATCAGGGCTGTCTGGAAGCGCACTTCAGCGGCGCCGCGCTGGCCCGTGACGCCGAGGACGCGGCGCGGGCCGGGCAGTCGGAGGAGCTCGCCCGGCGACTGGAGGCGGCAGGGAGGCTCACCGCCGTCGACGTCGCCGCCGGAGCGGCGGCCGGGGACGCGACCGCCCTGGAGCTGATCCGCGAGGGCGGCAACCACGTCGGCCAGGTCATCGCGGGGCTCGTCAGCTTCTTCAACCCCGGGCTCGTGGTGATCGGTGGCGGGGTGACCGGCCTCGGCCACAACCTGCTCGCCAGCGTCCGCACCCAGGTCTACCGCAAGTCCCTGCCCCTGGCCACCGGCAACCTCCCCATCGTGCTGGGCGAGCTCGGCCCCGTCGCCGGAGTCATCGGCGCCGCCCGGCTCATCAGCGACCACCTGTTCTCGCCGGCCTGACCCGGCGACCGGCACGCACCGCCCGCACCACTCGTACGGCACTCATCCGTCACCACGGCACGGCGCACCCGCACCCACCCGGCACCACCGCACCATCCGTCGCACGACACCCGGCACACGCACACCCGGCGCCGGTCACACGGGGTGACCGCGACGTACGCACCGCACGCAGGGCACGCACGCACCGCACCCGTCGCACGGACCGGACGCCACACAGGTCCCGCGCACACCTCGTACACCCACCCGGCTCCTGCACCACCCGGCTCCCGCGCCACCCGGCTCCTGCACCACCCGGCTCCCGCGCCACCCGGCTCCCGCGCCACCCTCCCCGTACATCGCCCTGCCCACTCACCGGCCGCACCCGCCGAGGGGATTCGTCATGGCACCAGAACCACCCCTGCTCACCATGTCCGGCATCACCAAGTCGTTCCCCGGCGTCCGCGCACTCGACGGCGTCGACCTGGCGGTCCAGCCCGGCGAGGTCCACTGCCTGCTCGGCCAGAACGGCGCCGGCAAGTCCACCCTCATCAAGGTGCTCGCCGGGGCCCACCAGCCCGACGGCGGCAGGATCACCTGGCGTGGCGAGCCCGTCTCGCTGAAGTCCCCGATCGCCGCCATGCGCCTCGGAATCGCCACCATCTACCAGGAACTCGACCTGGTCGAAGGGCTGTCGGTGGCCGAGAACGTCTTCCTCGGCCATGAGCCGACCACCGCCGGTTTCGTCGTCAGGGGAAGGGCGGCACGGGCCACGACCGCCGCCCTGCTCCAGCGGCTCGGCCACCCCGAGATCGCACCGGGGCGGGCCGTGGGCGACCTGTCGGCCGCTCAGCGGCAGATCGTCTCCATGGCCCGCGCGCTCTCCCACGACGTCCGCCTCATCGTCATGGACGAGCCGTCGGCGGCCCTCGATCCCGACGAGGTCGACAACCTCTTCCGGATCGTCGGGGACCTCACCGCCGGCGGCGTAGCGGTCGTCTACATCTCGCACCGCCTGGAGGAGATCCGCCGGATCGGCGACCGGGTGACCGTGCTGAAGGACGGGCGGGCCGTGGCCGGCGGGCTTCCCGCCAAGGACACCCCGACGCGTGACATCGTTGCCATGATGACCGGCCGCAACGTCGAGTACGTCTTCCCCGGGCGCCCCGCCCGTCCGGCCGCCGGCACTCCCGTACTGAGGGTCGAGGGGCTGACCCGCCCCGGGGAGTTCGCACCGGTCGACCTGGAACTGCGGCCGGGCGAGATCGTCGGCCTCGCCGGACTCGTCGGCTCCGGACGCTCCGAGATCCTGGAGACGATCTACGGCGCCCGCCGGCCCAGCGCCGGCCGCGTCCTCGTCGACGGCACGCCCCTGCGGCCGGGCAGCGTCCGGGCCGCCGTGCGCGCCGGGCTGGGCCTCGCCCCCGAGGAACGCAAGGCCCAGGGCCTGCTGATGCTCGAATCCGTCACCCGCAACGTCACCGTGTCGTCGATGTCCCGTTTCTCGTACGGCGGTTGGCTCGACCGCACCGCCGAGCGGGACGCCGCCCGGCGGGCGACCAGGGAGCTCTCCCTGCGTCCCGGCAATCCCGACGCCCGTATCCGCACCCTCTCCGGCGGCAACCAGCAGAAGGCCGTCCTGGCCCGCTGGCTGCTGCGGGGATGCCGGGTCCTCCTGCTCGACGAGCCCACCCGGGGCGTCGACGTCGGCGCCCGCGCCGAGCTGTACGCCGTCATCCGGCGGCTGGCCGACGACGGTCTCGCCGTCCTGCTCGTCTCCAGCGAGGTGCCCGAGGTCCTGGGCCTCGCCGACCGGGTGCTGGTGCTCAGGGAAGGCCACGTCGTGCACACCGCGCCCGCCGCGGAACTCGACGAACACCGCGTACTCGACCTTGTGATGGAAGGGAGCCCGACGTCATGACGCAGCCTGCCTCTGCGGCGCAGCAGGATGCGCCGCCCACCACCGCCAGAACACCGGACAAGCCAGGGCGGCGGCGGCCCCTCGGCCTGCGGGCCGACGTCCGCAACCTCTCCCTGCTCGGTGTCCTCGCCGTGCTGGTCGCGGTCGGCGGCATCACCAGGCCCGACCAGTTCCTCGACACCTCCAACCTGCAACTGGTCCTCACCCAGGCGTCCGTCATCGGCGTCGTCACCGTGGGCATGACCTTCGTCATCACGAGCGGCGGCATCGACCTGTCGGTCGGAGCCATCGTCGCCCTGGCATCGGTATGGGCGACCACCGTCGCCACCCAGGAGTACGGCTTCGCCGGCATCCTCTTCACCGCCGTGGTGGTGGGCCTCGGCTGCGGCCTGGTGAACGGCCTGCTCATCGCGTACGGGGGCATGGTCCCCTTCATCGCGACGCTGGCCATGCTGGCCTCGGCCCGCGGGCTGGCCCTCCAGATCACCGACGGCCGGACCCAGATCGTCGGCGTGCAGTCGGTCCTGGACCTCGGCGTCCCCGACGCGTACGTCCTCGGCATCCCGCCCCTGGTCCTCGTCTTCGCGGCCGTCACCGCCGTCGGCTGGCTGCTGCTGAACCGGACGACCTTCGGCCGGCGGACCGTCGCCGTCGGCGGAAACGCGGAGGCCGCCCGGCTCGCCGGCATCGACGTCCGCCGCCAGCGCCTCTACCTGTATCTGCTCTCCGGGCTGTGCTGCGGCATCGCGGCCTTCCTGCTGATCGTCCTGGCCGGATCGGGCCAGAACACCAACGGAAACCTGTACGAGCTGGACGCGATCGCCGCGGCGATCATCGGCGGCACCCTGCTCAGCGGCGGACGCGGCACCATCGTCGGCTCGGTGCTCGGAGTCCTCGTCTTCACCACGATCACCAACATCTTCGCCCTCAACAACCTGCAGAGCGACGTCCAGCAGATCGCCAAGGGCGCGATCATCGTCGCCGCCGTCCTGGTCCAGCGCCGCACCGCGCGGGGCGGCGAGGGCTGACAGCCCCTCACCCGCCCGGCACCCGGCACCGCCCCGCACCCCCTCTCCCGAAAGGGGCCCCACCGCCATGCCAGAAACCAGCCGCAGAGGACTGCTCTTCGGTACCGCCGCCGTCTCCGCCGGTGCGCTGCTCACCGCCTGTACCAGCAACGAACCCAAGGCCGCCAAGGACACAGCACCCGCCGGCGACACCGCCCCGGCCGCCGACGACAAGCCCGGCACCCCCGTCACCATCGGCTTCGCCGGACCACAGGCCGACCACGGCTGGCTCAACGCCATCAACGAGAACGCCAAGCGGCGGGCCGGGAAGTACTCCGAGGTGACGCTGGAGATCACCGAGGGCTCCAACGACACCGCCACCCAGATCGGCCAGATCCAGACGCTGATCAACAAGAAGGTCGACGTGCTGGTGATCCTGCCCGCCGACGGCAAGGCACTGACCCAGGTCGGCCTCCAGGCCATGAAGGCCGGCATTCCGGTGATCAACCTCGACCGGGTCTTCGCCTCCCCGCAGGCGTACCGCTGCTGGATCGGCGGCGACAACTACGGCATGGGCCTCAACGCGGGCCGCTACATAGGCGAACAGCTCAAGGACAGGCCGAACGCCAAGGTCGTCGAGCTCGCCGGCCTGGACAACCTGGAACTGACCAAGCAGCGCAGCCAGGGCTTCGACGACGCGCTCAAGAACTACCCCAACATCCGCAAGGTGGCGCGGCAGGCCGCCGACTTCACCGTCGAGTCGGGGCAGGCGAAGATGGCCCAGCTCCTCCAGGCGCAGCAGCAGTTCGACGCGGTGTGGAACCACGACGACGACCAGGGCGTGGGCGCCCTGCGAGCCATCCAGCAGGCCGGCCGCGACGACTTCCTGATGGTCGGAGGCGCCGGGGCCAAGGCGGCGATGGACGCGATCAAGGCCGACAACAGCGTGCTCAAGGCCACCGTGCTCTATCCGCCGACCATGGCCGCCTCCGCCATCGACCTGGCACGCGCCCTCGGCCAGAAGAAGGGCGTGGGCGGTATGTCGGAGCTGGAGATCCCGGCCTCGATCACCCTCTACTCGGCCGTGGTGACCAAGGAGAACGTCGACGAGTACCTGCCCACGGGCTTCAGCTGACCGGCTCCGCCCGCCACCACCGAGCAACCGACGAGGAGGAACCCGGATGGCCCGGAAGGAACAGACAGGCTCCGACGCCCTGCCCACCCTAGGGGTCGGCATGGTCGGATACGCGTTCATGGGCGCCGCCCACTCCCAGGGGTGGCGCACCGTCGGCCGGGTCTTCGACCTGCCGCTGCGGCCCGCGCTCACCGCGGTCTGCGGACGGGACGCGGCCGCCGTACGGGACGCGGCGGACAGACACGGGTGGGCCTTCGCCGAAACGGACTGGCGGGACCTCATCGCGCGCGACGACGTGCAGCTCGTCGACATCTGCACGCCGGGCGACAGCCACGCGGAGATCGCCATCGCCGCGCTGGCGGCGGGCAAGCACGTCCTGTGCGAGAAGCCGCTGGCCAACACGGTCGCCGAGGCCGAGGCGATGGTCGAGGCGGCCGACCGGGCCCGGGCCCGTGGGCAGATCGCGATGGTCGGCTTCAACTACCGCAGGGTGCCCGCGATGGCGTACGCCCGCCGGCTCGTCGCCGAGGGCCGGCTCGGCGCGCTGCGCCATGTACGGGTGACCTACCTCCAGGACTGGCTGGTCGATCCGGACTTCCCGCTGACCTGGCGGCTGGAGCGCAAGCACGCCGGATCGGGCGCGCTGGGCGATCTCGGCGCGCACATCGTGGACCTCGCGCAGTATCTGGCGGGGGAGCGGCTGGTGGGGGTCTCGGCACTCTCCGAGACGTTCGTACGGGAACGGCCGCTGCTCGCGGGCGCCTCGGCCGGACTGTCCGGGGCGGGAGCCGCGCCGGGAACCGTCGGGCGCGGTGCGGTCACCGTGGACGACGCCGCCGTGTTCACCGGGCGGCTCGCGTCCGGGGCGCTCGCCACCTTCGAGGCGACCCGGATGGCGGCGGGCCGCAAGAACGCCCTGCGGCTGGAGCTCAACGGCGAGAAGGGGTCGCTCGCCTTCGACCTGGAGCGGCTCAACGAGCTGTCCTTCCACGACCACACCGAGGCCGCCGCGTCGGCCGGATTCCGTCGCATCCTCGTCACCGAGCCGGACCACCCCTACCTGGAGGCATGGTGGCCGCCGGGCCACGCCATCGGCTACGAGCACACCTTCGCCCACCAGGCGCGCGACCTGGTGCACGCGATCGCGTCGGGCACCGACCCGGCTCCCTCCTTCGCCGACGGGCTCCAGGTGCAGCGCGTGCTGGCCGCCGTGGAGGAGAGCGCCGAGAAGAACGCCGTCTACACGCCCGTACCGGACTAGGAGGCCGATCCCTTGTCACGTCCCTTCACCCTCTTCACCGGCCAATGGGCGGACCTCCCGCTGGAGGAGGTCTGCCGACTGGCCCGCGACTTCGGCTACGACGGGCTGGAACTGGCCTGCTGGGGCGACCACTTCGAGGTCGACAAGGCGCTCTCCGACCCGTCCTACCTGGACGGGCGGCGGGCACTGCTCGACAAGTACGGGCTGAAGTGCTGGGCCGTCTCCAACCACCTGGCCGGTCAGGCGGTCTGCGACCACCCGATCGACGAACGCCACCAGGCGATCGTTCCGGGCCGGATCTGGGGGGACGGCGACCCGGAGGGCGTGAGGCGGCGGGCCGCCCGCGAGCTCGCCGACACCGCCCGCGCGGCCGCCGCCTTCGGTGTGCGGACCGTCATCGGCTTCACCGGCTCGTCCATCTGGCATCTGGTCGCGATGTTCCCGCCGGTGCCCGAGCGGATGATCGAGCGCGGGTACGAGGACTTCGCCGAACGCTGGAACCCCATCCTGGACGTCTTCGACGCGGAGGGCGTGCGCTTCGCCCATGAGGTGCATCCCAGCGAGATCGCGTACGACTACTGGACCACCCAGCGGGCGCTGGAGGCGGTGGACCGACGCCCGGCCTTCGGGCTCAACTTCGACCCGAGCCACTTCGTCTGGCAGGACCTGGACCCGGTCGGCTTCCTCTACGACTTCCGGGACCGGATCTACCACGTGGACTGCAAGGAGGCGCGCACACGGCTCGACGGCCGCAACGGGCGGCTCGGCTCGCACCTGCCGTGGGGCGATCCACGGCGCGGCTGGGACTTCGTATCGGCCGGGCGGGGGGAGGTGCGGTGGGAGGACGTCTTCCGCATGCTGCGGTCCATCGGCTACGAAGGGCCGGTGTCCGTGGAGTGGGAGGACGCCGGGATGGACCGTCTGACCGGCGCCCCCCAAGCACTCGCCACGCTCAAGCGGTACGACTTCGACCCGCCCTCGGCATCGTTCGACGCCGCCTTCGGAGCCGACTGAGCAGGTGACCGCAGCCCGGAGCCCGGTGGCGCACCCGCCACCGGGCGGGGCAGCCCTGCCCGCGCACGGCTTTGTCCTGCGGCGGGGGAAAGTGGAACTCCGGTGCCGCACAAGGGCTTTCGGTCCAGGACCAACCCGACTACCGTCCATCAGGTGCACCTCTGAGGTGTACAGGACACAACTGGCGTCGCTCCCCTCCCCGTCGCTCCCTCTCCCGTCCGCCCGCTTCTCCCGGCCTCCGGCCTCACGCGCGTCCTGCTTCTCCCGCGTCCCGTTTCTCCCGCACGCCGCTTCTCCCGGTCCCTGCCTCTCCCGGACCTCCCGCTCGTCCGGGGTTTCCGTTCCCCGCACGTCCTGCGCTTCCCCGCACGTCCTGCGTTCCTGGCAGCCCCCGCGACCCCCGCAGTCCCGCGCGCCCGGCACTTCCCGTGCTCCCGGCGGCCGCGGCGGGCCGCCGGGAGCGCCCCCGACCCCGACCCGCCCCCGACCAGCGTGACGGCGCACGGGGGCCCCGGACACCCGGCGCGGCCCCAGGGCCGCCCGCCGGGGCAACCCGCCCCCCCGCGTCCCGACGGTCGCGGGTGACCCCCCGTACGACCGGCCTTCTCCGGAGGACACTCGTGCACAGAAAGAAGCTCAGAGCCCGCAGCGCACTCGCCCTTCTGACCAGCGGCCTGCTCGCCGTGACCTCGTTCGCCCTGGGCGCCCCGCAGAGCGTGGCCGCCGGCCCCCGGGTCCCCGCCGCCGACGCGGCCGCCGAGGACTTCCAGCAGATCACCCTCGCCAAGGGCGGCGAGGAGGTCGGCGAACCCATGTCGCTGGCCGTGCTGCCCGACCGCAGCGTGCTGCACACCTCCCGCAGCGGTGAACTGCGGCGCACCGACGCCGCGGGCAACACCGAGGTCATCGGCAGTGTCCCGGTCTACTCCCACGACGAGGAGGGCCTCCAGGGCATCGGGCTCGACCCGGACTTCGAACGTAACCGGGCCGTCTACCTCTACTACGCCCCGCCCCTGGACACCCCGGCCGGGGACGCCCCCAACGACGGCACGGCGGCCGACTTCGCGAAGTTCGACGGCGTCAACCGGCTCTCCCGCTTCGTCCTCAAGGCGGACGGCACCCTCGACAACGCCAGCGAGAAGAAGGTCATCGACATCCCCGCCACGCGGGGCATCTGCTGCCATGTGGGCGGCGACATCGACTTCGACGCCCAGGGCAACCTGTACCTGTCGACCGGCGACGACTCCAACCCGTTCGCCTCCGACGGCTTCACCCCCATCGACGAGCGCCCCGGACGCAACCCCGCGTACGACGCCCGCCGCACCTCCGGGAACACCAACGACCTGCGGGGCAAGATCCTGCGGATCAAGGTCGCGTCCGACGGCTCGTACACCGTCCCCGACGGCAACCTCTTCGCGCCGGGCACGGCGAGGACCAGGCCCGAGATCTACGCGATGGGCTTCCGCAACCCGTTCCGCTTCAGCGTCGACAAGAAGACCGGTGTGCTGTACGTCGGCGACTACGGCCCCGACGCGGGCGCCGCCGACCCCAGGCGCGGCCCGGCGGGACAGGTCGAGTTCGCCCGCGTCACCAAGCCCGGCAACTTCGGCTGGCCCTTCTGCACCGGCGACAACGACGCCTACGTCGACTACGACTTCGCCACCAAGGAGTCGGGCGCGGCCTTCGACTGCGCCGCCCCCAGGAACGACTCGCCGTACAACACCGGCCTGGTGGACCTGCCGCCCGCGGAGGCCGCGTGGATCCCCTACGACGACGGATCGCTGCCCGAGTTCGGTTCCGGCTCCGAGTCGCCGATGGGCGGACCGGTCTACCGCTACGACGCCGCTTCGACCTCACCCGTGAAGTTCCCCGAGGCGTACGACGGGGACTTCTTCGCCGGGGAGTTCGGCCGGCGCTGGATCAAGCGCATCGAGCAGGACGACGACGGTACCGTGCGGTCCGTCAACCCGGTCCCGTGGACGGGCACCCAGGTGATGGACATGGCGTTCGGTCCGGACGGGGCGCTGTACGTGCTCGACTACGGCACCGCCTGGTTCGGCGGAGACCACAACGCGGGCCTGTACCGGATCGAGAACGCCACCGACGGCCGCTCGCCCGTCGCGGAGGCGGCCGCGAGCCGGACCTCCGGCAAGGCGCCGTTGCGGGTGGCGTTCTCCTCCGCCGGTACGGCCGACGCCGACGGCGACGCCCTCACCTACAGCTGGGACTTCGGCGACGGCGGCACCTCCACGGCCGCCGACCCCGCGTACACGTACCGGAAGAACGGCACCTACACCGCGACCGTCACCGCCAAGGACACGACCGGCCGCACCGGCTCCGCCAGCGTCCACGTGGTCGTCGGCAACACCGCTCCCAAGGTGACGCTCGAACTACCGGCGGAGGGTGCGCTGTTCAGCTTCGGTGACGCCATTCCGTTCAAGGTGACCGTCACCGACCCCGAGGACGGCGCGAACGGTCCGATCGACTGCGCCAAGGTGAAGGTCACCTACATCCTCGGCCACGACAGCCACGGCCACCCCGTGACCTCCGCCAACGGGTGCACCGGCACCATCAAGACGTCCTCCGACGGCGGCCACGACCCGAACGCGAACATCTTCGGGGTCTTCGACGCCGAGTACACGGACGGCGGAGGCGGCGGCCAGGCCGCGCTGACCGGCCACGACCAGGCGCAGCTCCAGCCTCGCCACCGCCAGGCCGAGCACTTCACCGCCCAGTCCGGCACCCGTACGTACGACAAGGCGACCGCCAACGGCGGCAGGACCGTCGGCGACATCGACGACGGCGACTGGATCTCCTTCAAGCCCTACAACCTCACCGGGGCGACCGGGCTGACCGCCCGGATCTCGTCCGGGGGCGCGGGCGGCTTCCTGGAGGTACGCACCGGATCGGCCACCGGCAATCTGCTCGGATCCGCCCCCGTCCCGGTGACCGGCGGCTGGGAGACGTTCCAGGACATCGACGTCCCCCTGCGAGCCGTGCCGAAGAGGACCACCGAACTCTTCCTGGTCTTCAAGGGCGGCGCCGGAGCCCTCTACGACCTGGACGACTTCGAGCTGTCCCGCACCCCCGTGGACCCCGCCGCCAAGCGCGTCCTGGTCTTCTCCAGGACCGCCGGCTTCCGCCATGACTCCATCCCGGCCGGTGTCGCCGCGCTGAAGGAGCTGGGCGCCGCCAGCGGCATCACGGTCGACGCGACCGAGGAGCCCAGGCAGTTCACGACGAACAACCTCGCCCGCTACGACGCGGTCGTCTTCCTCTCGACGACCGGGGACGTGCTCGACGCCGAGCAGCAGAAGGCATTCGAGGACTACGTCGCCAGCGGCGGCGGATACGTCGGTGTGCACGCGGCCGCCGACACCGAGTACCACTGGGAGTTCTACGGCGGTCTGGTCGGCGCCCACTTCGCCTCGCACCCCGAGATCCAGACCGCCACCGTACGGGTCGAGGACCACGGCCACCCGTCCACCGCGCATCTGACCTCACCGGCCTGGGAGCGCACCGACGAGTGGTACAACTACCGCACCAACCCGCGCGGCCGGGCACGCGTGCTCGCCACCCTCGACGAGACCACCTATCGGGGCGGCACCATGAAGGGCGACCACCCGATCGCCTGGTGCCAGGCCTACGAGGGCGGACGGTCCTTCTACACGGGCGGCGGACACACCAAGGAGTCCTACGCCGAGCCCGCCTTCCGGCAGCACCTGCTGGGCGGCCTGCGCTACGCCACCGGCCAGGTCAAGGCCGACTGCAGGCCCGGGACCGGCTACCGGGACATCTTCAACGGCGAGTCGGCGGACGGCTGGAAGCAGGCCGGGCCGGGCGGGTTCGACGTCGTGGACGGCGAGCTGCGCACCGAGGGAGGCATGGGGATGCTCTGGTACCAGGCCAAGGAGCTGACGTCCTACTCGCTGAAGCTGGACTGGAAGATGGCCGGCGACGACAACTCCGGCGTCTTCGTCGGCTTTCCCGCCTCCGACGACCCCTGGTCCGCGGTCACCAAGGGCTACGAGATCCAGATCGACGCCACCGACGCCGCGGACCGCACCACCGGTGCCGTCTACGGCTCCAAGTCGGCGGACATCAGGGCGCGCGACCGAGTCCTGCGGCCGCCCGGCCAGTGGAACAGCTACGAGATCAGGGTCCAGGGGGAGCGCCTCAGGGTCTTCCTCAACGGGGTGAAGATCAACGACTTCACCAACGCCGATCCGGCCCGCAGCCTGAAGGACGGCCACATCGGCATCCAGAACCACGGAGCCGACGACCAGGTGTCCTTCCGCAACATCCAGCTCAGGGAGCTGCCCTCGCCCTCGTAGGGCGGCGCCCGCAGAAGCCGGCGGCGGGCGGGGAGGCGCCGTACCCCCCGCCCGCCGTCTCCAACGCACCGCATTCAGGGAGGCTGGCCATGTTCGATGAACGTCGTGTCGGGGTCTGGTTCGTCGGGGCGCGCGGCTCCGTGGCCACGACCGCTGTGGCGGGATGCGCGGCGGTCGCCGCGGGACTGCACCCGCCGACGGGCATGGTCACCGAGACCACGCCCTTCCGCTCCACCGGCCTGCCGCCCCTGTCATCGCTCGTCTTCGGCGGTCACGACACGACGTCGGCCCCCCTGCCCAAACGGGCCGAGGAGCTGACGGCCGCGGGCGTGCTCCCGCACGGCCTGGCCACCGCCGTACGGGAGGAACTGGCCGCCGCGGACACGGAGATCCGGGCCGGCGGCCCGATGCCGGGCGACACCCGCACGGACGAGGAACTGATCACCGCCTTCACCGCCGACATCACGGACTTCCTCCGCCGGCACGCCCTGGCACGCGCCGTGGTCGTCAACGTCGCCTCCACCGAACCGGCACCCGGCCCCGACGCCGAGCGGCTCGCGCCCAGCTCGCTGTACGCGGCGGCGGCCCTGCGGGCCGGCTGCCCCTACATCAACTTCACCCCCTCCACCGGGCTGCACACCGAGGACCTCGCCGACGCCTTCGCCGCCGGCGGGCTTCCCCACGCGGGCCGGGACGGCAAGACCGGCCAGACGCTGCTCCGTTCCGTGCTCGCCCCGATGTTCGTCCAGCGCGCCCTGCCGGTCCGGGCGTGGTCGGGCACCAACCTCCTGGGCGGCGGGGACGGGGCGGCGCTGGCCGACCCGGCCGCGGCGGCCGCGAAGAACGCCGGAAAGGAACGGGTCCTGGCCGACACCCTGGGCCACACACCGGAGGGCCGGGTCCACATCGACGACGTGCCGGCCCTCGGCGACTGGAAGACCGCCTGGGACCACATCGCCTTCGACGGCTTTCTCGGCTCCCGCATGATCCTGCAGACCATCTGGCAGGGATGCGACTCGGCGCTGGCGGCCCCGCTGGTCCTGGACCTGGCCCGGCTGGTGGCCCGCGCGCACGAGGCCGGGCTGTCCGGGCCGCTGCCCCAGCTCGGCTTCTACTTCAAGGACCCGGACGGCGGCCCGGCGGCGCTCGCCGAGCAGTACGCGGCTCTGCTCTCCTTCGCCGCCGGGCTGGGGGAGTCCCGTTGAGCGGCCCGTCGAGGGGACCGGGGCCGGGGGCCGACCGCGCGGCGGGACCGTCGCACGGCCCGGCGGCGGAGAGCGCCGGACCGGACCGGGCCGGCCTGGGCGGTCTTGACCGGGGCGGCCTGGGCGGTCTTGCCCGGGGCGGTGCGGACGCGGACCGTACGGGGGCGGGGGGTACGGTCGCCGGCCGCGACCGCGCGACGGCCGGGCCGGCGGGGGCGGGCCCCGCCGCGCCTTCGGGCGGGCCCCGGCCGGCCACGGACCCGCTGCGCGCCTGGGCCGAACTTCTGCGCGTCTCGGCGCTGTTCACCGTGCCGGGCGACGCGCTCGCGGGCGCGGCGGCAGCAGGGCTGCGGCCGGACCGGCGCACGGCCCTCGCCATCGGTGCCTCCCTCTGTCTGTACGAGGCGGGCATGGCCCTCAACGACTGGGCCGACCGCGACGAGGACGCCGTCGACCGGCCCCACCGCCCCATCCCGTCGGGCCGCGTCACCCCGGGCGCCGCGCTGACGGCGTCGGCGGCGCTCACCGTGACGGGCCTGGTCCTGGCGGCCCGCGCCGGACGCGCGCCCCTGGCCGTCGCCACCGCCCTGGGCGCCACCGTCTGGGCGTACGACCTGGGTCTGAAGCACACGCGAGCGGCAGCGGTGACGATGGGGACCGCCCGTGCCCTGGACCTCCTTCTGGGCGCCACAGCGACAGCCGCGGGAGCGGGCGCGACCGTGGGCGTGGCCGCTCCCGTGGCCGGCAGCGCGGGTGGCCGCGCCGGCGGTGGGAGGAGGCTCCCCGGCGCCGCCCGGCCCGGCGTGCGCGCAGAACCCGGCGTGCGCGCACCGAGGGGAGTGCGCGGTGCGCTGCCGGCGGCCCTGCTGCTCGGCGTCCACACCTGTGCGGTCACCGCGGTGTCCCGTCACGAGGCCCACGGAGGCTCGACGGCCGCGCCGCTGGCCGCGCTCGGTGCCACTGCGGCGATGGGGGCCCTGGCCGCACACGGTCGCCGGGCCCGAAGCGGACCGGGCCTCTCCCCGGCACCGGCCCGGGGCGCCGCCGGACGCGCCCGCCTGGTCACCACGGCACTCGCCGCCGCCTATCTCCGTACGGCCGCCGCGCCGCTCCTGCACGCCGCCCTCAACCCATCGGCCCCCCTCACCCGACGTGCCGTGGGCGGCGGAATCCGCGCCATGATCCCCCTTCAGGCCACCCTCGCCGCCCGTGGCGGAGCCCTGGGCACGGGCCTCGCCGTGATGGGGCTGGCCCCGCTCGCGCGCGGACTCGCACGGAAGGTGAGCCCCACATGAGCGCCACCACCGCGGCCACCGGCGCCACCGGCCCGCGCCTCGGGTACGGCACCAACGGTCTCACCGACCTTCGCCTCGACGACGCCCTCGCCCTCCTCGCCGACCTCGGCTACGACGGCGTCGGCCTGACGCTCGACCATATGCACCTGGACCCGCTCGCCCCCGATCTCGCGGCCCGCACCGCCCGTACCGCCCGTCGCCTGGCGGAGCTGGGGCTCGGCGTCACCGTCGAGACCGGCGCACGCTATGTACTCGACCCGCGCCGCAAACACGGCCCCTCCCTTCTCGACGCCGACCCCGAAGGCCGCGCCGCCCGCACCCGACTGCTGATCCGCGCGGTCCGGGTCGCCGCCGACCTCGGCGCACACGCCGTGCACTGCTTCACCGGCATCAGCCCCGAGAAGGCCGGAGCCGGGGGCGCGCGGCCCGACCGCACCGAGCCCGACGGCACCCCGGACGACACGGTGTGGAAGCGACTCGAAGAGTCACTCACCCCCGTCCTGGACGCCGCCGCGAGCGCCGGTGTCCCGCTCGCCCTCGAACCCGAGCCCGGCCACCTCGTCGCCACCCTCGCCGACTTCCACCACCTCCGCCGCCGGCTCGGCGACCCCGGACCCCTGGGGCTCACCCTCGACATCGGCCACTGCCAGTGCCTGGAACCCGCGTCGCCCGCCGACTGCGTACGCGACGCCGCGCCCTGGCTGCGTCACGTCCAGATCGAGGACATGCGGCGCGGCGTCCACGAACACCTCCCGTTCGGCGACGGCGAGATCGACTTCCCTCCCGTGCTCGAAGCCCTGGCCGGCACCGGCTACCAGGGGCTGACCGTCGTCGAACTGCCCCGGCACTCCCATGCCGGTCCGGAGCTGGCCCGCACCTCCATCGCATTCCTCCGAGCGAAGGGAGCACCCGCCTCGTGACGCTCACCCGAGCGGAACTCGACAACCGCCTCGGCGGCGCCGCCCGCGCCTGGCTCGACGGGGCCGTCGCCGAGGCCGCCCACGCCGCGAGCACGGCCCGCGACGCCACCGCCCCGTACGCACCGCCCTCCTGGGAGCTGCGGTTCGCCTCCGCGGGCCGCCACTGCGGGCAGGACCACGCCGACTCCGTACGCGGACTCCTCCTCCACGAGGCCCGAGCCGACGAGGCCACCCTCGCCCGGCTCTACCACCAGGGCACCGCCGCCGAGCGCCGCGCCGTCCTGCTCGCCCTCCCCTCCCTCGTACCGGGGCCGCAGGCCCTGCCCCTGGTCGAGGACGCGCTGCGCACCAACGACACCCGGCTGGTCGCCGCTGCCGTGGGCCCGTACGCGGCCGCCCACCTCGATGCGCACTCCTGGCGCCACGCGGTTCTCAAGTGCCTCTTCACCGGTGTCCCCGTCGATGCCGTCGCAGCCCTCGGGGAGCGGGCCCGCGCCGACGCCGAGCTGGCCCGGATGCTCTCCGACTACGCGGCCGAGCGGACCGCGGCCGGCCGGCCCGTCCCCGACGACCTTCCCCGCGTCCTCGCCCTCACCGTCCCTCCGCAGGAGTCCTGATGCGCATCTTCGACCCGCACATCCATATGACCTCCCGCACCACGGACGACTACCAGGCGATGTACGAGGCCGGAGTCCGCGCCCTCGTCGAGCCGTCCTTCTGGCTCGGACAGCCCCGCACCTCACCGGAGAGCTTCTTCGACTACTTCGACGCCCTGCTGGGCTGGGAGCCCTTCCGGGCCGCCCAGTACGGCATCACCCACCACTGCACCATCGCCCTGAACCCCAAGGAGGCCAACGACCCCCGCTGCGCCCCGGTGCTCGACGCCCTGCCCCGCTATCTCGTCAAGGACTCCGTCGTCGCCGTCGGCGAGATCGGCTACGACTCCATGACCCCCGCCGAGGACACCGCCCTCGCGGCCCAGCTCCAGCTCGCCGCCGACCACGGACTGCCCGCACTCGTCCATACCCCGCACCGCGACAAACTGGCCGGGCTGCACCGCACCGTCGACGTCATCCGCGAATCGCCGCTGTCCCCGGAACACGTCCTGCTCGACCACCTCAACGAGACGACGGTGGGACCCGCTTCCGACAGCGGGGCCTGGCTCGGCTTCTCCATCTACCCCGACACCAAGATGGACGAGCACCGCATGGTCGCGATCCTCAAGTGGCACGGCACGGAGAAGGTCCTCGTCAACTCCGCCGCCGACTGGGGCAGGAGCGACCCGCTCAAGACCCGGAAGGTCGGCGACGCCATGCTCGGCGCCGGATTCTCCGAGGACGACGTCGACCAGGTCCTGTGGCGCAACCCCGTCGCCTTCTACGGCCTCAGCGGACGGCTCCAGCTCGACCTCCCCGCCCCCGACACCCTCCACGAGGGCAACTCCATCCTCCGCGGCGGGGAATGAGGAAAGGCAGGCCATGCGCTTCCGCCATCCCGACGGCTCCACCGTCCACCTCGCCTACTGCACCAACGTCCACCCCGCCGAGACCCTCGACGGAGTCCTCGCCCAGCTCCGCGACCACTGCGAACCCGTCCGCAGACGCCTCGGACGCGACCGCCTCGGCATCGGCCTCTGGCTCGCACACAAGGCCGCGGCCGCCCTGATCACCGATCCCGCCGCCCTGCGCGCACTGCGCGCCGAACTCGACAGGCGCGGCCTGGAGGTGGTCACCCTCAACGGCTTCCCCTACGAGGGCTTCGGCGCCGAAGAGGTCAAGTACCGGGTGTACCAGCCCGACTGGACCCGGCCCGAACGCCTCGCCCACACCGGTGACCTCGCCCGGCTCCTCGCCGCGCTGCTCCCCGACGACGTCACCGAAGGCTCCATCTCCACCCTCCCCATCGCCTGGCGCACCCCCTTCGACGCCGCGGCGGCCGACACCGCCCGCGCCGCGCTCGCCACCCTCGGCGAACGCCTGGACGCCCTCGAAGACCTCACCGGGAAGTCCCTGCGCGTCGCCCTGGAACCCGAGCCGGGCTGCACCATCGAGACCACCGCCGACGCCATCGGCCCGCTCACCGGCATAGCCGGCCCCCGCATCGGCATCTGCGTGGACACCTGCCACCTCGCCACCTCCTTCGAAGATCCGCAGACCGCTCTGGACGCCCTGGAGGCCGCGCGCGTACCGATCCCCAAGGCCCAGCTCTCCGCCGCCCTCCACGCGGAGGAGCCCCACCTTCCCGAAGTACGCGAAGCCCTCGCCGCCTTCGCGGAACCGCGCTTCCTCCACCAGACCCGCACCCGTACCGCCGCCGGCCTGCGCGGCACCGACGACCTCCCCGAAGCCCTCACGGGCGGGACCCTCCCGGACGGCGCGCCCTGGCGGGCACACTTCCACGTTCCCCTGCACAGCCCCCCGGCCCCGCCCCTCACCTCCACACTCCCCGTACTCCGGGACACCCTGACCGGGCTCGTCGGCGGCCCGTCCCCCCGCACCCGCCACCTGGAGGTCGAGACCTACACCTGGCAGGCCCTCCCGCCCGAGCTGCGCCCCCGCTCACGGGGCCGGCTCGTCGAGGGCATCGCCGCCGAACTGACGCTCGCCCGCGACCTGCTGACGGACCTCGGCCTCAAGGAACTGCCATGAGCGACAACGACACCACCCGCCCCACCCCCCTCCTGGTGCTGGACGTCGTCGGCCTCACCCCCCTGCTCCTGGAGCACATGCCGCGACTGAAGGCACTCGCCCGCTCCGGATCGCAGGCCACCCTGGGCACCGTCCTGCCCGCCGTCACCTGCGCCGCCCAGTCCACCTTCCTCACCGGCACCCTCCCCTCCGAGCACGGCATCGTCGGCAACGGCTGGTACTTCCGTGAACTCGGCGACGTCCTGCTGTGGCGCCAGCACAACGGTCTCGTCTCCGGCGACAAACTCTGGGACGCGGCCCGCCGGACCCACCCCGGCTACACGGTCGCCAACATCTGCTGGTGGTACGCCATGGGCGCCGACACCGACATCACCGTCACCCCGCGGCCCGTCTACTACGCCGACGGCCGCAAGGAACCCGACTGCTACACCCGGCCGCCGGAGCTGCACGACGAACTCACCGACACGTTCGGCACCTTCCCCCTGTTCCACTTCTGGGGCCCGGGCGCCGACATCGTCTCCAGCCGATGGATCGTCGACGCCACCCGGCACATCCTCCGCACCCGCCACCCCGACCTGGCACTCTGCTACCTCCCCCACCTCGACTACGACCTTCAGCGCTACGGCCCCGACGACCCGCGCTCCCACCGGGCGGCCGCCGACCTCGACGAGGCCATGGCACCCCTCCTCGACGACGCCGGTGCCGAGGGCCGCACGGTCGTCGCCCTCTCCGAATACGGCATCACCCGGGTCAGCCGGCCCGTCGACATCAACCGCGCCCTGCGCCGCGCGGGCCTGCTCGAAGTCCACACCCAGGACGGCATGGAGTACCTCGATCCCATGGCCTCACGAGCCTTCGCCGTCGCGGACCACCAGCTCGCGCACGTGTACGTGCGCCGGCCCGGGGACCTCGACGCCACCCGTGCGGCGCTCGACGGCCTGCCCGGTCTCGAACAGCTCCTGGACGACGAGGGCAAGAAGGCCCACGGCCTCGACCACCCCCGTGCCGGGGAGCTCGTCGCCATCGCCGAGCCGGACGCCTGGTTCACGTACTACTACTGGCTCGACGACGCACACGCCCCCGACTTCGCCCGGCTCGTCGAGATCCATCGCAAACCCGGCTACGACCCCGTCGAACTGTTCATGGACCCCCTCGACCCCTATGTGCGGCTCAAGGCGGCCACGGCGGTCGCCCGCAAGAAGCTCGGCATGCGCTACCGCCTGGCGGTCGTTCCCCTCGACGCCTCACCTGTTCGCGGCAGCCACGGCCGCCTCCCCGCGCACGATGACGAAGGTCCGCTCATCCTGTGCTCCACCCCCCGCGCTGTGAACGGCCGTGTCGCGGCCACCGATGTGAAGTCCCTGCTGCTTCGACTCGCCGGAATCCACTGAACCAGACACCACTGACAACGAGGAGTCGTCCACATGAGCCGAACCGGCAAGCACAGCGATCCCGAACTCGTCCACAAGCTCAGCAGACGCGGAATGCTCGGCGTCACGGCCGGAGCAACCGCCGCCGCGCTCCTCGGCGCGGCGGGACCGGCCACCGCCGCCCCCGCCCCCGCCGCGGCGGCCGGCGGCAAGAGCCGGGGCCGCCCCGTCCTGCCCCCCGGCCGTCTCGGCATCCAGCTCTACTCGCTGCGCGACAAGGTCGCCACCCTCGGCTTCGGGCCGGTCTTCGAGGAACTGCGGCGCTACGGCTACGACGAGGTCGAGTACGCCGGGTACACCCAGGGCTCGGCCGGCCCCATCACACTCGCGCAGCTCAGGCGACTGACCCGGGACCACGGCCTGCGCGGCATCGGCAGTCACGTCGGCTACTACTCGTCCGACCCCCGGGCCTACACCTTCGCCCAGAACCTCGACCAGGTCCTCGACGACGCCCAGGCCCTCGGCCTCAAGCACATCGGCACCGCCTCGGGCCCCTGGCGCTACGGGGCGACCGTCGACGGCTGGAAGCGCTGCGCCGAGGAGTTCAACCACTACGGCGCCGAGGCCAGGAAGCGCGGCATGAAGTTCTACCAGCACAACCACGCCGAGGAGTTCTCCTTCGCCACCGACCGGCCGGACGTGCGCCTCTACGACGTACTGCTCGCCGAGACCGACCCGGACCTGGTGTACCTGGAGATGGACATCTACTGGGCGTACGCGGCCCAGTTCCGCTTCGGCAGGCGCGTCGACGGCACGCCCGCCCCCTTCGACCCCCTGCGGTACGTCCTCGACCAGCCCCATCGCTACCCGCTCTTCCACGTCAAGGACGGGGAACGCGACGACTCCGCCCAGGACGGGTACCGGATGACGGATGTCGGGGACGGCGACATCGACTACCAGCGCTTCATCTCGGCGGTCACCCGCACCCGCCACGGCCGCGCCGACCACCACTGGCAGGCCGAGCACGACAACCCGGTCGAGTCGCTGGCCTTCGCCCGCAAGTCCAGCGCGCACCTGCACTCCTTGCGCGAGAAGGACTGCTGATCCGCCCTCAGGACACCCCTTAGGACCCGTGGGCCCGTGGACCCGTGCCCCAGGCCGGAGCGGCCGGGGCCGGCGTCCACGGGCGCCCGCCCGGGGATGATCACACGATCGGGCGCGGCCACGGCGGGCGGACCGGGAAGGCGGGCCGGGCCGGCCGGGCGGCCCGCTCCCGCCCGCGCCCCTCGCTCCGTCCCCCTGTGACGGGGCTCCCTCGACGACGGCTCCTTCCTGCCGACCCAGGACACCTCGGCGTACCTCCCCCCGGTGACCCTGCTGAACCCCCGGCCTCCTCGCCGCGCCACCACGCGGAACCGTTCGGCCCGGTCGACACGATCGTCCTGGTGGACACGGAGGCCGCACCGCTCGCCGCCATGAACGCGTCGCACGGTGCTCTGGTCGCCACCCTCTCCACCGGCGACGTGGCGACCTACGAACGCCTGTCCCCCAGATCCGTGCCTTAGAGGTGGGGCACGACAAGCCGCGCTCGCGCGGGGAGGGGGAAGAGCTGTTCGGCGGCGTCGGCGCCTCCTGACGCGGCGCCTTCGCCGGAGGCGATCTGCTCGTGACGCCGGTCACCCAGGGCGCGGCGGACGAGCGTCCGCCCGGGCACTTCCCCGACCATCACCTGATGCCCTGACCCCACCCCTCACCCCGACCGGGCCCTCGGCAACCGGTCACCGGGCGCCGCCCGCGTTCTCCCGCTCCGGGGGGCGCGCGACGGCGCACCCGGCCCCGGCCGTGACCGCTCTCACGCCGCGCACACGGTGCGCGACGCTCCGTCCGCATGATGGACCGCCGGCCCTCGCGCGGACCCGCCCCGGCCACCTGACCACGGGATATGTGGGTGAAGGGCACCTCAAACCCCTGGTAGAGTTATCCATGTCGCCGCGGGGAACACCCCAAAACGACAGACACCTTGTCCGGGTGGCGGAATGGCAGACGCGCTAGCTTGAGGTGCTAGTGCCCTTTATCGGGCGTGGGGGTTCAAGTCCCCCCTCGGACACCAGTAGAGACCCCAGTTGATCTGGGGTTTTCTGCGTTTCCGGTACTGATGTCGAGACCATGACCGATGGCGTGACGGAGCCGTCGGGGACGGTGTGTCGTCCCCGACGGCTTTCCGCGGTGCGGGTGGTCACCAGGTGGTCACCACGTGATTACCAGGTGCCGCCGATGGCCTCGCCGTGCTTGAAGCCGCCGAGGAAGATCTTCGAGCCCCCGGCCGACTCGAGGCCGAGGAACTTGGCCGCGTCGTACTCGGCGCCGTAGAAGGTGCCGTGGTCCTCGGTCGCCTTCTCGGTCTCCTTCTCCGACCCGGTGGCCTCCTGGCCGGCCTCCGCCTGGCCCGTGGCCTCGTGGCCGGTCTCGGGCCGGCCGGCCGCCTGCTGGCCGGCCTCCTCCGTGACGGCCTGCTCCTGGGCGGCCGCCTGCTGGTCGGTCGCCTGCTGGCCCGCGTCCGACGGGCGCGACTCCGACGGGCGCGAGGGCCGCGCGTCGGACGGGCGGGACGCCGACGGGCGCGAGTCGGACGGGCGCGACTGGGACGGACGGGCGTCGGACGGGCGCGACTGGGACGGGCGGGCGTCGGTGTCCGTGGGAGCCGCGTGGTGCTTTCCGCCGACGGCGGGGCCGTGGTCGTTGTCGGCGGCGGCGGGGCCGATACCGATTGCCGTGGCAGCCGTGACGATGGCCGCGCAGGCAAGGGCCTTCCTGATCATTGTTCCTCCGGGTCGCGTGGAAGCGCCGCCCGGTCCGTCCGGGCGGGTTCGGAGTCAGGGGTTCCCGTCGGCCGGGGGCCGGTACGCGGGCCGACCGAAGCCCACCCTTTCGAGCGGAGCCCGTGTGGCCCCGGGTGCACCGGTCGGACGGCGTTCCGATCAGCTCATCTGACGGCGTACCAGCTCGTGCAGGTGGCCGTTCGGATCGGCCAGCAAAGCGGACGGGGCGCCCTGCTCCACGACGCGGCCCGCCGACATCACGATCACCCGGTCGGCGTCCATGACCGTGGTCAGCCGGTGGGCGATCACCAGTCGGCTGGCTTCGAGCTCGCGGGTGCTCTCGATGACGACGCGCTGCGCCTCGTTGTCGAGAGCGCTCGTCGCCTCGTCGAGGAAGAGGATCCGCGGACGCCGGATCAGTGCCTGAGCGATCATCAGGCGCTGGCGCTGACCCCCGGATATCGCCCCGCCGCCGGAGATCATGGTGTGCAGTCCCATGGGCATGCGCCTGATGTCCTCGGCCAGCCCCGCCATCTCGACCGCCGCCCACACCTCCTCCTGGGAGTACGCCTCCGCGCCGCAGACGCAGTCCAGGATCGAGCCGGTCAGGGGCTGGGCGTTCTGCAGGACGACCCCGCACTGCCGGCGCACCGCGGACTGGTCCAGTGCCGTCAGGTCCTGGCCGTCGTACAGCACGCTGCCCGCGTCCGGCCGGTCGAAGCCGATGAGGAGGCGGAGCAGGGTCGACTTGCCGCAGCCGCTGGGCCCGACGACCGCCACGAACTCGCCGGGCCGCACTTCGAAGGACACGTCGTCGAGGACGAGCGGGCCGTCGTCCGAGTAGCGGAAGGACAGTTTCCTGGCCTCGACGCCCCCGGAGAGGAGGCCCGGCCGGGTACTGCCGCCGCGTACCTCCGGGGCCTCGTCCATGACCGGCCTGATCTGCTCGTACAGGGGCAGCGCGGCGGCGGCCGACACGAGTGCGCCCGTGAGCTGTGTGACAGCGGTCAGCAGCATGGTCACCGAGGTGCTGAACGTCAGGAACGAGCCGGCCGACATGCTGCCCCGAGCCGGGCCTGCCAGCAGCATGAACATGATGAGCGAGCAGAGCGGCAGATAGACGGCGTCGAGGACCGTCGTCACGTTCCTGATCCGGCCCGCCCGCTGCTGGAGTTCACGGGAGCGGGCGAATTCCCGTGCCCAGGCGGCGTACGCGAAGCTCTCCGCCGCCGCGACACGCAGTTTGGGGAGCCCGCGCAGGGTCTGGAACGCCTGGTTGTTCAGCTTGTTGCCGAGCTCGATCAGCTTCCGCTGCCACCGCACCTGCCACAGGCCGAGGCCCAGGAAGACGACCGCGATGACGGTGAGCATGGCGATCGCCGCCAGCGCCAGGGGCACGCTGAAGCAGAGCAGCAGGACCAGGTTCATCGTGCCGACCGTCGTCGCCTGGACGGCGACCGGACCGACGCCGGTCAGGACCCGGCGTATCGAGCTGATGCCCATGGCCGCGCCGGCCAGTTCCCCGGTGGACCGCTCGGCGAAGAACCGGGTGGGCAGCCGCAACAGCCGGTCCCACACGGCCGGCTGGAGGACGCTCTCGACGCGTCCTTCCATCCGCAGCACCGTCAGGTTCTGGAGCAGCATGAAGGAGGCCGAGACGATACTGGTGATCATCACGGCGAGCGCGACCTGGACGATCAGGCTCCGCTCGGCCGCCGGGACGTACTCGCCGAGGACCCGCCCGGTCGCGATCGGCACCAGCGCGCCCAGCCCGACCGTCACCAGCCCGGCGAGCACCAGAGTGCGGAAGTCCGACCCGTTGCCGCGCAGGCCGAACAGCAGCAGCCGCCACGCGCTCATGGGCCGCTCGGGCAGCGGGCGGTAGAACATCACGGCGCGCGGTTCCAGCTCGGCGGCCGTCTCCTCACCGATCCGCATGCGCAGACCCGACGCGGGGTTCACCGCCTCGTACCGGCCCCGGCGCCACAACAGCGCCACCGGCGCCCCCGACTTGGCCCAGTGCCCGACCAGGGGACCGGCGTTCGTACGCCACCAGGTCCCGTCGAGCCTGACCGCCCGGGTACGGATCCGGGAGCCGACCGCGATGCGCTCGACGGCGCTCACGCGGTCACTGACGGCACCCCCCTTGGACGGTTCCGCCAGGGTGATCCCGGCCGCCCGGGCCACCTGGCGGCACACCGCGAAGGTGGCGTCGTCGCTCGCCCGGTCCCCGCCCGGCCGCCCGGGGCGCTCAGGGCCGCCGATGGAGGCCAGCAGCGCCTGGTCGGCCCGCGCGCGTACGGCCTCGCCCGCCCTGATGCCGGCGGCGGCCCGGTCCTCATGGGCACGTTCGAGCTGTTCGATCCAGCGGTCCACCGCGGAGAGCAGCCGGTACTGCTGGTTGACCATCCGCTGCCACAGGGAGCCGTCCATCAACAGGTCGCCCGCGGTGTCCGCGCCGTACGCGGCGCCGTACTGGACGCTTCCCGGCGGCACCGGCATCCACAGCATGTCGTCGTCGGCCAGGGCCGTGCCGTCGTCGGCGCCGGGCCGGCCGTCCAGCGGAGCCTCGAACAGGACGCCGAGGCTGCGGGCCGTGCCGAGGGCGAAGGCATGCTCCAGGAGGGTCGGTCTGCCGTACGAGGGTGCGTATCCGGCCCCGTGACCGGCTCCGTACCCCGCGAACCCCGCCCCGTATCCCGTACCGGCGCCCACGCCGTACCCCGGGTCGTATCCCGCGCCGTGCTCCGGTCCGTAACCGCCGTACAGCGCCCGCAGCGGGATCCGGCGCAGCGCGCAGCCCTGCGCCGGCCTGCCCACCAGCGTGTGCTGCGGCCCCTCGACCGGGCCCAGGAGCAGGCTCCCCGCCTCCAGGCGGCCGAGGAAGTGCCAGTGCCCCTGTCCGGCGGCGTCCACGGCGAAGAGGTCCAGCCCTCCGTCGGCCACGAGCCACAGCACCTGCGGACCCTCCAGCGGCACGCTGCGCAGACCCGTGCAGTCCAGCTCCCGCCCGAGGCCGCCGAGGGCCTGGACGACCGCGTCGGAGCCCGTCACGTCCGAGGGGGCCGGGGAGGGGAAGGTCATGTCAGCGCTCCTTGACCAGTTCGGCGTACGCGCCCCGCGCGGCGAGCAGTTCCTCGTGACGGCCGCGTTCCACGACCGTGCCGTGGTCGAGGACGACGATCTCGTCGCTGTCGCGGACCGTGCTCAGCCGGTGGGCGATGACGACGCACGCACAGCCGCGCCGGCGCAGGTTGTCGATGACGACCTGTTCGGTCCGGGCGTCCAGGGCGCTGGTCACCTCGTCCAGGACGAGGATGCTCGGCCGGCGCACCAGGGCCCGCGCGATCTCCAGTCGCTGGCGCTGGCCACCGGAGAAGTTGCGGCCGTCCTGCTCGACCCGGCTGTGGATGCCCTCGGGGCGCCGGGCGATCACGTCGTCGTAGAGGGCGGCGTCCTGGAGCGCGGCGATGACGGCGTCGTCGGGTATGGACGGGTCCCAGAGCGTCACGTTGTCCCGGACCGTGCCCTCGAAGAGGAAGATGTCCTGGTCGACGAAGGAGACGGAGGCGGCCAGCGTGCTGCGCGGGATGTCCTCCAGGCGCTGCCCGTCGATGCGGATCGTGCCCTCCCAGGGCGTGTAGAGGCCGGAGATCAGCCGGGAGACGGTCGACTTGCCGCTGCCGGAGCCGCCGACGAGTGCCACCTGGCTGCCCGGGCCCACGGCCAGCGAGAAGCCGCTGAGCAGGGGAGCGTCCAGCGGGCTGTAGCCGAACGTGATGTCGTCCAGGACCACGTGCCCCTTGAGCCGGCGGGTGCTCGCCTCCGCTTCCGGACGGGAGTAGAGCGAGTCGGCCGGGAAGCTCTCGACGTCCCGCAGCCGCGCCACATCGGCCGCGAAGTCCTGGATCCTGCCCGCCACTCCGTTGAGCCGGGTGAGGGGCGCGGTGAACCGGGTCACCAGGGCCTGGAAGGCGACGAGGAGACCGATCGAGATATGCCCCTCGACCGCTCGCAGACCGCCGATCCACAGGATCACCGCGCTGTTGAGCGTGGCGAGGGTGGGCGCGACGACGGCCAGCACCGCGCTCGGCACCCCGAGCCGCTGCTGCACCTCCAGCGTGGTCGCGTGCTGTCCGGCCCAGCGCCGGAAGAACCCGTTCTCGCCGCCGGTCGCCTTCATCGTCTCGATCAGCTGGAGTCCGGTGTACGAGGTGTTGGTCAGCCGGGCGCTGTCGGCCCTCAGCTTCTGGGTGTGCGTGGCCCGCAGCCGGATGACGATCCGCATGGCGACGACGTTGAGCAGGGCGATGAGCACCCCGACCACGGTCAGCTGGGGATCGTACGTCCACAGCAGCAGCGCGTAGAGGACCACCACGACGCCGTCCACGCCCGCGGCGGCGAGATCCCGTGCCAGGGTCTCGGCCACGGCGTCGTTGGACTGGAGCCGCTGAACCAGATCGGCGGGGCTGCGCTGGGCGAAGAAGGTGACGGGCAGCCGCATCAGGTGCCGCATGAAGCGGGCGCTGCTGAGCGTGGAGGAGATGATCCGCCCGCGCAGCAGATTGGCCTGTTGCAGGCCGGTCAGCAGGGCGGTGAGCGCGACCATCGCCGCCATCGACGCGAACAGCGGCCCCAGGAGCGAGGTCTGTTCCCCGATCAGGAACATGTCGATGTACGTACGGCTCAGCGCGGGCACCGCCGCGCCGACGCCGACGAGCAGCAGGCTCGCGAGCAGCGCCGCCAGCAGGGTGCCGGTGGTGCCGCGCAGCCGCGCGGGCACGGCGCTGAGGATGCCGGGCCTGCGACCGCCCCGGCGGAAGGCCTCGGTGGGCTCGAAGACGAGGGCGACGCCGGTGAAACTGGTGTCGAAGTCCTCCGCGGGGACGAAGCGGCGGCCCTTGTCGGGGTCGTTGATGTGCACGCCCCGGCGGCCGAAGCGGCGCCCCATGCCGTCGTACACGACGTAGTGGTTGAACTCCCAGAACAAGATGGCCGGTGCCCGCACCTCGGCGAGGGCCGCCGGCTCCATCTGCATGCCCTTGGCCTGGAGGCCGTATCCCCGGGCCGCCTTGAGGAGGTTGCTGGCCCGCGATCCGTCGCGGGAGACGCCGCACGCGATGCGCAGCTCCTCCAGCGGTACGTGGCGCCCGTGGTGGGCGAGGACCATGGCGAGCGAGGCGGCGCCGCATTCCACGGCCTCCATCTGGAGGACGGTGGGGGTCCGTACGGTTCCGCGCCTCTTGGGAGGGCTTCCCGCGCCGGTCCGCCCGCTCCCGCGGTTCCTGCGGCCGGGCGCGGGCTGCGCGCGGCGCCGGCCGCCGCGGGCGGTCACGGGAGCAGCCATTCGATCGGGTGCTGGTCGGCCAGGTGGACGGAGCCGTCGACCAGGGTCATGGAGGCGATCCCGTAGGGCGGGCCGTCGGAGGTCGACCAGGCATAGCCGGTCCTCGTCGTCGACGGCTCCAGCCGGACCAGGATCGGTACGGGCTGCCCGGACCGTGTGAAGTGCTCGCCCAGCTCGCTGCTGCCGAGGAAGGAGGTGATGTGCCTGCGGGTCTCGGCGGTGCGGCCGACCGCCTTCACCCTGCCGCGCAACACGCCGTACTGCTGCTTCGGCACGGACTGGACGGTGAGGTCGACCGGGGCGCCGAGGGGGACGGACGAACCGCTGTCGGCCGGTACGTACAGCATCACCATCAGGGGGTCGTCCTTCTTGGCGGCGCGCTCCACGGCCGCCACATCGGTGCCGGTCGTCACCACGGAACCGATCGTCGGGACGATGGTGGTCAGCCGGCCGGCGGCGAGAGTGCGGATGACGGTGTCCTCGCCCCGCGCGGTGCGGACCTTCACCAGGGGCGCGTCGGCGGGAAGCCGCGCGCCCTCCTCGGCCAGGATCTCGGTGACCTGGCCCGCCACGGGGCTCTGGAGGATGTAACTGCCCTGGGCGTGGGTGAGGATGCCGGGGGCACCGAGGGTGGAGGAGACGGAGCCGGCCACCGCCCAGACGGAAGCCCCGGCCATGGCGAGCACCGTGACGATCAGGACGAGCAGGCCCTGGGGGCGGGCGAAGCGCACCGGGAGGTCGATCTCCTCGGGCGATTGCAGTTTGGAAAGAGCCTGTTGACGGAACTCCATGACACTTTCCTCGGGACTGCGACGTTTTTCGGCAGGGAACAATGCCGTTCCCGTGAAATGCGCGAGAACGGGCGGATAAACGGCAGCCGTGTGCCCCGGAATCGGACGGACCCCGGGGCGCACGGCCCAGTGCCGCTCAGCGGCACACGAATCAGACGCCGGCGACCGTGACGGTGGCCAGGCCGGTGATCGCGCCCGTGTTCAGGCCGGTAACACCCTCGACCGTGCCGACGACCGAGCCCACGGTGCCCGAGACCGGCACGATGGAGTCGACAGCGGCGGTGGCGTTGCCGACGATGCCGCCGAGGAGACCGCCCGACACGTTGTCGAGGTCGGCGTCGGAGATTTCCTGCGTCTGGATCTGGGGGGTGTTCATGATGTGAGGTTCCCTTCACACGGATATTTCAAATGGCCACGACCGAGCCTTTGTGCTCTCGTCCGCAGTGCGATGGATCAAAGCACGCGCCCGCTTTGAACGGCTAATCGGTCAGTCGCTGACACGGGTGGTATCCGGTCCTTTATTGCGGCCTTGTGCACACGTGTTCATCACTTGGTGCCACCTTCTTCACACGGCTTGCCAGGGGGATTTCCGGCGGTGACTGCGCGGTTGTTTCGGAATGGGACATTCCGGCTGTGCGGGGAGGGCTCCTCCGGGATCGTGGTGGGGGGCCGGGGAAGACGGTGTGACGCCTGCGCAGTCGGTGTGCAGATTCGCTGAAGGGTGCCGTCACGGGACGTGCGCGCGACCGGCCACGGCCTGATGTCGCGTCAGGAGCGCACAGAGCGCGAGGAGGAGGCGGCGCACGGGCCGGGCCGGCTCCGCGGGCCGTGGACCCCCTCGGCCCGGTCGAGCTCGATGTCACTGGCGGCCCAGGGGCCCGGGATCCTGGTCGGCGGACGGGGCCGGGCCGGGCCGCGCTCCTCCGCGGCGGCCGCGGCACCCGTGGGGTTCAGGTCGGCGACCGCCCCGGCGGCCAGGCGGTGCGCGCGATCGCCGTGCCGATGTCCGCGCCCGCGTCCGTCACCAGCGCCACCCGGGGAGCTCCGGCGGCTTCGGCATCCGCCGGAACTTCGCCTCCTCCACCGCCCGGTCCACGGGGGCTCCGCCCGGGAGCACCGGACCGCCCGCACAACCAGGGCCTTGGCGCCCCCCCCGTCGGAGGGGGAAAGGACCTAACCTTGTCCTCCATGACCGCCCTTCAGACCGTCCATGACGTGCCCCTCCTGATATGCGACCCGGAGGGCGAGACCATCGCCGGCGAGAACGACGCCCTGGATCTCATCGGCAACGCGGGCTATTCGGGTGCCCAGTGGGTCGTCATCCCCGCCGAGCGGCTCGACGAGGGGTTCTTCCGACTGCGCACCCGGATCGCCGGCGACATCATCCAGAAGTTCGTCAACTACCGGATGGGCATCGTGGTGCTGGGTGACATCACCCGTCGCACGGAGGCCAGTCCGGCGCTGCGCGACTTCGTCCTCGAGTGCAACCGCGGCCGTCAGACGTGGTTCGTCACCGGCATCGAGGAGCTCACGGAGCGGCTGAGGAACCAGGATCCGGCACGGCAGGGCGCGGGGTCGTAGGCCCGTTTGCCGGCACTGTCGTCGCCCCGGGCCCCGCGCACCCCGCCCAGGAGCCGCGTGCCGGGTCGTGCCCCGCCGTGACGGTGTCGCGTCCCAGGCCCCCGAACCCGCTCCGGCAGGCCCCGCCGGCCCCGCCCGCTCATGCGGGAGGGAGGGACTCGTCGGGGGCCGGGCAGAGCACATCGACCCGCTGGACGAGGTTGTTCCCGAAGCCCCCGCGGTTCCAGGACTGGGACAGCGGCTGGGTGCGGGCGTCGGCGTCGGTGGCGCGCACGCTGAGGACATGGCTGCCGGGGGTGGCCGTCCACGTGGTGTGCCAGTGGTGCCAGGACCAGGAGCCGCCGTCCGGCGGTGCCAGTTCCGCCCGCGTCCAGGAGCGGCCGTCGTCGGTGCTCACCTCCACGCGGACGACCGGGGCGTGGCCGGACCACGCGCGGCCCTCCAGGCGCACCTCACCGGGCCGTACGACCCGCACGCGGGACATGAAGTCGGGGAACCCGGGCGGGACCATCAGCGCACGCGGCTCGATCCGGGTCACCGGCTCGCCGGGGTCGTCCGGCTCGTGACGGTAGCGGTAGGCGACCGACTGCTGGAAGCCCGTGAACGGGGTGTCGGTGACGGTGATCTCGCGCAGCCACTTCACATGGGCCATCCCGTACCAGCCGGGCACCACGAGCCGCAGCGGGCAGCCGTGCTGCGGCGGCAGCGGAGCGCCGTTCATTCCGTAGGCCACCAGGACCTCGGGGTCGCCGGCGAGGGCCACCGCGAGGGGCAGACTGCGCCGGTAGTCCTGCTCGACCCCGCGTTCCACTCCGTGGTCCGCGCCCGTGAAGACCACTTCGACGGCGTCCGGCTCCACCCCCGCCTCGGCGAGGAGGTGCCGCAGCGGCACTCCGGTCCAGTCGGCCGTGCCCACCGCCTCGACCAGCCACGGCTGGCTGACCGGGCGCGGGCTGAGCCGCGCCCTGCCGTTCCCGGCGCACTCCATGGTGACGCGGTGGGTCACGGCGGGACGCCCGCGCAGGGCGCGCAGATCGAGGTCGAGGGCGGTACGCACCCGGCCGTTCAGGGCCAGCCGCCAGGCGGTGGTGTCGACGGCCGGAATGTCGAAGTGCGTCAGTACGTAGTGCAGCCCGGGCGGCGTCACGTCATAGCGCAGGGCCTCCAGGGGGAGCCCGTGGTTGCGGGCGGCGAGGGCCAGTTCCTGCGCACTGATGCCTTCGCCGGATCGGGCGAGGCGGGCCGGTCCGCTCACCTCGCCGATGCGCTCGGCCATGACTCCATGGTGCCCCCGCCCGGGGCCGGGGGCATGCGGGCACCCGTCCCCGCCGGCTGTCCCTCGTGGGCCTCGCTCCAGTGCCTACCTTTCGGCGGCCTCGCTCTCGGCGGCCGCCGCCACGGCCGCGGAGATGTGCGCCTCGGCGGCCGCCTTGTCGATGCCCAGGCCGCCGAGAACGCCCTCGCCGTCCTCGAACTCCAGCACGGCCAGCAGGATGTGCTCGGTACCGACGTAGTTGTGGCCCAGGCGCAGGGCCTCCCGGAAGGTGAGCTCCAGGGCCTTCTTCGCCCCCGCGTCGAACGGGACGAGGTCGGGCACCCGCTCCGCCCCCGGCGGCAGCGCCGCCGTCGCCTCCTGCCGGACCGACTCCAGCGGGACGCCCTGAGCGACGATCGCCCGCGCGGCGAGCGCATCCGGTTCGTGGAGCAGCCCCAGAATCAGGTGGGCGGGCCGGATCTCGTCGTTCCCGGCCGCCTGGGCCTCGTTCTGCGAGGCCATCACGACGTTTCGCGCGCGCTCGGTGAACCGGCCGAACCCCTGGGAGGGGTCGAGGTCCGAGGCCTCGCCGGGCTTCGCGACGAACCTCTTCTGCGCCGCCTGCCGGGTGACCCCCATGCTCCGGCCGATGTCCGTCCAGGAGGCGCCCGATCGCCGGGCCTGGTCGACGAAGTGACCGATCAGATGGTCCGCCACCTCACCGAGGTGGTCGGCCGCGATGACGGCTCCGGAGAGCTGGTCGAGCGTGTCGGTGTGGGTCTTCTTGATGGCCTCGATCAGGTCGTCGAGCCGCACCGGGTTGGTCATGCCGAGTGGATTCGTCATATGTCAACCCTAGGTTGACACCGATCGAGGTGTCAACCCGTGGTTGTCGGTCGGGGGGTACGGCTCAGCAGCCATCCGCAGGGGCCCCGCGGAGAAGGCCGCGACCTCGTCGCCGCCCCGCACGTCGGTGCCGACTGCGCAGCCGGGAGCGGTCCAGGCGGACCGGGCGAACGGCCCCGCACGGTGAACGGGCCGGTGGCCACCGCCGGTTCGCGACCGTCGGGGGGGAGGAGGAGGAGGCCGCCGGCGCCACCACGTCACTGTCCTCGGCATGGCGCGGGGGCAGCCCCGGGGCGGGCTCGGACTCCCGTGTGTCGGCGAACGGAACGCCTGGTACCAGCGCCGGCCCCACCCTCGCCCGGTCGAGGACCGGCAGGAGGCCACGCGCCTGCTGGAGGATCGGCCGGCCGGGCCAGGGGGACCCGGCTGCCATCGGGCGTCGCCCGGTGGCTGTCCGCCCCGGCGCCGGCGTTCGGTAGGATCCGGCGGATCTTCGTACCGGGGAGGGACCGTGGCCGAGTGCCGCTGCGCCGAAGGCACCGACAACAGTGCGGAAAACGCCGACGACGGCGTGGACGAGCGGACCGGGGTCCAGCTGGTGTATCAGCCACGATCCGCCGACGCGCTCGTCGGACTGCGGATCCGCGAGCGGATCAAGCGGACGGGGCTCGTGCTGCGGATGGCGTTCCTCGCACTGTGGGTGGGGCACTGGCTGCTCTCCGTCGTGGGGCGCGGGAGCGTCGACGTGGTCTCGACCGTCCTGTTCCTCTTCGTCGTCCTGGCGTTGTGGGGGTACCCGCGGCTGCAGGCCGCCCATGTGCAGCGGATCGTCGCCTGGCAGGGCCAGTACCGCGCCACCGTGTCTGCGGCCGGGATCACCTGCCGGACCGACCACAGCACGTTGATCCAGCAGTGGACCGTCTTCCGGGGCTACCGGGAGACGGCCGGCCACTTCGTCCTGCTCAGCCGGGATCCCAACGTCATGTGCCTGGACGTCCTGCCCAAGCGGGGCGCACAGGAGGCCGGCGACGTCGATCGCCTGCGGGCGCTCCTGGACCGGTACACCACGCGCGTGTGACGCGGTGGGCGGGCGCTCGTGACCGGTCGCACCGGCGGCAGCCGCCGGCCGGGAAGACCGCCCCCTCCGGTGCCGGTCACGCTCAGCGGCTCGAACGTGATCCGGGCGGCGGTCCCGTCGGTCGCCCACCGCACCTCGGCCGAGCCGCCCCCTCGCCGCCGCCCGTGTTGCCCTGGGCCGGTACTGCGGATACCGCCGGCCCTCGCCACGCCGTCCAGGGGCTGCGGCTCCTGTCCGCCCGTCAGGGGGGCGAGCGCGACCGACGCGGCGGTGTCCCCGGCGGGTCCGGCCGTGCGGCGGGGGAACGACGCCCAGCGGGTGAACGCCGTGCCCTGCGGGGCGCGCGGCCGCTCCGCCGGCTCCGCCCAGCCGTGCACGCCGTACAACCGCGAGGTCGGCGGCTCGTCCGGGCCCGTCGCCCAGCCCTGCCTCAGCGCAACTGGGCGGCCAGCCCGGCGATCGTGTCGGGGCCCACCCGGCAGCAGCCGCCGATCAGCCGGGCTCCGGCCCGCTGCCAGCCGGTCACCCGCCGGACGGAGAACGTCGAACGCCCGCGCCACTCACGCGCTTCGGCGTCCCACCGCTCGCCACTGTTCGGATAGACCACCACCGGCTTTCCGGTGACGCGGGCGGCGAGCTCGACCGCCCGGTCGGCGTCCTCGGGCGCACAGCAGTTCACGCCGACCGCGACGATCTCCTCGGCGTCCGCCGCGAGCGCGAAGGCGTCCTTCAGCGGCTGGCCGGCCCGCGTCCGGTCCCCGGCGACGCTGTACGAGAGCCACGCCGGTACGCCGAGACCTCGGACCGCGCGCAGCAGGGCCCGCGCCTCGTCCGTGTCGGGCACGGTCTCCAGTGCCAGCACGTCGGGCCGGGCGGAGGCCAGCACCTCCAGCCGGGGCCGGTGGAACCGCTCCAGCTCCCCGACGCTCAGCCCGTACCGGCCCCGGTACTCCGAGCCGTCCGCCGCCATCGCACCGTACGGGCCGACGGAGGCGGCCACCCACAACGACCGCCCCGGCGACTTGGCCTCCGCGCGACGGGCGGCCTTCCGGGCCAGTTCCACGCTCAGGGCGAGGAGTTCGGCGGTCCGGTCGTGGTCGATGCCGCGGCGGGCGAAGCCTTCGAAGGTGGCCTGGTAGCTGGAGGTGATGGCGACGCGCGCCCCGGCCTCGTAGTAGCGCAGATGTGCCTCGACGATCGCCTCCGGCCGGTCGGCGAGCAGCCGCGCCGACCACAGCTCGTCGCTCAGGTCGTGCCCGGCGGATTCCAGCTGGTTGGAGAGTCCACCGTCGAGCACGAGGGCGGAGGTGGCGAGCGCCTCGGTGAACGTGAGGCTGGCGGGGCGGGTCATGAGGGTGAAGCTAGCGGAAAGCGCCCCGTGGTTCGCCCCGGTGTCCGGAAACTGGACATCGGGGTCGGTATGCGGATCTGTCGACATGGATCGCCGTCCCCCTGTCGTCCGCGGCGCGGGCCACCCGTCCCCCCCCCAGGTGCTTGCCCTGTCTCTCCTGCCTCACATGCCACGGGAGTTCGCCGGGTACGTCCGCTTCTCCCCGGCGGCCCACGGCTCCGCTCCGCGCAGGGCGCCGCGGGCGGTTCCCGACCACCGCGCGGGTCGACCGGGCCGACCGATTCCCCGGCCCCGTCGCGCGCGGCCGCTCCCGAGGCGATCACTGGGCCGTTCGGGCGGTGTCGTCGGCTGGCCGAAGCGGCGCTGTTGCCACCTGCCGCGGGTACCTGGACGATCGGGCACTCCGCCTCCCGCCGGTGGCGGAAGACGATCCCAGGAGGCGTGGTGGAGGGTCGGGAAGCAGCTGCCGCGGACCGGGAGGACACGGCGTCGAGGCTCTCGCGGCGCCGGTTCCTCGCCGCTGCCGGAGTCGCCGCCACCGGATTCGCCGGTGCGGCGGGAGCGGCCGGTGCGGCGGGAGCGGCAGAGGTCTCCGGAAGAGCCGCTGTCCGGTTGTCCTTCACCGCCGTCACCAACGGTTCGGCGACCCTCGCGCCCTCCGGTGACCTGCTCGTCGCCGAGGTCCAGCACATCCTGTGGTCACTGCCGGGAGGGGGAGGGGAGGCGGTACGGCTGCCCCTGCCCGGCCTTGAGCCGACCCGCCCGGTCTTCTCGCCGGACGGCTCGTCGATCGCCGTCTGCGCCTACCGGGACGGCGCCTTCCATGTGTGGACCCTTCGGCCGGACGGCACCGGGCTGCGCCGGCGCACCGACGGCCCCTGGGACGACCGGTCTCCGGCCTGGTCGCCGGACGGCGGCCGGATCGCGTTCGCGTCGGAGCGCGGCGGGGACCCGGTGGCGGGCAGCGCGTACCGCGTATGGACGCTGGACCTGCGCACGGGGCACCTGAAGCAGGTCACGGGGCTGCCCGGGCAGGAAGGGCCGGTGCAGGAGGGCCCGTGGGAGGACTTCGATCCCGCCTGGTCGGCGGACGGCGAACGGATCGTCTTCGTCCGTGGAAGGGCCGTGACCACGGCCACCGGTTCGGCCCTGGAGGCGCGGACCATCGCCTCCGTCCGGGCGGACGGCCGGGGAGCGGTGCGCGTGGAGCACACCGGCACGGACGCCGCGCAGCTGATGACGCCGGCGCCGTCACCGGACGGCAGGCACCTGGCCCACCTGCGGGTCACGGCGCCGCCGCAGGGCTCCTGCACCCTGGTCGTGGACGGAGCGGCGGTTCCGCTCGACGGCGACGTCGAACCCGTCCCGCCGCGCTGGACGGCGACGGGTGAGCTCCTGCTGACGGTCGGCGGCCGCTTCACACTCGTACGCCCCGAGGCGCCGGGAGGGGCGCGGGCCCTCGCCTTCCAGGGGGCGCTGCGGCTGGACCGGCCGCGGTACCGGGTCAAGGAGTACGACCTGGGCGCCGGTCGCGCCCGTCCCGTGCGCGGCATCCACCTGCCCGCCCTGGCCCCGGACGGCCGGCGTGTCGCGTTCGCCGCGCTCGACGCGCTGTGGCTGGCGGACACCACGGGGGGCCGTCCGCCCCGCCGGCTGGTCACGGCCGGGCCGACCCGCTACCTGCTGGGCCCGGTGTGGGCACGGGACGGGCGTTCCCTCCTCTACGCGGACGACCGGGACGGGCTGATGGGCGTGTACCGCCATGATGTCCGCACCGGTGAGGAGAGCGCCCTGGCGACGGGCGGGCGGGTCCACCCGGCGCTCTCACCGGACGGGACGAAGCTGGCCTGCCTCGACCTGACGGGCCGTCTGATCGTGTGCAACCCGGCCACGGGCACGGAACGCGCGCTTGTGGAACCGCTCGGCGGAGGAGGACTGCCGGGGCGGCCGAGCTGGTCACCCGACGGCAGGTTCATCGCCCTGTGCGACCGCAACAGGCTCAACCGGCGCTTTCGCGAGGGCTACAACCTCATCCGGGTGGTGGACGGCGCGACGGGCGAAGCCCGGCTGCACGCCGTCGCGCCGCACGTCTCGCTCTCGGACCGCTACGACTCCGGTCCGGTCTGGTCACCGGACGGCCGGTGGATGGCAGTGATCGTCGAATCCGCGTTGTGGGTGCTGCCCGTGGCGCCCGACGGGGTTCCCGAGGGTCCGCCCCGCCGTCTCACCGACGAGGCCGCGGACCACCCGTCCTGGTCCGGTGATTCACGGACGCTGCTCTACCTCTCCGGCGACCGGCTGCGGCTCGTGGCGGTGGCGGGCGGGAGAGCCCGTACCGTACGTGTGCCGCTCGACCACCGGCGGCCCCGGCCGGCCGGGACGGTGGTGCACGCGGGGCGGTTCTGGGACGGCACGGGCGGTGACGGGTCCGTGCGCGAGGACGTGGACGTGGTCGTGAGCGGCGGGCGGGTCGCCGCCGTCGAACCACACCGGCCCCGGCGCGCCGTACCCGCCGCGCGCCGCGTCGACGCCTCGGGGCGCACCGTGATCCCCGGGCTGTGGGACGCCCACACCCACCCCTGGCAGAGCACCTACGGAGGACGGCAGACCGTCGCCCAGCTGGCCTACGGCATCACGACGGCCGTGTCACTGGGCGGGTTCGCGTACGAACAGGCCCGTGTCCGGGAGGCCGTGGCCGCCGGGGCGCTGGCCGGCCCCAGGCTGCTGACGAGCGGGGAACTGCTGGACGGCGCCCGGGTCGCGTACAGCATGGGCCGGGCCCATCGCACCCGGGAAGGGCTGCGGCGGTCCCTGGAACGGGGGGTGGCGCTCGACTGGGACTTCGTCAAGACCTATGTGCGCGCCCCGGGCTGGCTGATGGAGGAGGCGGCGCGGTTCGCCCATGAGCGCCTGGGCGTACGGGCGGGAAGCCACTTCTGCTCCCCCGGAGTGCTGACGGGGCAGGACCTGACGTCCCACCTCCAGGCCACGCAGCGTCTGGAGGCCGGGCACGCCACGACGGCGAGCGGCCGGGCGTACCAGGACGTCATGGAGATCTACACGGCCCGGGGTGCCGGCTTCTCGCTGATCGCGACGCCGTTCACCGCGATGTCCCTGACCGGCGCCGATCCCCGGCTCGCCGAGGACCCGCGGGTCACGTCCGTCATGCCGCCCTGGGACGCCGCGTCGGTGCGCCGGATGGCCGCCCAGCCGCCGACGCGGGCCCAGCTGGCGACCCTGCGCACGGAGACGGACGTGTACCGGAAGGTGCTGGCGGCGGGGGGCGTGGTGGCGCTCGGCACGGACGCGCCGATCGTTCCGGTGGGCCTCTCCCTCCACCTGGGCCTGCGGGCGCTGCACCGCGGCGGCTTCAGCCCCGCCGAGGCGCTGCGCACGGCGACGGCTCTGCCGGCCCGGCTCTTCGGGGTGGAGCACGAGCTCGGCACGGTGGAGGTCGGCAAGGTCGCCGACCTGACGGTGGTGGACGGCGATCCGTTCACGGACTTCGACACGCTCGTACGGACGGTGTCGGTGCTCAGGGGCGGCGTGCCCTACGAACAGGCGGACCTGGTCGCGGCGTTCACGCCGCCCGCACGCCCGGTCCTCCCCGCGCCCGGGCGGGGCGACGACACGACGGACTGGCTCCGGGTGGGCCGGATGATGCGGCGGGACGGCTGCTGCGGGGACGTCCACGGCTGAGGGGTGACCCGGAGCGCCGGGGCGGGGGCCCCGGGGCGCCCCGGGCCCGGCCGGTGGAACGGTTCCGGCCGGTGGAACGGTTCCGGTTCCGGCACCGGCACCCGGCATCTTGATCCGCGGCGTTTCCGGACCCGCGGCCGACCCCCGGAAGAGCCCGGCCTGGGGAGATGCCGCGCGGGCTCCGAGAAACCACCCGCAAACCTCTCCCGACCCGTTGACCTCTCCGTAACACACCCTTACCGTTTCGCCGTTCGACATCGCAGATGCTGTTCGGTATGACGAACAAGAGGAGGCGGGGAGGCCCTGTGGAGACCAGAGTCCTGGGCAGGACGGCCCGGCGGATCCTGCCGTTCCTGGGCCTCCTGTACGTCATCGCCTACATCGACCGCTCCAACGTGGGCTTCGCCAAGCTGGAACTCCAGGCGGAACTGGGAGTCGGCGCGACGGCGTTCACCCTCGGCCAGGTCTTCTTCTTCACCGCGTACGCGATCTTCGAAGTGCCCAGCAACCTGATGCTCCACCGCGTCGGCGCCCACCGCTGGATCGCGCGGATCCTGCTCACCTGGGGTGTCGTCACGGTCGCCACCGCCCTGGCGCACACCACCTGGCAGTTCTATCTCGCCCGGTTCGCGCTGGGCGCCGCCGAGGCCGGCTTCTTCCCCGGGGTCCTGTACTACCTCTCCCAGTGGTTCCCGGGCAGCCACCGGGGCCGCGCCATCGGCGCGTTCATGCTCGCCGCGCCGGTCTCCTTCATCCTCGGCAACCCCCTCATGGGCCTGCTGATGGACCTCGACGGCACAGGGGGGATGGCCGGCTGGCAGTGGGTGTTCGTCGTCACCGGCATCCCCGCCGTCCTGGCGGCGCCCCTGGTGCTCTGCCTGCTGCCCCGAGGTCCCGAGCAGGCCCGCTGGCTCGCGCCCGACGAACGGCGGTGGCTGCTGGCGGAACTGGCCGCCGACCGGGCCCGGGCGGGGGAGCAGCCGCATCGCGCGCGGGCCGTGCTCGGCGACCGGCGGGTGCTGACGGCAGCGCTGTTCTTCCTCGTCTTTCCGCTCTCCACCTACGGCCTGTCGTTCTGGCTGCCCACCCTCATCGACGGCTTCGGCGACCTGACCCACACCGAAGTGGGCCTCGTCTCGGCCGTACCGTACGTCTGCGTGGCCGCCGGACTCGTCGCCGTCCCGCGTCTGGTGGCGCGCCGGGACACCCCGTACACCTGGATCGCGGCGATGCTCGGCCTGACCGTCGTGGGCTTCACCGTCACCGCTCTGGCCGACTCGCCCCTCCTGCGGATGGCCGGTCTGTGCGCCGCCGCCGTCGGCGGTTACGCCGCCCAGCCGGCCTTCTGGACCCTCATCCCGCGCTTCCTCACCGGCGCGGCGGCTGCCACCGGAATCGCCGCGGTCAACGCGATCGGCAACCTCGGGGGCGGCTTCGGCCCCTTGGGCATCGCGGCCGTCGTCGACTCCACCGGCACCGCACTGACCGGCCTGATGTTCCTTCTGGCGGTCTCCGTCCTCGGCCTCGCGGCCGTCCCGCTGCTGCGGCGTGCCCTGAGCCCGGCGCCCGCGCCCGCGCCGGCGTCCACCCCGGACCCGGCCTCGACCACCCCGGTCCCCTTCCCCGCTCCCGTCCCGAAAGGCAGTCCGCATGAGCCGCAATGACCTGCCCAGCCGCCGACTCCTGCTGCAGGGCGCTCTCGCCGCAGGCGCACTCACGGCAGCGCCCGGCGTCGCCCACGCCGCCTCCGGCGGGGCCGCGGCCCGCGCCGCCGCCCGGTACGCCAACCCCCTCGTCCCGCACCGCGCCGATCCGCACATCCACCGGCACACGGACGGTCACTACTACTTCACCGCCACCGCACCCGAGTACGACCGGATCGTCCTGCGCCGCTCCCGCACCCTGCGCGGCCTCACCGGGGCCGCCGAGTCGGTGATCTGGAAGAAGCACACCAGCGGCGAGATGGGCGCCCACATCTGGGCTCCGGAGATCCACCACATCGACGGCACGTGGTACGTCTACTTCGCCGCGGCGCCCGCCGAGGACGTGTGGAAGATCCGGATGTGGGTGCTGGCGAACCCCGGCCGGGACCCCTTCAAGGGCACCTGGACCGAGAAGGGCAGCATCACCACCGCCTGGGACACCTTCTCGCTCGACGCCACCACCTTCACCCACGGCGGCAGCCGCTACCTGGCCTGGGCGCAGCACGAACCCGGCATGGACAACAACACCGGTGTCTTCCTGTCCCGGATGGCGAACCCCTGGACCCTCACCGGGCCCCAGATCCGGCTCACCACACCGGAGTACGACTGGGAGTGCGTCGGCTTCAAGGTCAACGAGGGCGCCTCGGTCATCCAGCGCAACGGCCGGGTCTTCATGACGTACTCGGCGAGCGCCACCGACAGCAACTACTGCATGGGCCTGCTCACCGCCGACACCCGGAGCGACCTGATGGACCCGGCCTCCTGGACCAAGTCCCCGACACCCGTCTTCACCAGCAACGACGCCACCAAGCAGTACGGGCCCGGCCACAACTCCTTCACCGTGGCGGAGGACGGCCGCACCGACGTCCTCGTCTACCACGCCCGCCAGTACAAGGAGATCGGCGGCGACCCCCTGAACGACCCCAACCGGCACACCCGGATCCAGCGCCTGGGCTGGAAGGCCGACGGCACTCCGGACTTCGGGATCCCCGTCGCGGACGGTCCCGCGCAGAGCGCCGGGGGCCTGTGGCGCCCGGCCCGCCCCCGAGCGTGACGGGCACGTCGTAGCCGCCGGGCGCGACGTCGACGTGGTCGGGGCGTGCCTTCCCCGCCGCCCCGCCGCCCGGCCCGTGTCCGGTGCGAGGTCACCGTACGGGCGGCGACGACGTGGTGAGGGCCGTCGCGAGCTGTGCGCGGGAGCGGACGTCGAGCTTCTGGTAGATGCGCGTCAGCCGGGACTCGACCGTCTTCACGCTGAGATACAGCCGGGCGGCCGCCTCCTGGTTGCTCGCGCCCTGCCCCACGAGCCGGGCCAGGTGCAGCTCCGCCTCGGTGAGCCGGGACAGCGCCCCGCCGGCGGCGGGAACGGCGTCGGCACGGGCCGGGCTCTCCGCGGCCAGATCGAGCCAGGGGACGGCCCCCGCCCGCTCGAACACCGCGGCCGCCGCCTGCAACGCCTGCTGGGCGGCCGACCGTCTGCGGCGCCGGCGCTCGACCCGGGCCAGGGCCACCAGGCACCGGCCCTGCTCCAGCACCAGCCCGCGCGAGGCGAATTGCTCGGCGGTCTCCACGAGCAGACCGACCGCCTCCTCGGGCCTGCCGCCGGCGGCCAGGCAGAGGGCGTAGGCACGGTCGCAGCCGAGCAGCACCGTGGCGCTGCCGAGGCGTTCGGCGACCGGCCCCACATCGGCCAGCAGCGCCTCGGCCTCGGCCAGGGCGTCGTTCGCGAGCAGTGCCTCGGCCAGCTCCTCGTGCCAGCGCAGCATGGACGGATCGACGGTGCACTGGGCGCTCTCGCCGTCCCGCACCCGCAGCAGCGTCTCCAGCGCGTTCGCCACGTCCCCGGTGACCAACTGGACCCGGCCCAGCGCGTACAGGCTGCGGGAGAGGAAGACCCGGTCCCCCTCCTCCTCCGACGCCTGGACGCTGCGACGGGCATAGCCGGCGGCACGCGTGAAGCTGCCGCCCGCGGTCTCGGCGAGCGCCAGCGCGTACCAGGCGGGCCCGGGCGACAGGCCCGCCTCCAGCGTCAGGGCGAGCGACCGCCCGGCGTGCGACAGGGCTGCCGCGCACTGCCCCCGACGGGCCTCCACCTCGGCGAGCGTACGGAACAGTTCGATGGCGTCCTCGACGGACCCGCGCCGCTCCACCAGCGGAAGCAGGCTGTAGAGCTGGTCGCGGGCGTCGGCGAGGCGGTCGTCGAAGAGCGCGTGACGGATGGTCAGGATCTGGGCGGCGTTGCGGATGCCCAGCGGGCGGTCGGTCATTTCGAGGGCGCGGGCCCGCTCCAGCGTGCGCTCGGCCTCCGGCGACCCGAGCACCCGGTCCATACGGGCCTGGACCGTCAGCGCCTGGGTCTGCGTGTGGCGGTCGCCCACGGACGCCGCCAGCTCGGCGGACTCGACCGCGGCGACCCGCGAGCGCACCGGATCGCCGTCCGCCAGGACGTACTTCACCGCGAGCCGCAGCAGCACCCCGGCCCGCAGCGCCGGGTCGCCCTCGGAGTCCTCCAGGGCGTTCACATAGATCTCGTCCAGGTCGGTCAGGCCCTGCCCGGCGGTGTCCAGCACCGCGAGCCGGACGCGGACCCGGTCGGCCGGGGCCGCGTCCCGGGCGAGGAGATCGGCCGCGGCGCGCATCGCGAGGTCCGCGCGCGCGGCCCGGGCCGCCTCCTCGGCGGCGTCCACCAGCCGGTCCAGCCGTACCCGGCCGAGGTGGGCGGGGGTCGTCTCGGCAGCGAGCAGCGCCAGTTCGGCGGCGAGGGCGCTGTTGCCGCGGCGGCGTGCGGTGTCCGCGGCCCCGGCGACCTCGGCCGCCAGGCCCTCGTCGGGCACGTCGGTGGCGAGCGCGCGGTGCCGCACCTCCTCGACGGCGTCGTCGACCACCCGGGCGAGTGCGGCGTGCCCTTCGCCCCGCTCGGTCCAGGAGGCGTCGTGGACCAGCGTGGAGGGCAGCAGACCCGCGGTGAACGCGACCGTCCCGTCCTCCGCGAGCGACACGAGACCGGCGCGCTCCGCCGCGGCCAGTTCCGCCTCGGCGGCAGGTCGTCCCGCCCGGCGGATCAGCCCGGTCGTCGGACGCAGGGCCAGGGCGGCGAGGAGCAGGGCGGCGCGCACGGCCGGGGAGGCGGGGGCGAGCATGCGGCGCGCGAGATCGCGGGCGCGGCCGGACAGCGGCAGCGCCTCGGTGTGGCGCACCGGCGTCCGGGCGTCGGCGATGGACCGGCCGACCGCGAGCGCCAGGCGCGGGTTGCCGCCGCTGGCCCGGTGGATGCGCCCGGCCATCCGGGACGGCAGCCGGTGGTGGTGGAGGAGTTCGGCGATCTCGTCGGCGTGCAGGGGCGGTACGAGCAGGACGTCGGCCTCGGACGGTACCCACAGGGAGGCGTGGGCGGCGCCGGTGCCGCCGGCCGGTTCGACGCGGCCGTGACGGCCGGGGGAGGTGCCCGGGTCGAGGATCCCGCCGGTGTCGGGGGAGGCGCCCGTGGTGCCCGTGTCGAGGGTGGCACCGGTGTCGGGGGAGGCGCCCGGCGTGGCCGCCGCGTGCGCTCCCCGTACCGCGCCGACCGCCCTCAGGTGCTCGGGGCCGCCGGGCGCGGGCGTCTCGACGGCCAGGGCGCGCAGGGACGTCGGGGCCAGGTGGAGTGCGAAGCGCAGCAGGTCGGCGCTGTCGGCGTCGATGCGCTGGGCGTCGTCGACGATGAGCAGCACGGGCCCCCGGTCGGCCAGGGTGCGCAGGATCCGGGCGATGCCCAGGCGCAGGGCCACCGGGTCCCAGCCGGTCTCGGGCGCCGTGGCCTCACGGCACAGCACGGCGACGGAGGCGCGCTGGGGGCCGGGCAGCCCGTCGAGCGCGTAGGCGGGCACCGAGGCGACGAGGGCCGCGGCGGCGGCCCCCGCCATGTCCTGGTCTGCGGGCTGCGGGGCGAGCCACAGCACGGTCTCACCACGGGCGGTGGCCCGTGCGGCCGCCGCCCGGGCCACTTCGGTCTTGCCCACGCCCGCCGGGCCGGTCAGCACGGCACGGCCGCGGCCGTGCAGCACCCCTTCGAGGCGTGAGAGGAGTTCGTCGCGTCCGACCGGAGCCTCGCCTCCGGCCGGCGCGGTCCGTCCGGACCCGGGGCGCCCGGGCGAGGCGGTGCGCCCGGCGGCCGGGTACCGTCCCGTGGGACGTTCACCGGGTGCCGGGGAGGGCCGTCCCGTTCGCGGCGGCTGTCCGTTCCGGGCCGGCCGGCCCGTTCGCGGAGGCTGCCCGGCCGGCGTGGGGGCGCCGCTCGGCGTCGACCTCACCCGCACCACCACCCTCCCCGTGCACGGGCCCCCTGCCCGCGACCAGAGAATACGAACCCGGCCGCCGCAGTCCATGCCCCTTGTCCGGCATGTGGACGGGAGCACCGCGGGGCGTGCCCGCGGCGAAGTGCCGCTGACACGCCCCTGACACGCTTCTGACCAGCGAGGATGCAGATCCCGCCGGGTGATCAGAAGGTGAGACTCCAGGAGTCGATGTAGCCGGTGTCACCCGAGGCCACGTCCTGGACCTGAAGCTTCCAGGTCCCGTTCGCCACCTCCGCGGACGCGTCGACCGTGTAGGTGGCGAGCACGTTGTCGGCCGAGTCGTTGCTGCTGGAGCCCTTCAGCCGGTACGCGGTCCCGTCCGGGGCGACCAGGTCGACGACGACATCGCCGCGCCAGGTGTGCTTGATGTCCACGTCCGCCTTGAGGGCGGCCGGGGCGTTGCCGGTCCGGCCGGTGACGGCGATCGGGGACGTCACGGTGGCGTTGTCCGAGATCGTCACGTTCGTGGCGTTGGTGAACGTGGTGCCCGTGCCGGGCGTGGTGGGAGTGCCGGAGACGGCGTTCACCGTCTTCGCCGCGTCGGCGATGCCCGCGCCGCAGCCGCCCGAGCAGCTGCCGGGCAGCGGACGGGCGTTGGCCTTGATGGCGCTCTCGATCTCGGCCGGGGTCAGCGCGGGCTTGGCCGCCTTGACCAGGGCGGCGAGACCGGCGATGTGCGGGGCGGCCATCGAGGTGCCCTGGTACGGCTGGTAGTTCTCCGCCGACTGCGTGGTGGTGCCGGAGTTCAGCGTGGAGAGGATGCCGTTCTGGGGCGTGGTGATGGTGCCCGGCGTGTCGGTGGCGCGGCGGGTCTCGCCGCCGGGGGCCGAGACGTCGACGACGGAGCCGAAGTTCGAGTAGTACGAACGGTTGCCCTCACGGGTGGTGGACGCCACGTTGATGACGTTGCCGCAGTTGGCGGGCGTGGAGCCGGAAGCGTTGGCGTTGCTGTTCCCGGCCGCGACCACGACCGTGGTGCCGCGCGCGACGGCTCCGTCGATGGCGTTGCGGTACACGGTCGGGCAGGTCGCGCTCGCGCCGCCCAGGCTCATGTTGATGACCTTGGCGGGGGTGGGGTTCGCCGGGACGCCCGGGACGGTGCCGCCGGAGGCCCAGGTGATCGCGTCGGCGATGTCCGAGGAGGAGCCGCCGCACTTGCCGAGCACACGCACGTGCTGGACCTTCGCCCCGTACGCGACGCCCGCGACACCCTTGCTGTTGTGGGTCGTCGCGGCGATGGTCCCCGCGACGTGCGTGCCGTGCCACGAGGAGTTGCTCGCCCGTGAGCCGGTGCCGCACTCGCCGTCGGTGGCGTTCCAGTCGCCCTCGTCCTTGGGGTTGGCGTCCCGGCCGTTGCCGTCGCGCGCGTCGGCGGACGCGGAGATGAAGTCGTAACCGGCGACGGTGTTGGCGCTCAGGTCGGTGTGGGTCGTCTGGCCGGTGTCGATGACCGCGACGGTGACGCCGGACCCGGTGGTGGTGTCCCAGGCCGCGGGCACGTTCATGCCGCCGGTGGCCTCGAAGAGGTCCCACTGCTTGGCGTATTCGGTGTCGTCGGGGGTGACCGCCATCGCGTAGGCGCGGATGTCGGGCTCCACCGAGGCGACGGCCGGGTCGGCGCGGAAGGCGGCCATGACCTCGGCCGCGTCCTGCTTCGTGGTGTCGGCGCCCAGGTCGACCAGCGCCGAGCCGTTGGCGAGGCGGCGCTCGAAGGACAGCCGCTCACCCGTCTCGCTGCCCTTGGCCGCGGCGTCCTTCGTGGCCGCCGCGTTCGAAGTGGCCTCCTCGGCACGTGACGTGTAGGTCACGATGACCTTGTCGACGGGCGCGCTCGGCTGTGTGGTCATGGACTGCGAGGCGGGGGCGGTCGCCTTCGGCGCGGGGTCCGGCTGGGCGGCGAGTGCCACCGATGAGGTGGCCGCGACGCCGATGAGGGTGGCGCTCGCCGCCACGACGGATATGAGTCTCCGCCTGGAACCGTTCAAGGTGTTCCCTTTCAGGGCGGCTCCGGCGACTCCCGGAGCAGCTGACGGTGCAGAGCGCGGGCGGGCGGAGCGGGGACCGCGGTCACGCCGTGGGGGTGGCAGTCCGCGGTCCCCTGGGCCGGGTGCGCCCATGCGCCGCCGCCGGCGCGACGGACCCCGTGCGGGGACCGTCACCGGTGGAGCTCATGGGTTACATGCACCTGACAGTGAAGAGTCAGAGGATGAGAACCGCCGGTTCGGCAGACAGTAGGGAACGGCGAGATGAAGCCGATACGGGGAAAACCCTTGTCACCCCCGCGAGGGGCGAGGGGCGGCCCGGGGGGACGGGCGCGGGAAGCGGTGCGCGGTACGGGAAGGCCGTCACCAGGACGGCGTCGGCGGCCGGGCCTTCCCCGCGGCCGCTCACCGTGCGTGACGTGCTCCTCGCGCGACCGCGGGCGACCGCTCCCGCCCGCCGTACCGGCCCGAGGGAGGCGGGACGGCACGGGCGACGCCCGCGACGGATGTCACGGGCGCGGGGGCGGGCGGTCTGCGGGGGAGCGGGTGGCGGAAGGAGGCGGCCGGCTGCCGGCCGGGCTCAGAGGCTGCTCTCGACCCCGTACACCGACCAGGCGGGGGCGACCCCGGTGAGCTGGCAGATCATGAGGTAGAGCGGGATGGGAGGGGTGTACGGAGACGTGGTGTCCGGCCGGTGGATCAGCCGTGGACGGCGGCCCGGAACCTGCGCGTCCACCGCGTAGCAGGACGGCAGCGGCCAGCGCAGATCCGCGTCGGAGCCGGCCGGCACGATCCACCACCACCAGTCGGTGTCGGCGAAGACGCACCCGTTGCCCGGCAGCCGCGACATCAGCCGGAGCCCGTGCCGCGCCGGCACCCCCACCGCGTCGCGGCCCAGCGTGGCCGGCAGCGACGGCGGCAGCGCCAGCCGCACCTCGCCCGGGTCCGTGTACGGGGCCCGGCGGCCACGCGCGGACAGCAGCGTGGCCATGGACCTCAGCACGGATCCGCCGGGTCGAGGGCCAGCTCGGCCCAGACGATGCGCCCCACCCCGTGCCGGGCGTCATGCGCTCCCCACGCGCTGCTCAGCGCGTCCACGATCATGAGTCCCCGCCCGCACTCGTCGGCGGCGACGTGCCGCAGCCCGGGCCCCAGCGCGGGGCACCCCTCGTCCTGGACGGCTATGCGCAACTGCTCGCCGCCGTCCCGCAGTTCGCAGACGACCCGGCTGCTCGCGGTGTGCACCACCGCATTGGTCACGAGCTCCGAGACGATCAGCTCGACCGTGTCCCGGACGTCCTCGTCGATCCCCCAGAGGGCGAGTCGCCGGCCCATGAGATGTCTCGCCCTGGCGGCCGATTCGGCCCTGGCGGGCAACTCGAAGGCGAAACGGCGGACATCGGCTGTCTGCGGTCGCCGGGCCACGAGCTGGGGGCTGAGCGCATTACCAGGTGCCACGACCGATTCCTTACGTGGGGAAGCAGCGCCGGACGTCGCCTCTCCCCTGCAGGGCGCGGCAGCGCGTGAACTGGTTCACCGGAATACTTTCCTCCCGCCGCGGACACTTGGCAAGTGCCACTCTGAAAATTGCAGAGTGCGGTGTTCTCTCTGGTCTTCGCATGGCACACTCATGAAAAAAGCGCGTGGGGAGGTCTGAAGTGAGCGAGCCGCGGTCCGCCCCCACGGTGGGACAGGTCGTACTCGGCAAACGTCTGCAGGATCTGCGGGAGCGGGCCGGCCTGAAGCGGGAGGAGGCCGCGAAGGTGCTCCGCGTGGCCCCGGCCACGATCCGCAGGATGGAGACCGCTGAGGTCGCGCTCAAGATCCCCTATGTGCAGCTGCTCCTCAAGGAGTACGGGGTCGCCGCCGACGAGGCCGACGCGTTCGTCCGGCTGGCGGAGGACGCCAACCAGCCCGGCTGGTGGCAGCGCTTCCACGACGTACTGCCGGGCTGGTTCAGCATGTACGTCAGCCTGGAGGGGGCGGCCAGCCTCATCCGGGCCTACGAGCCGCAGTTCGTCCCCGGGCTGCTCCAGACCGAGGAGTACGCCCGGGCGGTGATGCGCTCGGGAGCCGTCGGCGCGACCAGGCCCGAGGACATCGAACGCCATGTGGCGCTGCGCATGGAACGGCAGTCCCTGCTCCGCCGGCCGGACGCGCCCAAGTTCTGGGTCATCATGGACGAGACGGTGCTGCGCCGCCCCGTCGGCAGCGGCCCGGCCGTCATGCGCGAGCAGCTCGACCGGCTCATCGAGGCGGCCTCCCTGCCCCACGTCACCCTGCAGATCGCCGAGTTCTCGTCCGGCCACCACCCCGGCACGTACGGGCCCTTCGTGCTCTTCCGGTTCGCCATGCCCGAACTGCCGGACATGGTCTACAGCGAGTACCTGACCGGCGCCGTGTACCTCGACGCGCGTCCCGAGGTGTCCTCGCACCTCGAGGTCATGGACCGCATGGCGGCGCAGGCCGCCACCGCACAACGTACGAAGGAGATCCTCGCCGGTCTCCGCAAGGAGCTGTGAATGGATCCCATATACAACGGCATGCCCGCCGCCGACCTCGGCGCCGAGGGGTGGCACAAGCCGTGGAGCGGTGGCAACGGGGGCAACTGCGTCGAGGCCATGAAGCTGGCCGACGGCAGGGTCGCGGTGCGCCAGTCCGCCGACCCCGAAGGCCCCGCGCTCATCTACACCCATGGCGAGATCGCCGCGTTCATCCAGGGCGCGAAGTCGGGGCACGCGGACTTCCTGCTCACCTGAACCGACGCGGACGAACGGATCCTATGATTCTCTGACCTGCCAACCCCGTAGGTCAGTACGACAGTTACCGACCGGACCAGCCGACCACTGGAGCGTCATATGACCGGGCAAGAACCCTCCGCCGTGCGGATCGACACCAGCAAGCCGCATCCGGCCCGGATGTACGACTGGTTCCTCGGCGGCAAGGACAACTACCCGGTCGACGAGGAGATGGCCCGCCAGCTCCTCACCCTGGACGCGCGCGGACGCGACATGGCCAGGGTCAACCGGGCCTTCATGCACCGGGCCATCCGCTGGCTCGGCGCCAACGGGGTCCGCCAGTACCTCGACATCGGCACCGGCATACCGACCGAGCCCAACCTCCACCAGATCGCCCAGCAGGTCGCCCCCGAGTCGCGGATCGTCTACTGCGACAACGACCCGATCGTCCTCGCCCACGCCGAGGCGCTGCTGCGCTCCACCCCGGAGGGCGCCACCGAGTACATCCAGGCCGACGCCCGCGACCCCGAGGCGATCCTCGAACGGGCGGGCAAGGTCCTCGACTTCGAGCGGCCGATCGCCCTCTCCCTCCTCGCCCTGCTCCACTTCGTGGACGACGAGGACGGGGCCTACGAACTGCTGGGCCGCCTCGTCGAGCAGCTGCCGTCGGGCAGCTACCTCGTGCTGTCCCACGTCACCGGTGACTTCGACCCGGAGGGCGCGGCCAAGGCCCGCGCCATGTACCGGGAGCGCGGCCTCACCCTGCGGCCGCGCACACGGGCGGAGCTCACGCGGTTCTTCGACGGCCTGGAGCTCGTGGAGCCCGGGGTCTCCCTGACGGCGCAATGGCATCCGGAGCTCGGCGAGGCCGTGCCGGTCGCGGGGGACGCCCCGATCCCCGGCTGGGCCGGCGTCGCCCGCAAGCCGTAGCGAACGGCCGGCCCCGCGCCCGGGGCCCGCCCTCCCGGCGGAGAGCCGCGCTACCTCGCGGACGGCCCCCGGCTCCCCGCCGGGGGCACCAGCGTGACGAGGAAGCTCTTCGCCGCGCCGGTGTTCCCCGCCGCGTCGATCGTGCGGTACTCGACGGTGTGCGTACCGAAGTCCGCGGTGGCGTCGTCCCAGGGCACCGCACGGGACGTGCCCAGCTTTCCGTACACCAGGCCGTCGAGGACCGTCCCGCCCGGCGAGAACCGGAACGGGGCGTCCGCGTCGGTCGGCCAGCCGTAGTACGTGTACCAGCCGTCGCCGTCGACCCGGAACTGGCTCACGACGTACCCGTCCTGGTCGTCACGGGCCGTCAGCCTCATCGTGAACTCCCCGTCGTAGACGTACTCGACGGGTCGCCCCGGCCGCATCACCGTCCGCAGCGGCTCGGACAGCTCGTACGACGCCGAGGCCGGTGTCGCGTCCACCGTCCAGCGCAGTTCCCGCTCCGTACCGTCGATCCGCGCGGTGAGCGTGTGCGTCCCCGGACGCAGCCGCAGCGCGGACAGGTCCAGGTCACGGTCGTTGCCCGGGACCGACACCGGCCGCCCGTCCAGGTGCCATTGGACGGCGAGCGTCCGGTCGACCGGGTGCGAGGTGTCGGCGTACACCACCGAGCCGGCGCCCACCGCGGCGGTCGTGCCGGTGTGGCCGGTGAACTCCGGCGTCACGGGCGTCGCTCGGGTGACCACCGCCGTGTCGACGCTCCACTCGACGGTACGGGTCAGGGCCGCCGAACCGCGTACGGCCGGGTCGCGGACGAACGGCGTCGGGTCGCTGACGGTGGCGGTCAGCGTATGCACCCCGGGCGTCAGCTCCAGCCTCCGCAGATCGACCGTCCGGGCACCCCCGGAGCGCAGCGGACGTCCGTCGAGGCGCCACACGACATCCAGCCCACCGCCGCCCGGGTGCAGCGTGTCGACCCACACCGTCCGGTCGTCGCCGATCGGCTGCGCGTTCGGCGCGTGCCCCTGCACCAGGTTCACCCTGGCCGAGATCGCCTGGACCATCACTTCGCGCCCCACCTGGTCGAAGGCGTACCCGAGCGTCTTCATGATCGAGTGCCTGCTCGGCCGCCACACCCCCTTCGTGCTGTACAGGCCGCCCTCGTGCCGGCCGATCACGCCGCCCGACTCGCTCCTCTCGCCCAGCCACCGCCACCACTTGGCCCGCTGCCGGGCCATCTGCCGTTCGGTGAGGACGGTGTGGTGGGCGGACGAGGGCTCACCGCCCTGGTGGGCACCGCCCGGCACACCGCGTCCGTAGTAGTCGTACTCGTCCTGGAGCCCGCCCAGCGAGTGGCCGATCTCGTGCGGGGTGATCAGGGAGGACAGCGCGTTGCCGCCCGACGCGGTGGCGTAGGTGCCGCCCGCCCCGCCGTAGGTGTCGCTGTTGGCGAGGGCGACGATCTGCCGGTTGGCGGCGGTGGCGCCGGGCACGAGGTCGGCCAGCGCGTTCGCCGCCCGGCTGTCCACCGTCAGCAGACGCTGCACGCTGCCGGCGTCGCACCCGCCCCAGAAGCCCATGCCCAGGGGCGTGTCACGGCGCGGCGCGTCCAGGGCGGGGTCGCAGTCGACCCCCGACTCGGGCGACGCCGTCTCGACGGCCCACACATTGATGTATGAGCGGTAGGAGGCGAACGGCTCGATGCTCCACAGCACGTTCAGGTGCTTGTCGACGTCCGCCCTGAACCGTGGCAGCTGTCCGGCCGTGTAGCCGTCGCCGAGCACGACGAGATTGAACCGCCGGTCGGCCGGGCCGGTCGTCCGCACCGGTACGACGGTGGCCCGCGCGGTCACGGGGGCATCCTCCCGGGCCGTGGCCGGCCCGGCCCCCAGGAGACCCGCGGCGAGCAGGGACACCGCACCGAGCAGCGCGGTGGTTCTTCGCAGGCGTGCGCCATGAGCAACCATGGGGCCGGAGCGTACGACGCGTCATATGTGCCGTAAAGACGGCGGTCCCGGCCACTCGCGGTCCCGCGTCAGTGCCGGGCGAGGTAGGCCAGGCCGGGATGCTCGGCGACGTACCCGTCGAGGAGCCGCCGCGCCACCGACACGGAATCGACCAGCGGGTGCAGGGCGAACGCCTTCACGGCCGCGGCACGCGACCCGCTCGCGGCCGCCGCCATGACCTCCCGCTCGACCGCCTTGACCGCCGTCACCAGACCCACCGCGTGGTACGGCAGAGGTGCCACCGACACCGGATGGGCGCCGTTCGCGTCGACGACGCAGGGCACCTCGACCACCGCGTCCGCGTCGAGCACCGAAAGCGTCGCGCCGTTGCGGACGTTGAGGATCAGGGTGGTGCGTTCGTCCCGCGCGACGGCCCGCATCAGCGCGAGGGCGACCTTCTCGTAGCCGCCCGGCTCCAGGTCGTCCTCGTCGCGCTCCCCGGCGCCCGCCGCCTCCCGGTTCGCCGCCATGTAGGTGGCCTCCCGGTCCGCCAGCGTGCGCCGCCAGGCGGCCAGCGCGGAGCCGCCGGAGCGCACCGCGTCCGCGTAGAAACCCGCCTGCTGCTCACGCAGGTACGCACCGCGCGTCTGCTTCGCCTGCCGGTACGCCTGGACCGCTTCCCGGTTGAAGTAGTAGTAGTGCAGGTACTCGTTGGGGATCGCGCCCAGTGAGCGCAGCCACTCCGGACCGAAGAGCCTGCCCTCCTCGAAGGAGCCCAGCGCCCCGGTGTCCGCCAGCAGCCGGGGCAGCTCGTCCCGCCCGGCCACCCGCAGCCCGCGCAGCCAGCCGAGATGGTTGAGCCCGACGTAGTCGATCCACGCCTCGTCCGGGTCCGCGCCCAGCAGCCGCGCCACCCGGCGCCCCAGGCCGACGGGTGAGTCGCAGATGCCGACCACCCGCTCACCCAGCACCCGCGCCATGGCCTCGGTGACCAGACCTGCCGGGTTGGTGAAGTTGATGACCCAGGCGTCCGGCGCGAGCTCCGCGATCCGGCGGGCGAGGGCGACGGCGACCGGGACCGTGCGCAGCCCGTACGCGATGCCCCCGGCGCCCACCGTCTCCTGCCCCAGTACCCCTTCGGCCAGCGCCACCCGCTCGTCGGCCGCCCGCCCGGCGAGTCCGCCGACCCGGATGGCCGAGAACACGAAGTCCGCCCCGCGCAGCGCCTCGTCGAGATCGGTGGTGGCCCTCACCACCGGAGCGTCCGCCACCCCCGCCGCCTGCTCGGCCAGCACCCCGGCGATCGCCCCGAGCCGTCCCGCGTCCGTGTCGTACAGGGTGACCCCGGTGACCCGGCCCTCCGCGTGGTCGCCGAGCAACGCCCCGTACACCAGCGGCACCCGGAACCCGCCGCCGCCCAGAATCGTAAGCTTCATGGTCCGTACGCTACGTGAGCCGCGGGGGCCGGGCGGCGGGCGTTCGGGTGGTCCGGGCCCGCCCTGCGAACGGCGCCACCACAAGGCGGGCCGGGTGTCACCCCACGTCGAGCGCGTTGCGCAGGCCCAGCCGGTAGCGGGTGCGGTCGTGCCGCTTCAGCGCCTCGATCTCCGGGGCGCGGAACAGCGGCCGCACCGTGCAGCGGGGCTGCTGCGAACCGGTCCGCTCCAGCAGGGCGTTGACGGCCTGACGGGCCGAGGCGTTGGCGCCCTCCATGGTCGCCAGGTCGATGTCCACGGCGATGTAGTCCCCCGCCAGGAAGAGATTGGGAACCGTCGTCGCCGCCGAGGGGCGGTGGTGGAACGAACCGACCGGGTGGATGAGCAGCTCGTCCTCGTTGGTCGGGTGCGGGGTGCCGAGGCCGTCCACCCCCGGATCCAGGAACCAGGAGTGCAGCGCGGTGTCCTTGAGGGCGGGGGCGCCGGTGTCGTTGAGCGCCGCCTTGAGCTGGGCCCACACCTCACGGGCCACCTGCTCGCGGGTGCACTGCTTCGCCGTCCTCCCGTAGAGGATGCCGGGCCTGTCCCATTCCGAGATGTCCACCGACAGGCAGTCGCGCACGGCGCCGTCGCCGTACTCCGCCGCGAAGTCGCGGCCCGGCCAGTGCCCGGCCTGGGCGATCGCGGTCAGCGACCACGGCGAGTCGATGCAGTTGAGATGGCCCCGCACCAGCGGCGGGCGCTCCGTCAGATAGAACTGGATGCCGGTCATCCAGTCCGTGCGGAGCAGGTCGCACCGCGCGAGCTGGGGGTCCGCCGCCCGCAGGGCCGGCCCCCAGGTCCGCCGGGCGTGCTCCACGGGCAGCGCGCAGACGTAGTGGTCGGCCGTCACCGTCCGGCGGACCCCGCCCGGATCCTCGACCAGCGCCCCGCTGACCCGTCCCTCGCCGTACAGCACCTCGTGGACGGACCAGCCGACCCGGAACTCCACGCCGAGCGTCCGCAGATGCGCCACCCAGGGGTCGATCCACGCCTCGTTGGTGGGAGCGTTCAGGATCCGGTCGGGCGGTCCGTCGGCACCACGCCCCAGAGCGTTGAAGACGAACGCCTCGCCGAGCGTGCCGACCGTGCGGGTGCTGGCCTCCTCGGCCTTGGTGGCCACGATGTTGCGGGTGACACCGATGGCGAGGATCCGCCGGTAGTCCTCGGACATGCGGGCGGCTCGTACGAACTCCCACCAGGGCGTCCTCTCCCACACCTCGTCGCGCCGCTCGTCGCAGCTCGTCAGGAAGACCAGGGCGCGGTTGACGAAGTACGCGGTCTCGTGGAACGGAAGGTTCAGGGCCGTTTCGAGGACCGCCGTCAGGGCCCGGCGGATCTCGTCCAACGTGAGCCGGGCCGGCTTGTGGCCGGGCCAGGGGATGGGCATCCGGATGTCCTCGCGACCGGTGCGGGCGAACATCATCTCGGGGGGCGCCACGAGGTTGCCGAACACCCCGTCCGCGTTGCCCGGGAAGGGGATGCGCCGCATCGTGTCCGGCAGGTTGTGGTAGATGCCCGGGATGAAGCGGAAACCGTGCTCGGCGGGCAGCGGTCTGCGGCCGCCCCTCGCGCTGCCGGGCACGTCCATGCTGCGGGCCTTGCCGCCGAGCGCCCGGCGCTCGTACAGGGTGACCCGGAATCCGCGCTCGGCGAGCTCGTGCGCGGCCGTGAGCCCGGCGACACCGCCGCCGAGAACCGCGACGGAGCCGCCCGGTCCGTCGCCCCGTACCGAGGGCGCCGCCGAGGCGGTGGTGGTGGCGGCGGCCGTGCCGACCGCGCCGGTGACAGCGGCGGCTCCCGCCATGAAGGTGCGTCGCGTCGTGCCGGTACGGTGCATGGCCCCACCCCTTTACCCGCGGTAACTGTCACGTCAGGCGCAGGAGCATAGGGCGGCCCCGTCCGGCCCCGGAACCACTGGGCGGGCCACATCCCACAATGGCTCGATCGCGTCCCGCGCCCGCCCGCCGCCGCATCCGCCCGTCGGGTCCCCGTCCGGCGGGCGGACGCGGCGGCGGGCGCACCCCTCGCCGGCAGGCAGAATGGGGACATGCCCCGACGCGCCAACCGCCGTTCCGCACGCCCCGAGCCGGTCTCCGTCCGCGCCGGCTCGCCCTGCCCCTGCGGCGCCGGCGGCACCTACGCCGCGTGCTGCGGCCGGTTCCACTCCGGCCGGGAGACCGCCCCGACCGCCGAAGCGCTGATGCGCTCGCGCTACAGCGCCTTCGTGGTCCGGGACGAGCCGTACCTCCTGCGCACCTGGGCGCCCGCCACCCGCCCCGCGAGCGTCGACTTCGACCCCGGTACGCGCTGGGCGGGGCTGGAGATCGCCGGCACCACCGACGGCACGCTGTTCCACACCACGGGCACGGTCACCTTCGTCGCCCGCTACACCCAGGGCGGCGAGCCCGGCTCGCTCCACGAGCGCAGCCGTTTCGAGAAGGTGGACGGAGCCTGGGTCTACGTGGACGGTACGTTCCTCTGACGGGACCCGGCCGTCTGCCGCCCGGCTCCCGCCGCCGCGTCATCCGGAGGGCACCCGAGCGGGCGCCCCGGCCGAACCGACCAGCCCCCGGGCCAGATCCTCGGCCAGCATCCGCTTGGCGATCGCGTCCGTCGCCGCCCGCAGCTCCGGCCCGCTCGGGCGGCCGCCCTCCCGCTCGATGTGCTTCCGCAGCCACCGGCCCCACGCCTCCGTGATCACCCGGGCCTCCCGCGTCCCGCCCGGGGCGAGCGAGAACAGGTGGCCGTCGCCCGTGACGAACCCCTCCTCGATCATCCGGTCGAAGACCGGCACCAGCACTTCCGGCGGGATCCGGTGCCGGGCGGCGATCAGGCGCAGGCTCGCGTGCCCCACCATGCGGGTGAACACCTCCACCTGCATCACGGCCCACGCCCCCGCGGGGTCGAGGCGGGTGTCGGACTCCCCGACCACCCGGCGGGCGGTGTCCGGACCGATCCGGCGCATCAGCTTGGCGATCGACAGTTCCAGCAGCTTCGCGGAGTCGGCGGTGGCGACGGGCGCGGAGAACCCCTCACCCATGTCCGACGCGGTCGCCCGCGCCGAGTCGCGCAGCTCCACCTGCTTGAGGAACAGCGCCACCACGAACCCGGCCACCGCCACCGGCACCGTCCACAGGAAGACGGTGTGCAGGGTGTCGGCGTACGCCTGGATGAGGGGCGCGGCCTGCTCGGCCGGCAGCGCGTGCAGCCCCGCCGGGCTCCGGGCCGCCGCGGCGAGGACCGACGGGTCCGCCGCGCCGGCGACCCGCGCCGCCTCCCCGACCCCCTCGCGCAGGTTCGGCTCCAGCGAGTTGGCGTAGAGGGTGCCGAAGACGGCCGTCCCGAAGGAGCTGCCGAGGGTACGGAAGAAGGTCACGCCCGAGGTGGCCGTACCCAGATCGGCGTAGTCGACGGTGTTCTGGACGGCGATGGTGAGCACCTGCATGCACAGACCGATGCCGGTGCCGAGCACGAACATGTACAGCGATTCGAGCCACACGCCGGTGTCCGCGTCCATCAGCGAGAGCAGGAAGAGCCCGGCCGTCATCACCAGCGCACCGACGATGGGGAAGATCCGGTACCGGCCGGTCCTGCTGACCACGGTGCCGCTGAGGACGGAGGCGATCAGCAGGCCGACGACCATGGGCAGCGTGCGTACGCCGGAGACGGTCGCCGAGTCCCCGTCGACGTACTGGAGGTACGTCGGCAGGAAGATCATCGCGCCGAGCATCGCGAAGCCCACGATGAAGCTCAGCACCGAGCAGACGGTGAACACCGGATCGCGGAACAGTCGCATGGGGAGCATCGGTTCCGCCGCCCGGGTCTCCGCCAGGCAGAACAGGGCAAGCGCCAGCAGTCCGCCCGCGAACAGCCCGACGATGACCGGTGAGCCCCACGCGTACTCGTTGCCGCCCCAGCTGGTGGCGAGGATCAGGGCACAGGCGCCGGCCGTGACCAGCGCGATGCCGGGATAGTCGATGACCGGGCGGCCCGCCGACCGGACCGTCGGGATGGACCGGGCCGCGGCGATCACCACGAGGATCGCCAGGGGGACGTTGACGTAGAACGCCCAGCGCCATGTCAGATGGTCGGTGAACAGCCCGCCGAGCAGCGGCCCGATCACGGTGGAGACACCGAAGACCGCACCGATGGCGCCCTGGTACTTGCCCCGGTCGCGCAGTGGGATGACGTCCGCGATCAGCGCCATCGAGGTCACCATCAGTCCGCCGGCGCCGATGCCCTGGAGAGCCCGCCAGACGATGAGCAGCGTCATGTTGGTGGCCAGGCCGCACAGGAAGGACCCGGTGATGAAGACGACCGCCGAGATCTGGAAGATCACCTTGCGGCCGAAGAGATCGCCGAACTTGCCCACGAGCACGGTCGCGACGGTCTCCGCGAGCAGATACGAGGTGACCACCCACGACATGTGCGCGCCCCCGCCCAGGTCCGCGACGATCGTGGGCAGCGCCGTGCCGACGATCGTCTGGTCCAGGGCGGCCAGCAGCACCCCGAGCATGATTGTCCCGAAGACGACGTTCCGCTGCCGGGCGTCGAGCACGGGCGGCGCGGCCGCCGCCCGGTCGGCCTGGGTGGTGGTCGTGGTCACCTCTGCACCCTCACACCGGCCGGAGCGGCCCGCATGCGGGACGGGTCCGGACCGGTGAGGCCCGCGGCGGCCGGGCGGGCCGGGCCCCCGGTCCGCCCGGCCGCGCCGTCACGGGCGCCGGGCGGGGGGGTACGGGCGGCGCCGCCCGGGCGATCAGAACGCGGACGCGCCCGGGCGCAGGACCAGCCCCGGATTGTAGGCGCCGAGCACCTTGTTCGCCCTGGCCACCACCGCGAGCGCGTGCTCGCGGTCCGCCTGGTCCTCCGCGCACATCGGGACGCGGAAGCGACGCACCTCGCGCGCCGCGCACTCGGCGTCGACCTCCGCCTGAAGGACGCCGATCGGCATGCACGACCCGATGAGGGCGGCCACGCGATCGGGGATCGGGACGGGAATCAGAGGCGACGCGGTCACGTGAGGTCCTTTGCTTGCGCTGCTCGTGGCAGCTGTCCTGAGTGGTGCACTCCCTCCATGGTGACGGGCGAACGGTGCGCGTCTTCTCCCGGGTCCGTATCCGTACTGCAACCGTTTCACCGGCCGAGCACCCGCTTTTCGTCCCCGCCTGACAGTACGATCACCGCCGCCGGCGGCCCCGGCGCGCACCGGCCACGGCGCCTCCTCAGACCCGGCCCCGCCCCGGCCTGGCACGCAGCCGGAGAGCGCGCAGCACCGCCTCGGTGGCGAACCTGGTCTCCGGTGCCCCGAGCCGGCCGTCGAACCGGGCCTCCAGATTGCGCATCCGGTAGCGGACGGTCTGCGGGTGCACATCGAGAAGCTCACCCATCTGGGCCGCCGTGCCCCGTGTGTCGAGCCAGATGCGCAGTGTCTCCACGAGCCGGTCCCTGCGGGTCGCGGTGAGTTCGGCGAGCGGGGCGAGCTCGCGTTCGGCGATCTGGTCGAGGAGCGCCGGGTCGGCGAGCAGCCAGAGCGTGACGAGGTGGTCCGAACAGAGGGCCAGCGGGGTGTCGTCGATGACGCCCGCGTCGATGAGTTCGAGGACGCGCCTGGCCCAGCGGACCGAGTCGGCGGCGGACTCGGTCGCGACGGTGAGGCCGACCGCGGCGTGTGTGGCCGCCAGAGCCGCCTCCAGCATCCGTCTTCGCTCCTCGTCCAGGGGACCGGGAACGAGCAAGTGCGGCTGCGGGTCCGTGAGATCGAGCAGGACATCGTTGTCCACGGCGGACCGCTCGACCCCCGCGGCGGAGCGCAGCGCCACGAGCGTGACCCGGTCCGGAACCGGCCAGCCGGTCTGCTCGGACAGCTCGGTGATGGCGGCGCGGGGCACCGGCGGCCCGGACAGGACGAGGTGCAGCAGCCGTCTGCGTAACGTCTCGGACTGCTCGCCGGTCTGCGCCTGCACCTCCAGGTAGCCCTCGCGGGAGAGGGCCTCCAGCTCGTCGATGTAGGCGAACAGCGCGTCCGCGAAGCTGAGCATCAGCATGGGGGAGAGGTTGTAGCGCCGGCCGACCTTCTTGGCCCGTCGCAGCGCGACGCGGGCGCCCAGGCGGAAGGCGCCCTGCAAGGTCTCCAGACTCCGCCCCTCGTACGCCTCGAACCGGCCGAACCTGCGGCACATCTCGTCGCGCAGGGTCGTCGGTGTCGACGGAGAGGCGACCTGGTCGACGAAGGCGGAGATGCTCTGCTCGACCCCGACCCGGATCGCCCGGCCGTAGGGGCCGTTGAGCAGCCGCGCGTACTCCGGATAGGCGCGGGTGACCTCGATCTCTATCTCCTTGATCAGGCTGGGCAGTTCGGGACGGATGATCGCGGCGAACTCCTGGGGGAGCGGGCCCAGCGGCTCGCCCACGTCCGACGGCTGGGTGGTTCTCGGCATGCGGGTGTCCCCTCGCTCTCCGGATGTCCGGTGGGGGGTGGGTGCGGGTGCGGCGCGCCTCGTGCGGGATGGGGGAAAGCGCTCCCACGGACCTACAGGTGTGACCACTTCGTGGGTGCTGAACATAGACCAGGGGACACCGCGTGCGCAGTAGTCGGAACCGCCTCGGACGCCCACCGCGCAGAGTTGGCCGAAGGTCGACCTTCCCATGGTGGGGTGCGGTGCCGGAGGGCCGGGGGAGCGGGGGACCGGAGGCGGGAGTACTCACTTCCGGATAAGAAACCACATGGTTCCGACGCGGTTCTGTTGCCGACGCGACAAGAAAATACCGGCCGGTAAGAGCGTCGCGGAAAACTTACGGGCGAGTATTGCGCGGCCGGTTACTCACTCGTAGCGTCAATCGCGCAAGGTGCTCGACCTGGTGGCCGGAGTAATTCGCCACCGCGTTCCGTGAACTGAGCCGCTGCCGCTTTTCGTTCCGCGTACGGGCCGTGTACGGAACGGGGAGCGGTCAATCAGGTACGCCCGACTCCCCTAGGAGGGAACAGCACATGCGACGAATGAAGAGACTCTCCGCAATAGCCGCCGCCGGATTTCTCGGCGCGGCCGCACTGACCGCCACGAACGCCTCCGCGGCGCCGCTGGCGCAGTGGACCGTCACCAACCCGTCCGTGGCCGACACGTTCACCGCCGTGAACTCGGCCGGTGTCAGCGCGGTGCTCACCAACTCCAGCACGGGCGCCCAGCTGGTGTGCAACACCTACGCCGCCAACGGTGTCGCGGCGGACGGCGTCCGTCCCACCGGCTCCGGTCTCGCCACCATCCAGAACGCCACCTTCGGCACCACCTCCGCCAAGTGCACCGGTCCGCTCGGCTCCACGTGGACCGCGAAGAGCAACGCTCCCATGGCGCTCAACGGCGTGTCCTACAGCGCCGGTGTCACCAAGGGCACGATCACCGGTGTCGACATCACGCTGAGCGGAACGAGCCTCCTCGGCTCCTGCACGGCGAAGATCACCGGAGCGGCCAACACCGGTACGTACACCAACGCGACCGGCGTGCTCCAGATCCTGGCCGACACCACCCCCGCCCTCACGATCTCCAACGTGACCGGCAACTGCGCCGGGCTGCTCAACAACGGCAACACGGCCAAGTTCACGGCCAAGTACCAGGTCACGCCGATCATCACGGTGACCAGCCCGTAAGGAGCGGCCAGGACCGGTCCGGACCGGTCGGCGTCCCGTGCCACGTCGCGCGGCCGGATCCACCGGCCGCGCGCTCGGGGTGCGGGCGGGGCGGCGCCCGGCCGGGCGCCACGGGCAGGGCAGCGTCGTGGACCTCGACCGATGGGCAGCAGCATGAGCAGCACACTGGACCGCCGCCGACGGCTCCTGCGGACGGCCGCGGCGGGAGCCGTCGTACTCGTCGCGGGACTGATCCCCGGCACGGGCGTCGCCGTGGACGAGGGCGAGCAGAGCGTCGGCCGGGAGTTCGCCCACCGGTGCCTCCTGCCGGGCGGGGAACGGCCGGCGACGGTCCGGATATCGGCGGTACTGCCCCGGCAGGTGCCGGTCGGCAGGCCGGTCCGGGTCGAACAGGTGACCGTACGCCTGCGGCTGGGACCCGAGGCCGTCGGTGATCTGAGGGCCCTCGGCGCGGCCGGGACGGGCGGCGCCGCCCGGCTCACCACGAAGGTCGCCCAGCGGGGCGAGCCGACCGAGGTGGACTGGTCGCAGCTGTCCGCCCGGGAGACGAAGCTGCCCGCCGAGGGCGACCACACCATCGAGGCCGCGGGAGCCGTACCGACGGTGACGGCGCGCTCCGGCGGCGAGCTCACCTTCTCGGCCGGGACGCTCACGCTGGACCTGCTGATGCGTACGGCGGACGACGCCCCCACCACTCCGCCCGGCCTCTCCGTCACCTGCGTGCCCGTCCCGGACGCGGACACGACGTTCGCGCGGGTCGCCGTGCTGCCCGCCCCGGGGGCGAGCGGCCGCCCGACGCCCCCGTCGGTCGACGACTCGGCAGGGCGCACGGACGAAGGCCCGGCCGGTGACGGAACGGCCGGTGGCGGAACGGCCGGTGGCGGAACGGCCGGTGGCGGCCGTGACACCGCGAAGGACCCGGCGCGCCGGGACGGGGCGGACGACGACTGCCCCGCCACGGACCCCATTCCCCTGCCGCCCACACCCGGCACCGGATATATCGCCGGGTACTCGAATGTCGCCAAACTCGGCAGTGCCATGTTCCTGAAGGATCCTGGATTCATCCGGGTGAACATGAGCAAGGCGATCCAATTCCCCCCGCCCTGCAATCCGCCGGACGGACCGCAGTTCACCATTTACAGCGACGCCACGTTCGACCATCACGGAAAGCCGCAGATACCGCCCGCCCGGTCGACTTTTCTCACCTTCGGATTCATGCCCACCACGGCAACGGTCGAGCTGTCCCTGGACGGTCCGATCGAACTCGTCACCAGGAGCTACCCGCCCGACGAGCAGACCGGGCGGTTCCCGGAGACGACGACGGCGACGGCGAGACTGTGGGTCCGGCTGTACGACGTGAAGGTCGACGGGACCCCCCTCCCGGTCGGACCGAAGTGCCGGACGGCACGCCCGATGGAGCTGGTCCTGACCGGGAAGGGTTCCACCGGAGGCTCCGGGCCCGAGGGATACACCGTGGCCAACGGCGGTCCGCTGACGGCCGTCTCCACCATCCCGCCGTTCAGCGGCTGCGGCGTCGGCGAGGACCTGGACCGGCTGTTCACGGCGTCCCTCTCCGGTGAGGGCAACTACACCAAGATGACGCAGGGCCCGCTGTGCACCCCCGAGTCGCCGCACTGCCCGGATCCGCCCAGGCCGAAGCCCGAACGGTGAGCGGTCCCGCCGGAAACGCGCACCCGGGAACAGAACCGCCGGCCGGACTTGTCACCGGGTGACAAGTCGGTGGCGGCCGGGTCCGATGATCCGGAATCCGGCGGCGGAATGCTTGTCCGGCCCCCCTCAGTGACCGTAACGTGCGCCCCCCAGCGCGCTTTTGTCACTTCCTCAGCACGAGCAGCATCTGGGAGTTGTGGTGGGAACAGAAGTGGTCGTCGAAGGGCTCACCAAATCCTTCGGCAAGCAGAACATCTGGCAGGACGTGTCCCTCACCCTGCCCGCCGGCGAGGTCAGCGTCATGCTCGGCCCGTCCGGCACGGGAAAGACCGTGTTCCTGAAATCCATCATCGGGCTCCTCAAGCCCGAGCACGGACGGGTCCTCATCGACGGCGTCGACATGGTCAACAGCCCGGAACGGGACATCTACGAGACCCGCAAGCTCTTCGGCCTGATGTTCCAGGACGGGGCGCTCTTCGGATCCATGTCACTTTTCGACAACATCGCCTTCCCCTTGCGCGAGCACACCCGCAGGAAGGAGTCCGACATCCGCCGGACGGTGATGGAGCGCATGGAGATGGTCGGACTGGTCGGCGCCGAGGAGAAACTGCCCGGCGAGATATCCGGCGGAATGCGCAAACGCGCGGGACTCGCCCGCGCCCTCGTCCTCGACCCGCAGATCATCCTGTGCGACGAGCCCGACTCCGGCCTCGACCCGGTCCGCACCGCCTACCTCTCCCAGCTGCTGATCGACCTCAACGCGCAGATCGACGCCACGATGCTGATCGTCACCCACAACCTCGACATCGCGGCGACCGTGCCCGACAACATGGGCATGCTGTTCCGCCGCAACCTCGTCACCTTCGGCCCCCGCGAGGTCCTGCTCACCAGCGACGAACCGGTGGTCTCCCAGTTCCTCGGCGGACGCCGCGAAGGCCCCATCGGGATGTCCGAGGAGAAGGACGCCGCGACCCTCGCACGGGAGTCGCGCGCGGCCCCCGCGTACACCGAGCGCACCCGGTCCCTGGCCCCGCAGCTCGAACCCTCGCCCGGCATGCCCGTCCGGGCCGCCGTGTCGCGCCGCCGTGAACGCGTCCTCGGCATGCTCCCCCAGCTGCCCGAGGCCGCCAGGGCCGCGATCCTGCAGAGCTACGCCCCGGTGCGCGGCGGTGCCGTGTCATGACCGCCGAGCTGCCCATACGGCCGGTGGGCCAGGACCCACCGGGGGAGCCGCACCAGGGCCCCGCCCACGGCACGGGACGGTCCGCCCGCCACACCCCGGACCGCGACCCCGCCACCGTACCCACGGCCCTCGCCCCCGTCCCCTCGGCCGCCCCCGACGCCGCCCGCGAGGCCGCGGCCGGTACCGGGGCCGGTACCGCGGGCGGGCGGAAGCGGCCGCCCGCGCGGCTCCTGGCCCCCCTGCGCGAGACGGGACGGCTCTTCGCCCTCGCCGCCACCGTCTCCCGTGACATCTTCCGGCGGCCCTTCCAGTTACGGGAGTTCGTGGAGCAGTTCTGGTTCATCGCCAGCATCACCATCCTGCCCGCAGCGCTCGTCTCCATCCCGTTCGGTGCCGTCATCGCGCTGCAGGTCGGCTCGCTCACCCAGCAGCTCGGCGCCCAGTCCTTCACCGGCGGCGCCAGCGTCCTCGCCGTCATCCAGCAGGCGAGCCCGCTGATCGTGGCCCTGCTGATCTCCGGCGCCGGCGGCTCCGCGATCTGCGCCGACCTCGGCTCCCGGAAGATCAGGGAAGAGCTCGACGCCATGGAGGTCATGGGCGTCTCGCCCGTCCAGCGGCTCGTGGTCCCCCGGGTACTGGCGACCATGCTGGTCGCCGTTCTGCTCAACGGCATGGTCTCCGTCGTCGGCACCCTCGGCGGCTACTTCTTCAACGTGATCATGCAGGACGGCACCCCCGGCGCCTACCTCGCCAGCTTCTCCGCCCTCGCCCAGCTGCCGGACCTCTACATCAGCGAGATCAAGGCCCTGATCTTCGGCTTCCTCGCCGGGATCGTCGCCGCCCACCGGGGCCTCAACCCACGGGGCGGCCCCAAGGGGGTGGGCGACGCCGTGAACCAGTCCGTCGTCATCACCTTCCTCCTCCTCTTCTTCGTCAACATGGTCCTCACCGCGATCTACCTCCAGATCGTTCCGGCGAAGGGGGCCTGACCGTGGCCTCCCCCCTCACCTGGCTCGACCGGTCCGGCGACCACCTCGTCTTCTACCTGAAGGCGCTGCTCTGGATCCCCCGTACCCTGCGCCGCTATCTGCGCGAGGTGCAGCGGCTGCTCGCCGAGGTCGCCTTCGGCAGCGGAGGGCTCGGCGTCATCGGCGGCACCATCGGCGTGATGATCGCCATGACGCTGTTCACCGGCACCGTCGTCGGACTCCAGGGCCATGCCGCGCTCAACCAGATCGGCACGTCCGCCTTCACCGGCTTCATCTCCGCCTACTTCAACACCCGCGAGATCGCCCCGCTCGTCGCGGGCCTCGCCCTCTCGGCCACCGTGGGCGCGGGCTTCACCGCCCAGCTCGGCGCGATGCGCATCAACGAGGAGGTCGACGCCCTGGAAGCGATGGGGGTGCGCTCCATGCCGTACCTCGTGACCACCCGCATCATCGCCGGGGTGGTCGCCATCATCCCGCTGTACGCCATCGGGCTGCTCTCCTCCTACTTCGCCTCCCGCATGGTCATCGTCCTGTTCAAGGGCCAGTCGGCGGGCACCTACGACCACTACTTCGCGCTCTTCCTCTCCCCGGACGACGTGCTGCTCTCCATCCTCAAAGTGCTCATCTTCAGCGTGATGGTGATCCTCGCGCACTGCTACTACGGCTTCCGGGCCGAAGGCGGACCGGCAGGCGTCGGCGTCGCGGTGGGCCGTTCCGTGCGGAACGCGATCGTGCTGATCAGCGTCACCGACTTCTTCCTGTCCCTGGCCATCTGGGGCGCGACCACGACCGTGAAGGTGGCCGGATGAGCGCCCGACCCGACCCCAGGACCCTTCGGCTGCGGCTCGCCGGCGTGGCGTTCCTGCTCGTACCCGTGCTGCTTGCCGGTCTCGCGGTGGCGGTGTACGACAAGGAGTTCAGCCGGGACGCCACCGTCACCGTCCTCACCGGCAGCGCCGGCAACGAGATGCACCGAGGAGCGGAGGTGAAGCTGCGCGGCGTCGTCGTCGGCGAGGTCCGCGAGATCGGCGCCGACGGCTCCGGCGCCCGCCTCACCCTGGCCATCGACCCCCGCCACCTCGACCGCATCCCCGCCGACGTCACCGCCCAGATGCTCCCCACCACCCTCTTCGGCGAACGGTTCGTCGCCCTCGTACCGCCCGCCGTCAACCCCTCCCCCCGCCCCCTCGCGGCCGGCTCCACCATCCCCCAGGACCGCTCCGCCAACGCCATCGAACTGGAACAGGTCCTCGACCAGCTCCTGCCCCTGCTCACCGCCGTCCAGCCCGCGAAGCTCTCCGCCACCCTCACGGCCGTCGCCCAGGCCCTCGAAGGCCGCGGCGACCAGCTCGGGCGCACCCTCGTCACCCTGGAAGCGCATCTGCGCAGGCTCAACCCGCACCTGCCGGCGCTCAACCGCGACATCGCCCACCTGGTGCGGGTCAGCCGGGCGTACGGCGACGCCGCCCCCGACGTGCTCGACGCCCTGACCGACTTCACCACCACCAGCGGCACCCTCGCCGAACAGCAGGCGCAGCTCGCCTCGGTGTACGGCTCCGCCACCACCTCCGCCCAGGACCTGACCGCCTTCCTGAGACAGAACCGGGGCAACATCATCAGGCTCTCCGCCGCGTCCAGACCGACCCTGGAGCTCCTCGCCCGCTACTCGTCCTCCTTCCCGTGCACCCTGCGCACCCTCGCCGGCTTCGTCCCGGCCATGGACAAGGCGCTCGGCAAGGGCTCCGACGAACCCGGTCTGCACGTCAACGTCAAGACCGTGCCCTCCCTCGGCAAGTACGTCCCCGGCAAGGACACCCCGGTGTACGGGGCGGGCGGCGGACCGCACTGCTACACGGTGCCCTACTCCGGCAAGCCCGCCCCCACGGCCGCTGCGAAGGCCGGCGACCGCGGCCTCGGCCCGGCGAACTCCCCCCAGGAGAACCAGCTCGTCAACGAACTCATGGCCCCCGGCCTGAAGGTGGCGCCCCGGTCACTGCCCGACTGGAGCACCGTCCTGACCGGCCCCGTCTTCCGCGGAGCGGAGGTGACCCTCGAATGAAGCGCCGCTCCCTCGCCGGACCGGTCGCCAAGTCCCTGGCCTTCATCCTGGTGACCGTGCTCGCCACCACCGTGCTGGCGTTCTCCATCGCCAACACGGGCGTCGGCGACACCGACACGTACAGGGCCCGGTTCTCCGACGCCACCGGCCTCGTCGAGGGCGACAGCGTCCGCATCGCCGGGGTCAAGGTCGGCCAGGTCTCCTCGATCAGGGTCGCCGACCGGCGGGTCGCCGAAGTCGCCTTCACGGTCCGCAAGGGCCGCACGCTGCCCGCGTCGGCCACCGCGTCGATCAAGTACCTCAACATGGTCGGCCAGCGTTACATCGACCTCGACCGGGGCACCGGCCCCGTCGGACGCTCCTTGCCGGCCGGTGCGACCATCCCGCTGGAGCGCACCACCCCGGCACTCGACCTGACCCAGCTCTTCAACGGCTTCCGGCCCCTCTTCGAAGGACTCTCGCCGACCGAGGTCAACGGCCTGGCCGGGTCCATCGTGCAGGTCCTCCAGGGCGACGGCGGCACCGTCGACTCCCTGTTGCGCCACGTCGGTTCGCTCACCACCACCGTCGCCGGCAAGGACAAGGTCATCGGTGAAGTGATCAAGAACCTCAATACGGTGCTGAAGACGGTCAACGACCGTGAGGCGGGCTTCAACGACCTCGTCGTGACCCTCCAGCAACTCGTCACCGGCTTCGCCGGGGACCGTGAACCGCTCGGTGAGGCGATCAGCGCCATGGGCTCGCTCACCACCGTCACGGCCGGACTCCTCGCGGACGGCCGGGCCCCGCTGAAGCAGGACATCCGGGAACTGGGCAGGCTGAGCGCCCGGCTGGCCGACAGCACACCGCAGATCGAGAACTTCCTGCGCAGGACCCCCCAGAAGATGGAGACCATCGGCCGGCTCGCGTCGTACGGGTCCTGGCTGAACCTCTACCTCTGCGAGGCGAAGGTCGCCGGAGTGACCACCGACGACGGCTCCAGGCCGCCCACCGGCATTCCGGTCACCGAATCGAGGTGCCGCGCATGAAGCTCCCGCGCACCGGGCGCCCGCGCGGCGCGAAGACCTCGCCCGCGCTCCGCCGCCCCCGCCTGAAGCCCGTACGGGAACGCAACCCCGTCACCGTCGGTCTCGTCGGACTGCTCGTCCTCGTCCTCATCGGCGTCGGCGCGTACCAGAGCGACGCCCTGAGCGGCGGCACCGCCTACAGCGCCGACTTCACCGAGGCCGCCGGGCTCGACACCGGCGACGAGGTCCGCATCGCCGGCGTCAAGGTGGGCGACGTCACCGCCGTCGCGCTCGACGGCGCCAAGGTGAAGGTCACCTTCGAGGTCGAGGACGACGTCTGGGTCGGCGACGCCAGCACCGTCGCCATCGGCATCAAGACCCTCCTCGGCGAGAAGTACCTCGCCCTCGACCCGCTCGGCGCCGGCCGCCAGAACCCCTCGGCCCGCATACCGGCCGACCGCACCACCTCCCCGTACGACGTCACCCAGGCGTTCACCGGCCTCGGCGAGACCATCGGCGCCATCGACACCCAGCAGCTCGCCGCCAGTTTCGAGGCGATCTCCGCCACCTTCAAGAACTCCCCGCCCGACGTACGCAGCGCCGCCACCGGACTCTCCGCGCTCTCCCGATCGGTCTCCACCCGCGACGCGCAACTCGCCGAACTCCTCAAGGGCAGCAAACAGCTGTCCAGGACGCTCGCCACCAAGAAGAGCAGCTTCGAGACACTGCTGGAGGACGGCGGTCTGCTGCTGGGCGAGATCCAGGCCCGCCGTGACGCCATCCACTCCCTGCTGACCGGCGCGAAGGACCTCGGCATCCAGCTCACCGGGGTGGTCCAGGACAACGAACGGCAACTGGAGCCGACCCTGACCGCGCTCAGCCGGGTCACCGGTGTCCTGCTGAAGAACCGCGACAGCCTCGACCGGACACTGGCCCTGGCAGGCCCCTACTACCGGCTGGTCGGCAACACCCTCGGCAACGGCCGCTGGTTCGACACGTACGTCTGCGGTCTCGTCCCCAGGACCTACCTGCCCCCCGGCACGCCTCCGGCCAGCGGATGCATGCCGCCCAAGCCCGCGGGCGGTGCCCGGTGAACCCCAGACGCCTCATCGGCATCGGCGCCGGACTCGCCGTCGTCGTGGCCGCCGCCACCTCCGGGGTCCTGGCACTGGACGCATCCGGAACCACCCGCATCACGGCCCGGTTCGAACGGGCCACCGGTGTCTACGAAGGCTCCGATCTGCGCGTCCTGGGCGTGAAGGTCGGAACCGTCGACTCCGTGCGCCCGGTGGGCAAGGAGGTCGAGGTGACCCTTCTCATCGACGAGGGCGTCACCGTCCCGGCGAACGCCCACGCGGTGGTCGTCGCCCCCAGCGTGGTGTCCGACCGCTACATCCAGCTCGCGCCCGCCTACACCGGCGGCCCGCGGATCGAGGACGGCGCGGTCCTGCCCGCCGCCCGGAACGCGATGCCCCTGGAGATCGACCAGCTCTACGCTTCCCTCACCGAACTCAGCGAGGCACTCGGTCCGCGGGGGGCCAACGCCGAGGGAGCCCTGGCCGGCCTCATCGACACGGGCGCCGCCAACCTCAAGGGCAACGGAAAGGCGATCGGCGACTCCATCGAGCAGTTCGGCAAGGCCGCCAGGACGCTGGACTCCAGCAGCGGCGACCTCTTCGACACCCTCGCCTACCTCCAGTCCTTCACCACCATGCTGAAGGACAACGACGGCAACGTCCGCCAGGCCGAGAGACAACTCGCCACCGTCACCGGCTTCCTCGCCGACGACAAGGAGAACCTGGGCGCCGCGCTCAAGGAGCTCGGCACCGCCCTCGCCCAGGTCAAGACCTTCATCGAGAACAACCGGGGCAGCCTCAAACAGAACGTCGACCTCCTGATGCCCCTCACCCGGACCCTCGTCGACCAGCGCGCCTCGCTGGCCGAGCTGCTCGACACCGCGCCGCTCGCCGCCGGCAACGTCCTCAAGGCGTACGACCCGCTCCACCGCACCCTCAACGGCCGCGCCGACATCAACGAACTGAGCTTCGGATCGGGGGCGAACGCGCTGACCGGTCTGGTCCCCGTCGAACCGGACCGCCGCAAGGCCCTCCCCGGCCTCCCCCTGCCCGCCGTCGGCACCGTCTACGGCACCCCGGAAGGCGACGGCCGAGGCGCACAGGGAGAGCCGAACCCGCAGCGGAAGGGAACAGCCCGGTGAACCGACCCTCCCGCACCACCACGTCGATCGCCGCCGCCCTCGCGCTGGCCGTCGGCTTCACGGCGACCGCCGTCGGCTGTGACACGGCCGGCATGGAGCTGTCCGGCATCGAGCAACTCCCGCTGCCCGGCGGCGCCGACCTCGGCGACCACCCGTACGAGATCACCGCCGACTTCGCCGACGTCCTCAGCCTCGTCCCGCAGTCCGCGGTCAAGGTCAACGACGTCGCCGTAGGCCGCGTCACCGCGATCACCCTCACCGGGGACGACTGGTCCGCCAAGGTCACCATGCGGGTCAACGGAGACGTACGGCTGCCCGCCAACGCCTACGCCCACCTCGAACAGTCCAGCATGCTCGGCGAGAAGTACATCCAGCTGTACGCCCCCTCCCGGGCCCGGGGCACACTCGGCGACGGTGCCCGCATCCCCGCCACCCGCACCAACCGCAACCCCGAGGTGGAAGAGGTCTTCGGCGCCCTCTCGATGCTCCTCAACGGCGGCGGGCTCCAGCAGATCAAGACCATCACCACCGAACTCGGCAAGGCACTGAGCGGCAACGAGACCGAGGTCAGCACCCTGCTGCAACGGATCAACACCCTCGTGACGAGTCTCGACGACAACAAGAGCAACATCACCGCCGCCCTCGACGGCGTCAACCGGCTCTCGGCGACCCTCGCCACCCGCAAACAGGACGTCGGCAAGATCCTCACCGGCCTCAGCCCCGGGCTCAAGGTCCTGGAGAAGCAGCGCGCCTCGCTCCTCACCATGCTCGGCGCCCTCGACACCCTCTCCGATGTCGCCGTCGGCACCATCGACAAGAGCAAGGCCGACATCATCGCCGACCTCAAGGCGCTCGGCCCCACCCTGGAGGCGCTCGCCGACTCCGGCACGGCCCTGCCCGACTCGCTCCAGGTGCTGCTCACCTACCCGTTCACCGACGAGGTGCTGCGTGGCGTCAAGGGCGACTACCTCAACGTCTACCTGGACGTGACCGCCGTGCCCGGCACCCAGATCGTCCCCGCGCTCACCCCGCCCAGCACCACGCCCCCCGCCGCCTCCGGGCTGCCGCTGCCCCTGCCGTCGACCGGGAGGAACTGATGTCGACCCCGGCGATCCGCCTCAAGAACCTCGCCTTCCTCCTCGTCGCCGTCCTGGTCCTCGGCTGGACCGGAGTGAGGTACGCGGACCTCGGCCACTACGTCGGCCTGCGCGACTACTACACCGTGCGCGTCCAGCTCGAACGCACCGGCGGGCTGTTCACCCACTCCAACGTCACCTACCGGGGCGTCTCGGTCGGCCGCGTGGGACCCATCGCACTGACCGACGAGGGCGTCGAGGCCGAACTGCGCATCAAGGAGTCCGCCCCGGACATCCCCGCCGACCTCCAGGCCGTCGTCGCCGGCCTCTCCGCCGTCGGCGAGCAGTACATCGACCTGCGTCCGGCCGGCGACGGCGGCCCGTACCTGCGCGACGGCACCGTGATCCCCCGTGCCGACACCCACACCCCCGAACCTGTCACCAACGTGCTGACCGGCGTCAACGACCTGGCCTCCTCCATCGACCTGGAGTCCCTGCGCACGGTCGTCGACGAGTTCGGCACGGCGCTGAACGGACGCGGGGACGACCTCCAGGCGCTCATGGACAGCGGCAACGACTTCGTGCTCGCCGCCGACAAGGCCCTGCCCGCCAACACCCGGCTGATCATCGACGCAGAGACGGTCCTGCGCACCCAGGCCGAGGAGGGCGAGGCGCTGAAGTCCTTCGCCTCGGGGGCCAAGGAGCTCGCCGCGCGGCTCAAGGGCTCCGACACCGACCTGCGCCGGCTCATCGCCGCCGCTCCCGGAGCCGCCGGCCAGATCAGTGGGCTGCTGCGGGACCTCGACCCGGCCTTCGGAGTGGTCCTCGCCAATCTGCTCACCACCTCGGAGGTGGCCGTCACCCGCCAGCGCGGCATGGAGGAGTTCCTGGTGAAGATGCCGGCCGTCGTCGCCGCGGGATCGACCGCCGTGACCGCCCAGGGCGTCAACCTGGGCATGTCGGTCACCTTCTTCGAACCGCTGCCCTGCACCACCGGATACGGCGGCACCACCTACCGCAACGGCCTTGACCTCTCCACCCCACCCGCCCTCAACACCAGGGCCCGCTGCGCCGCCGCCCCTTCCAGCGGCGTCAACGTCCGCGGCTCGGCCAACGCCCCGCGCGGCGGCCCCGTCCCCGCCCCGGCCGCCCCGGGGACCTCCTCCGCACTCCCCGGAGCACTCGGTCTGCCGCGCGTGAACGGGAGCCCCGCCGGCATGGGCGGGCTGCTGGGCCTGGGGGAGGACCGATGAGGCCCGGCAGACGGTACGCGTGGGGGGCCGCCCTCGTCCTGGCGGCACTGTTCTGCGGGACGGCCGGATGGTCGTACGCGCGCACGGCCGGTGACGAGACCCGCGCCTACGCGCAGACCCGCGACACCGTGCTGAGCACCGGACGCCAGCACCTCGCCCGGCTGAGCAGCTTCGACGCGTCCCGCGCCGACGCCGGCCTGGAGCAGTGGCTCGACGCGTCGGCCGGCGCGCTCCACGAGGAGCTGAAGAGGACACGACCGCGTACGGAGGGAACGGGAGGGACAGGAGGGACGGAAGGGACGGGCACATCGGCGCGGGCCACCGTCACGGACGCCGCCCTGACCGCACTCGACACCCGGGCCGGAACGGCCGAACTCATCGCCACCGTCGATGTGGTGCTGACACCGGCCGGCGGCCCGGCCGGACGGACCGGGCAGCCCGGCACCGACCGCAAGCGCCTCGAAGCCACCCTCACCCGCACCGAGGGCGGCTGGAAGGTCACGGCACTCACCGCGGTCCCCGTGGCCGGGGCCTGAAAGGACAGCGATGGCGCGTACGAGCGAGGACACCAAGGGGCTCATCCCGGCCCCGCGTTCCTCACCCGAGAACGAACCGCCGCCCGCCCGGCCGCCCCGGCGGCGCGCCGCCTCCCGGCTCGCCGCCCTGCTGGTGGCCGCCCTGCTGCTCGCCGGGGGCGGACTCCTGTGGCGGGGACAGCAGTTGGCCGGCTCACCCGCCGCCCAGAACCGCGCCCTGTCCGACACCGGGGCCACCTCCCGCGTCGTCGGCGAGGTCAGCGGCGCGCTCAGCCAGGTCTTCTCCTACAGTCCGCAGGACACCGAGACCACCCGCCAGGCGGCGCGCCGGCTCCTCGGCGGCAAGGCGGCACGCCAGTACGCCACGCTGTTCTCCCAGGTCGAGCAGCGTGCGGCGGAGCAGCGACTGACGCTCACCACCCATGTCGTACGCGCGGGAGTGACCCGGCTGACCGACCGCGACGCACACCTGCTGGTCTTCCTCGACCAGGTGGCCGAACGCGCCGGAAAACCCGCCACCACCGCTGCCGCGCAGCTCTCGGTCACCGCCGAACCGCACGACGGGCACTGGCGGATCGTCGACATCACTTCCCGGTAGATCCCGCAGATTCCGCACCACCGACAGGGGGCGTTGGCACCGATGGCACGTACGACACGGAACCCGCTGCTCACGGCGGCCGCCGGGCTGGCCCTGCTCGCGGCGGGCGGCGCCGGCTGGGGCGGCTGGGCCTGGTACGCCGCGGCGCACGACGACTCCGCCGCGTATGCCGTGACCAGGGACGAGGTGCTCGCCGCCGGGGAGCAGGCCGTGCAGAACATGAACACGCTCGACCACCGCGATGTGCGCCGGGGGCTCGACACCTGGCAGGACTCCGCCACCGGCGATCTGCGCGCACAGCTCACCGAGGGCCGGGCGCAGTTCGAGCAGCAGATCCAGCAGGCGAAGACGGTGAGCAGCGCGAAGGTGCTGTCGGGAGCGGTGACCGAACTGGACACCCGCGCCGGACGGGCCCGTGTGATGGTCGCCCTGCGGGTCACGGTGACCCCGGCGAAGGGCAGGCCGACGGCGAAGGAGAGCCGGATGCTCGGGGAACTCACCCGTACGCCCGAGGGCTGGAAGCTCAGCGCCCTCGGCCAGGCGCCGGTGGGCAACACCGCGGCCGACTGAGAGGAGCCGACATGTCGACGACCCGTCATCTCATCAACCGGCAGCGCCGCCTGGCCTCCGCCGAGGCCGCCCGCACCGCGCCACCGCCCGCCGAGCCCGGGGCCCGGAGCCGCAGAGCCGCGCCACCGCCCACGGCCGAAACAGGTCCCCGGGGCCGCAAGTCCCCGTCGCCGTCCACGACCGGCCCCGGGACCGGCGGTCGGGGGACCTCGGCACGACCGGTCCGATCCGCCGCGAGGCCGGGCCCCGGCCGCGCGCTCCCCGTCGCCCTGGCCGCGCTCACCGTCCTGCTGGGCGGTTTCGGAGCCTGGGCCGGCAGCCAGGCGTCCGCCCTGCGCGACGACCCGGCCGCTCGCAACACCGCGCTCACCGACATCGCCCGCACCAGCGAGGTCAAGGGCCGGATCACCAAGGCGGTCAACGACCTCTTCTCGTACGACTACGCCTCGCCGGCCACCGCCGACCGCGCCGTACGGGACCACCTGACCGGCAAGGCGGTCGAGCAGCACCGCCGGATGCTCGCGCCCGTACGCCAGCAGGCCGGGAAGCAGAAGTTGGTGCTGACGACCACCGTCACCGAGAGCGGCGTGGAGCTCATCGACGGCGACCGCGCACGGGTGCTGCTCTACGCCGATCAGAGCAACACCCGGACGGCGGCGAAGAAGGACGGGACGACGTACGGCGCCGCGATGTTCGCGGTGGAGGCGGTACACACGGACGGCACCTGGCGGATCGCCGTCATCGACACACTGGGGGCGGGATCATGACGACCGGGACGCGCCGGGGCGGGTGGATGCCGCGCCGCCGGATACGGCGGGGACTGTCCGGGACGGCGGCGGCGGTCGCCGCCATGGCGGCGCTCACCGCGTCGGGCGCCCCCGGCCTGTTACCGGAGGAGCAGCCGGCGGCTGCCGACGGGCCCGCCGCCGTGCGGACACCGGCCGCACCGCCCCATGACGACTCGTACCACACCGAGCTTCCGCCGCTGAGCTCTCCGGTACCGTCCGCCGCGCCCCGTCCGGACGGTGGCGTGCCCCCGGCGGTGCGGGCCTCGGCGCAGTCGGGCATTCCCTCGACCGTGCTGGCCGCCTACCGGCGCGCCGAAGCGGCGATCGCCCGGACCGACCCGGGCTGCCGGCTGTCCTGGCAGCTGCTCGCCGCGATCGGCAAGGTCGAGTCGGGGCAGGCCCGCGGTGGCCGGGTGAACGCCGACGGCACCACCCTCACGCCGATCCTCGGGCCGGTGCTCGACGGCAACGGCTTCGCCCGGATCACGGACACCGACGGCGGGGCCCATGACGGCGACCGGACCTACGACCGGGCCGTCGGACCGATGCAGTTCATTCCCTCCACATGGGCACGGTGGGGCGCGGACGGCAACGGCGACGGACGGCGGGACCCGCACAACATGTACGACGCGGCGCTGGCCGCCGGGCACTACCTGTGCGCGGGGCCGCGCAGTCTCACCGTCAAGGCCCACCTCGACCAGGCGGTCCTCAGCTACAACCGCTCGGACGCCTACCTGCGCACGGTGCTGTCGTGGCTGGACTTCTACCGGCGGGGCGTGCACGGGGTCCCGGACGGCACCGGGGTGCTGCCTGCCGGTCCTGGCGCCGGCGGCGGCACTCCGGCGGCCCGTCCCGTCGGCGGTGGCACGGGCGGCGGTGGCGGCGGTGGGGCTCCGCGGCCGGGGACCGGAGGCGGTGTCGTCGTGGGACCGCGGCCCTCGGGCCGTCCGACGCTGCTGCCGCGTCCGCCCGCCCGGCCCCGGCCGTCCACCAGCACACCGGGGTCACCGAGCCCCACGGCCCCCTCGCCCGATCCTTCGGAGACCGCGCCCGGTCCGGGCCCCACGGATCCGGCTCCCGGCCCCACGGACCCCGGCCCCACCTGTCCGGCCCCGTCACCGACGCGGACACCACCGGCCGGTACCTCTCCGGCGGACCCGGGTGCGCCGGACGGCGACGGTCCCTGCCCCTCGCCGCCCTCGCCTTCACCCTCACCGACGCCCTCGGCCACCCTGTCCCCCTCGGCCACCGTGCCGGCATCGGCCACGTCCGGTTCAGACACGCCCTCCGGAGGCTGACAGCACCGCGCCCAGGTCGTAGGAGACCGGCTCCTCCAGCTGTCCGTAGCCGCAGCTCTCCGGCGCGCGGTCCGGCCGCCACCTGCGGAACTGAGCCGTGTGCCGGAACCGGTCGCCCTCCATGTGGTCGTACCCCACCTCGCACACCCGCTCGGGGCGGAGCGCCACCCACGACAGGTCCTTCTTGCCGGACCAACGGCTCGGGGCGCCCGGCAGCCGGGCGCTCTCGTGGGCCGTCTCCTCGGTCCAGGCGGCCCACGGGTGCCCGGAGGGCGGATCCATGCGCAGCGGCTCCAGCTCCTCGACGAGCTCCGCGCGCCGCCGGGCGGTGAAGGCGGCACAGACGCCCACGTGCTGCAGGGCGCCCCGGTCGTCGTACAGGCCCAGCAGCAGCGAGCCGACGACCGGGCCGCTCTTGTGGAAGCGGTAGCCGGCCACCACGACATCGGCGGTCCGCTCGTGCTTGATCTTGTACATGAGCCGGGTGTCCGGACGGTAGGGCAGGTCCAGCGGCTTGGCGACCACCCCGTCGAGCCCGGCCCCCTCGTAGTGCTCGAACCACTCCCGCGCCACGTCGACATCGGTGGTGGCGGGTGCCAGATGGACCGGGGCGTCCACCCCGGCCAGGGCCCGGGCCAGCAGCGCCCTGCGCTCGGTCAGCGGCGTGTCCATCAGCGACTCGTCACCGAGCGCCAGTACGTCGAACGCGATGAAGCGCGCGGGGGTGCGCTCGGCGAGCATGTTCACCCGGGAGGCGGCGGGGTGGATCCGCTCGGTGAGCCGGTCGAAGTCCAGCCGCCCCTCATGGGCGATCACGATCTCGCCGTCGACGACACAGCGCTCGGGCAGCCGTTCGAGGAGCGCCGTGACCAGCTCGGGAAAGTACCGGGTCAACGGCTTGCCCGTACGACTGCCGATCACCAGCTCCGGGCCGTCCCGATGCACGATCGCGCGGAACCCGTCCCACTTGGCCTCGTACTGCATGCCCGGCGGAATCTTCTTCACCGAGGTGGCGAGCATCGGCTTCACGGGCGGCATCACCGGCAGATCCATGGCTCGATTCTGCCCGAGATGGTGTTGATGCGCCCCGATATGCGAGGTAAGGGTGACCGGCCTACCGTGACGCCTATGGGAAACGCGGTGGAGCTGGAGGCGGGCGGCCGGACCGTGCGGCTGTCCAACCCGGACAAGGTGTACTTTCCGGAGCGCGGCTTCACGAAGCTGGACGTCGCGCGCTACTTCCTCGCGGTGGGACCGGGGATCACCCGCGCCCTGCGCGACCGGCCGACCACCCTGGAGCGCTTCGTCGACGGGGTGGAGGGCGAGTCCTTCTTCCAGAAGCGCGCGCCCAAGAACCTGCCCGACTGGATCCCCACCGCCCACATCACCTTTCCCAGCGGCCGGTTCGCCGACGAGATCCGCCCCGGCGAGATCGCCGCCGTCCTCTGGGCCGCCAACCTCGGCACGCTCACCTTCCACCCCTGGCCGGTACGCGGCGACCGCACCGACCACCCCGACGAACTGCGCATCGACCTGGACCCGCAGCCCGGCACCGGGTTCGACGACGCGGTGCGCGCCGCCCACGAGCTGCGCGCCCTGCTCGACGAGCACGGCGTGCGCGGCTGGCCCAAGACCTCCGGCGGCCGCGGGCTGCACGTCTTCGTGCCGATCGAACCCCGCTGGGAGTTCACGCAGGTCCGCCGGGCGGCCATCGCCATCGGCCGGGAACTGGAACGGCGTATGCCGGGCCGGGTCACCACCGCCTGGTGGAAGGAGGAGCGGGGCGAGCGGATCTTCGTCGACTACAACCAGACGGCCCGCGACCGGACCATCGCCTCCGCGTACTCCATCCGGCCCAGACCGCATGCCCCGGTCTCCGCGCCCCTTCGCTGGGACGAGCTCGACGACATCCAGCCGCGCGACTTCGACCTGGCCACCATGCCCGTGCGGTACGCCGACGTCGGCGACGTCCACGCGGACATGGACGACCACGCCTTCACCCTCGACAGCCTGCTGGAGCTTGCGGCCAAGGACGAGCACGACCGCGGCCTGGCCGACATGCCGTACCCGCCGGACTACCCGAAGATGCCGGGTGAGCCCAAGCGGGTACAGCCGAGCCGCGCCAAGCGGACCGAGCCGGCCGATTAGGTTCGTCTGGATCTGGATCGTGCCGGGTTCGGGTGCCCCGGCACCGCGCCTCGCCGCGTTGTCGTCGGTCGACGGTCGCCGACGTTTCTCGTAGTCCTCCGGGCCCGGGAGCCGCCCCCGTCGCCTCCCTCCTCCGCCGTGCGATCCGTCCTCCCGGCCCCCGGGGGCCCCGGTGATGCCCCAGGCATCGGACCCCGCTCACCCGTCCGGCCCTGTCCGAACGAAAGACCTCAGCCGATCTGGACGGACGGGCCGACGGGGCCCGCAGTTCCGTTCCGGCGGAGGCAGCGGCCATCCGCGCCGTCGGCCCTGTGGACCGCCGGCCGGCGCCGACGAGGAGCGGCCGACGCCGAAGAGTGCCGGCCAGGCCCGCGCAGGGCCGACCGGACCGACCGGACCGACCGGACCGACCAGGCCGGCCGGCCTGCCCGGTGGCCTGGCCGGCCCCAGGGGAGAGCGGTCCCTACAGCTCCTTGATCCGGATGTCGCGGTACGAGATCACATCCGTGGTCCCGTGCACCTGGAGCCCGATGTGGCCGGTCGCGTAGCGCCGTCCGTCCGTGCCCGGGTCGTCCCCGCGGGCCGGATAAAAGTCCTGGCCGCCGCTGTTCTCGAACTCGTTGATCAGGACACCGTTGCGGAAGACGGAGTAGTGCTGGCCCTCCACCCGGATCTCGTAGTCGTTCCAGGTGCCCTTGGGGGTGACTCCCGCGCCGCCCAGCCCGACCCGGTCGAAGCCGTAGACGGAGCCCGTCTTGTACATGTCGCCCTCCGGCCGGTCCAGGATCTGCACCTCGTGCCCGAACTTGATGGCGACCCACTCCGGCCGTGTCTCCTCCGGGTGGTCGTGGACGTTCGGGAAGCGTACGAACACACCGCCGTTGGCGTTGCCCGTCCCCGGGGCGTCGTCACGCCACTGGAGCTTCAGCGAGAAGTCCCCGTACTGGCGCTGCGGGAACCACAGCATGCCCATGCCCGGGACGGACGTGCTGCTGGTCATCGCGCCGTCCGCGGTGAGCCCGAACCTGCCGCCGCCCACATGCTGCCAGCGGGCGAAGGACGCCGCCGTGCCGTCGAACAGCGACCGGTAGCCGGTGTTCTGGCCCGGCCTGCCGATGCCGGACTCCCTGGCCGCCCGGTAGATCGTCCGGTGCTCACGGGCGTCGATGACACCGTCGGCGAGCAGCGAGTCGAGCACCGTGTCCACGCGCTTCAGGAAGAGCGCGTGCGACGACCAGTCCTTCTCGTCCTCGATCAGCTCGTTGACGTTGCACCTGCTGCGGGTCATCCGGTTCGGTACGCCGGTGTCGACCGTGCCGACGATGACGGTGAGCCGCTCGTCGAACTCGGGGCAGTGGGGCGCCGGCACCCCGCCGCCCTCGGCCACGTGGAAGCTCGCCTCCTTCGCCCCGGAGGTGTTGCCGGCCTTGTCGGTGGCCCGGTGGAGCACCGTGTGGCACCCGACCCGGTCGACGATGACGGGCGCCGTGTACGCGAGGTAGGGGCCGCCGTCCAGGGAGTACTCGACCTTGTCGACCCCCGACCCGGCGTCGGTCGCGGTGACCGTCACCTTGGCGCTGGTGATGAACGCGCCGTCGGAGTTCTTGCTCCCCGTCACCGCGGCCGTCGTCCCGGGCGGGGTCCTGTCCTGGGCCGGCGGCGTGACGACGGTGAACCCGACCGACTTCTCGGCCGCCACGTTCCCCGCCCTGTCCGTGGCCCGGTAGCGCACGGTGTGGGTGCCGGCCTCGTGCACCATCACCGGCGCCCCGTAGGTCTGCCAGGCGCCGCTGCCGATGGCGTACTGGATGGTGTTGACGCCCGACCCGGTGTCGGAGGCGGTGACGGTGACCGTCGCCATCCCCAGGTACTGGCCCTGCTCGTTCTTCTCGCCGCCGACCGTCGCCGAGGTCTCCGGCGGGGTCCTGTCGTCCGTCGGCGGGGCGACCACCTGGAACTCGGCGGTCTTCTCGGCGGAGGTGTTGCCCGCCTTGTCGGTGGCCCGGTAGCGGAATGTGTGGGTGCCCACCTCGTGGACCATCACCGGGCCGGTGTAGGCCAGCCATGAGCCGTCGGCGCCGACCGCGTACTCGATCCGGTCCACGCCCGACCCCGCGTCGGTCGCCGCGAGGGTCACGTTGGCGTGCCCTATGTAGGCGCCGTCCGCGTTCCGCTCACCCTCGACCTTCGCCGACGTCTCAGGTGCGGTGGTGTCCTCGCCGCCCGGATCGGAGACCGTGAGGATGCCCTGCATCGAGCCGTGGCCGGGAATCGTGCAGTGGAACCGGTACCGGCCGGGGGAGAGGGTCACCTCGACGCTGTGCCTGCCGCCCTGGTCGTCGCTGGGGTTGGCCAGGATGTTCAGCGGCACGTCGTTGTTGTACTCGGGGTCCGACACGTCGAACGTCAGGGTGTGCGGCATCCCGGTCGTGTTTCCGGTGGCCGCGCTGTTCTCGAAGACGATGGTCGTGGTGCCCGCCACCGCGGTGGTCGGGAAGGACAGGTAACGGTCGATGGGGTCACCCGCCGTCCAGGTCAGCGTCTGGGCGGCGGCCCCTTCCCGGTCGTCGGCCCGTCCGTACGCGGTGGAGGTGAGGCCGAGGACCATGAGCAGTGACCCGAGCAGGGCCGTCCACAGCCTGAGTGAGTGGTGTCCGACCGTGCGTCGCTTCACCGGACCGCCCTCCTCGCCAGATCGGCGGCGGCGGGCGTCGCCTCGCCGCCCTTGTACGTCACGCGCCACAGCGCGGACTTGGAGTCCGAGGTGAAGAAGCCCCGGCCGTAGTCGAGGACGTACAGCGAACCGTCCGGTGCGAACTTCCAGTCCATCAGGTTGCGGATGCCGTTCGCCCCGACCGGAATGATCCTCTTCAGCGACTCGGCGTGGACGGGCAGGCCGCCCTTGCCGACCGTCCTCGGATCGGTGAGCACCGCGTGCCGGGGCTGGTCACCGTCGTAGAAGTCGCCGACGAACCACTTGCCGTCCCAGTACGCCGGCCACTTGACCCCACTGGCGGAGGCCGCGTCATAGCGGTACACCGGACCGTTCATGGTCGCCTGGCCACCGCCCTTGAGCCACGGCAGCAGCAGCTTCTGCTCCTCCGTCTTGTAGCTGGGCACGCCGCTGGCGTCACGCGGATAGTCCACGCCACCGCCCTGCGGGGAGTACCAGATGGTGTTGGGTGTGACCGGCGGGAGGTTCACCAGACCGTCGTTGTTGGGCGACTCGTTCCTCGGCTTCGCACAGTCGTACCAGCCGAGGGGCTTGGCGGGATCGGGCAGGTTGCGGTCCCGGTACGGCTGGTTGTTGCCCATGCAGTACGGCCAGCCGTGGTTGCCCGCCTTGGTGATCGCGGCGAACGTGTCGTACTTGGCAGGCCCCCAGGTGGTGGACGGCGCGCCCGCGTCGGGGCCGACCCATCCCGCGTAGAGGATGTCCGTCGTCCGGTCGACGAAGATGCGGGCCGGGTTGCGCACGCCCATCACATAGATCTCCCCGCGGGTCTTGCCCCCGCCTTCGTCAGGCTCCTCGCCGGTGAAGAGATTGCCCTCGGGAAGCGTGTACGTCCCGTCGTCCTCGGGGTGGATCCGCAGGATCTTCCCGTTGAGGTTGTTGGTGTTGCCGGAGGTGCGGCGGGCGTCGGAGAACGAGACACCCTTGAAATTCGGCTCCGGGTTGTTGCCGGAGTAGCCGGAGGTGAAACCGCTGGAGTTGTTGTCACCGGTGGCGATGTACAGGTTCTGCCGGGAGTCCCAGGCCATGCCGCCCCCCGCGTGGCAGCAGCTGTGGATCTGCACCGGCCACTTGAGCAGTACCTTCTCGCTCGCCAGGTCCAGCTTGTTGGTCGTGAGGTCGAGGGTGAAGCGGGACACGTACCGCTCCGCCATGTGCGTCTCACGGTTGATCTTCGAGTGGGGGGTGTAGTGGAGGTACACCCAGCCGTTGGTCTGGAAGCCGGGGTCGAGCTCGATGCCGAGGAGGCCCTCCTCGTTCTTGACCAGCTCGTCACCGCCGCCCTTGTTGCCGAACACCGTCAGCGCGCCCGCGAGCTGCGCCTTCCCGGTCCTCGGGTCGTAGACGTGGATCTCCCCGAGCCCCTTGCCGATGTTCGGGTCGTTCCAGTCGGTGATCACCGGCCTGGACGAGTCGGCGCCGCCCCGGCCGATGTACAGGATGCGCCCGTCCGGGGCGGCGACCAGCCCGTGCGGCTCGCCGATCTGGTCGTTCTGCCCCGGCTGGTTGGGCTGCGTCACCCGCTCGGCCTTGTAGTTGGCGTCGATGGTCGCCTTGCAGTCGGCACGGGACAGCCGTGTCGTCCAGTGGAGCGCGCCGCGCAGATGGTCGCGGAAGTCGGTCTCGGCGAACGACTCCACCGTGCCGCCCATGCCCGTGTAGAAGGACCGGCCGCCGTCGTAGTCACGACACCAGGAGACCGGGTGGTCCCAGCCGTTGGCGCTCGCCCCCGGCTTGTACGTGCTCTCCTTGACCCGGGCCACCGTGTGCACCGAGCCGGACGGGTTGGCCGTCCAGTTCAGCCACTTGTCCGGACGCTTCCAGTTCAGCGGCAGTTGCCGGGTGGCCGGATGCTGCCGGTCGCCGACCTCGACGGTCGCACGCTGGACGGCGGCCGGACTGCTGGCGGCCGGCCGCGCGCCGACCAGTCCGCCGAACCAGTCGGAGTACGGCTCTGTGCGCGCCGCGTCATGGACGCCGAGGAAACCGCCACCGGCCTCCATGTACGCCTCCAGGCCCGCCTCCTGCTCGGGGTCGAGCACATCGCCGGCACCGGTCAGGAACACGATCGCGTGGTAGCGGCCGAGTTTGGTGGCGTTGGTGAACACGGCGGCGTCGTCGGTGGCCTCGGTGCGGAAGCGCTGGGCCGTCGGGCCCGTCTGCCCGATCGCCTCGATGGCCGCGATCCCGGCATCGACGGTCGGTGACTCGGCGGTGGCCGAAGCGTGGAAGACCAGCACCCGTACGTCGGCGCCACCCGGCGGCGACTGGATCGACAACGTTGTCCGCCGTTCTCCCGGATTGGGTTCGGCGGTGGCGGCCGTCCCGCCGAGCAGTGTCGCCGTCAGTGCGCCCGATGCCAGCGCCGCCGCCATCGCTCGGCGGGATCTCGACCGGTGATGTGGTGCACGGTGCATGTGTTCACCCACCCCTCTGTGGTCACAGCAAACGTCGACGAAGCTAGACCTCTTTCCGTGGCACGCCAATAGGTTGGCACGAATCCCGCGAACTTTGTCCTGGCTGTGGAAAAACGAATCTGCCCCGGCTACGGTGTGCCCGTTCCCGGGGGCTCCGCGCCCCGTCAGCTTCCGCATCAGGCAAGGGAGTTCGGCATGGACAGACGGAGCTTCAACCGGAGGCTGCTGGCCGGAGGGGCAGTCGCCGCGACCGGCGTGACATCGTTGTCGCTTGCTGCCGCGCCGAACGCGGTCTCCGCCGAGACGCCCCCGAGGACGGCGCCGGCGGGCGGCCGGGTGCGCCATCTGAAGCTGTACGCGGAGAAACTGGCGGACGGACAGATGGGCTATGGCCTGGAGAAGGGGAAGGCGACCGTGCCCGGCCCCCTCATCGAGATCACCGAAGGCGACACCCTGCACATCGAGTTCGAGAACGCCATGGACGTCCCCGTCAGCCTCCATGTCCACGGCGTCGACTACGACGTGGCGAGCGACGGTACGAGGATGAACCGCAGCCACGTCGAGCCGGGCGCCACCCGCACGTACACCTGGCGCACCCACACCCCGGGCCGGCGCAAGGACGGCACCTGGCGGCCGGGAAGCGCGGGCTACTGGCACTACCACGACCATGTCGTCGGCACGGATCACGGCACCGGCGGAATCCGCAAGGGCCTCTACGGCCCGGTGGTCGTCCGGCGCCAGGGCGACATCCTGCCCGACAAGCAGTTCACCATCGTCTTCAACGACATGACGATCAACAACAGGCCGGGTCACCAGAGTCCGGAGTTCCGGGCCACGGTGGGGGACCGGGTCGAGATCATCATGATCACACACGGCGAGTACTACCACACGTTCCACATCCACGGTCACCGCTGGGCGGACAACCGCACGGGCCTGCTCACGGGACCGGACGACCCGAGCCGGATCGTCGACAACAAGATCACCGGTCCGGCCGACTCCTTCGGCTTCCAGATCATCGCCGGCGAGCACGTGGGCGCGGGCGCCTGGATGTACCACTGCCATGTGCAGAGCCACTCGGACATGGGCATGGCCGGACTCTTCCTGGTGGCCAAACCCGACGGCACCGTCCCCGGACACGAGCCCCACCATCCGCCGGCCGGCGCCGCCCCCGGACACGACCATTGATCCATGACGCGGGCCCGGGCCGCGCCCGCGGGGTCCGCACGGCACCCCTTCGGCAGCGGACCGCCCCCCGCGCTCCCCCGAGCGAGTGAACAGCGCCGAGGCGCGCAAGGCCGTTGAGGACGCGTGCGGCGGAACCGGCGCGGGCTCTGCCGGAGATCTCCGTGTGCGAGGCAGCCGCTTCGGGAGCAGACTCGTGAGCGCGACAGAACGGGCCCGGGCATCCCGGCCCACGTACGGCCGTGGTGCGCCACGCCCCTCCCACGTGGCGTACCGCACCCGTGCGCGGGAGCGGCGGTGAACCGGTCCCGCGCACGGGACCACGAAGGGGCACCCATGCTCACCACCCGCTACGTCACCGGCTCCCCGAACTGGCTCGACCTCGGCACACCCGACCTGGAGGGCGCCGAGTACTTCTACGGCGGCCTCTTCGGCTGGCGCTTCCGGTCGGCCGGGCCGCAGGCCGGCGGATACGGCATGTTCCAGCTGGACGGCAGGACCGCGGCCGGCGGCATGACGATCCCGCCCGACCGGGCGACGCGGTCCGCGTGGTCGGTCTACTTCCGGACCCCGGACGCCGACGCCACGGCGAAGGCCGTGCTGGCGGGCGGCGGCACGGTGCTGTTCGAGCCGATGGACGTCTTCGAATTCGGCCGGATGGCGGTCTTCGCCGACCCGGCGGGCGTCGGCTTCGCCGTCTGGCAGCCCGGGACCAACAAGGGCCTCGACGTGGTGAACGACCGCCACACGCTCTGCTGGACGGAGCTGTACACCGAGGACCCCGCCGCTGCGACGGCCTTCTACGGGGCCGTGCTCGGCATCCGGGCGGCCACCATTCCGCTGCCCGACGGCACCGGCTCGTACACCCTGCTCACACCGGCGGGGCAGGGCCAGAACGCCTCGTTCGGCGGAGTCGTCCCGCTCGACGACGACCCGGTGGAGGCGGCGGACGGCCCGCACTGGGAGCCCTACTTCGAGGTCGCCGACGCCGATGTGACCGCCACCAGGGCGGAGCAGCTCGGGGGCAAGGTGCGCCTGGCGCCGACCATGATGGACGGTGTCGGCCGCTACGCCAAGCTGACCGACCCCTACGGCGCGCGCTTCGCGGTGATCCAGAGCGCCAGGACCGGCGCGTGACACCCGGCCGAACGCCTTGCCGATCACGCCGTGGAGGCCCATGCTTACGAAGGGCGATCTGCGGTGCTTCCGGCGCGGGGCGTTGATCTTTCGTTGACGTCATGTTTATCGCGCCAGGGCAGCGTGTCGCACATGCCGACCAACACCGCTGCCCCGATCGACAACGCACTCTCCTGGCAGGAGAACGCCCTGTGCGCCCAGACGGGCCCGGAGTTCTTCTTCCCGGACCCGGGCTCCTCCACCCGCGAGGCCAAGCGCCTCTGCGGCGCCTGCGAGGGCCGGGAGGCCTGCCTGGAGTACGCCCTCACGCACGACGAGCGCTTCGGCGTGTGGGGCGGGCTCTCGGAGAAGGAGCGGTACCAGCTGAAGCGCGGGCGGGGCTGAGGGTCATGTCTTGCGGACCTTGCCTTCTTTGACGAGGTCGGCCTTCTCGGCGAGGGCATCGTCCTCAGCTGTCCCCTGAGGAGCGCCGTCTCCCATGTCCTCGGGCACGACCCGGACGGGGAAGTGCCCCCCGACGGGCGACACGACGCCCCCGAAGCGGGGATCCCCGGCGAACCAGATCATGTCCGGTTGGGAGTTCTGCTTCCGCGCGAGTTCCACGGAGAACGGCGTGATGCGCAGGACCGGAGTGTGCTGCTCGCTGAAGCCGATCCGGATCACCGTGGGTCTGTCCAGTGCGCGCGGCGGGTACGAGCATGCGTACGCCTGCCAGGGATAGGTCCGGAGGATCTGTGCGACCCGGCGTGTGCGCTGAAGTGCGATCACCGTGAGCGGGAGCATGAATGAGAAGAAGAACAAGCTCAACGCTGCTAGCTCCCACGACTTCTCGACCGTACACAGAGATCCTGCAGCGATGGCCGCAGTGGAAGTGAAGATCAGCCAGATCCAGCGCTTGATCACCAGTTTTTTGTGACCTAGATCGGTGGGTGGATGATCGAATGCGGCCTTCGTCAAGGGCAACGACCCGGATGGCGTCATGTCAGCAAGTCCAAAATCCTTGAGGATGTCGAATTCGGAACGGCCGAAGGAGATTCCGGGTTGACGAATGTGAAAGTATGGGCAATTCCTTCGAGGATGTCGGTGTACTCCTCGGCGTGGCGTACGGCTGCGCTGGTCAGATCGGCGATGGCGACATGGGAAGCATCTGGGAATGGGACCGCCACCCGCGCTTGGAAGACCTCTTGAGCGGCGACCGTGATTCCGCAGCTGTGCAGCAGACCCGTCGGAGGGGTCAAGGTGCCCGCGACGAGTGCTGCAGGGGTTCCGCCAGGGAGCTCCAGGAGCGCGCGCCGACTGGCCTGCCAGAGCGGTGAGTTGGCCATTCCCAGGGCTGCCTGTGCTGCCGCCGTCTGAGGGGTGGGAGCGGTTGATTCCAGAGCTGACAACGAGAAGAGAGAGGTGCAGGCGCCATGCGCTCCGTCCGGGTGCACGCCGAGCGCCATGTGCATGCACCCCTGCTCCGTGAGCGCCGTGAGCAGGTCCACGACGGCGCGCATTTCGGCACGTAGCTGACCCGTTGGCTGTGTTCCCTCGATGATCGGCGCGACAATGGTTGCGCCCGCGCTTTCCAAGAGTCCGTAGGTTGATGGATCGAGCGTGTGGTAGCCGGGAGGTAGGCGGAACCAGATCATAGGAGAGCGAGTAGCTGCGATCACCGAAGCACCTTTCCTGTCGCTTCTCATGGGCGGAGCAAGGCCCATGCGTGCGCGACCTTCGCCGCTGAGGTGGGGCCGTCTTCGAGTACGGCTCGTGCGCCGTCCACCCCGGTTGCAGAATTGGCCACTGCACTGTCGTCGTCGTATGAGGTGTAGTGACTTCCAGCGGTTACGGCCCCCGTTGCAGGGAATCCATATGTAATCACCTTCTTCGTTGCTGGGCTTGTCTCCCGTAAAGCCCATTGATGGAGGGGGTTCTCCACGCTGGACAGCTCGGAGATCGTGTTCTTGGAGGCACTCGCGAACTCCCTTGCACCGATGCCGAAGGCGCCGGGCTCGGATGCTGCAGAGGCGGTTCGAAGTGCTCCGGCCCCGACCTTTGCGCCTTGTGCCAAGGAGGCGATGCCAGGGACAGACCCCAGAGCGTCACCTGTGATGGTCACAGCACTGTCCCAGAAATCCGCATCGAATTTTCCCTCGGTGAAGCCGTCCTTCAGCGAGGCGGTGACCTTCGGGTCCGCCAAGTGCAGGGCGAGTGCGCCCATGCTTGCGCCGGTGGCCACGATCAGCAGTGCGAGGCCAACTGGCGGAAAGAAGGCACCCAGTACGAGACCGAGGAAGCCCGCGACAGCTGAGATGTCGGACAGCACGTCGCCCAAGTCCTCTTCGATCCACTTCAAGGCCTTGTCCCATGCCCCCGGCTCCTTCGGGGCCAGGCGGTCCGTCGCCTCGTTGAGGGTCTTCGCCACCCGGGCCGCCTCCGTGTGGTGGGTCTCCTCCAGTTCGCGGGCCAGGCGGCGGACGTGCGACAGGGCCTCCCTCGCGCGGGTGACCGCGTCCGCCGCGGAGCGGAGGTCGGAGGCCGGGGCGTCGGCGCGGGCGGACGTCGTGGCGTGGGCCGACTCCGCGGCCTGCAGCTTCGAGGCGTGCAGGCCCGCCTGTGTCTCGTACCGCTTCGCGGTGGCCTGGTAGCCCACCAGGTCGTCGTGCCATCCGCCCAGACGGTTCGCCGCCTTCGTCAGGGAGCGGTGGGCGTTCTTCAGGTATCGCGGAAGGTCGCCGTCGAGGGCCTCTCGGAACGCGTCCGCCGCCTCGCCGTGCCAGTGGGAACTCTCGCCCAGCAGCTGATCCACCAGGCGATGGGCCGTCCCGAGGGCGGTCGCCGACGACGACAGCTTGGTCCGCAGCCGCGCGATCTCGGGTGGGCTGCCCGGTGCCGGGTTCCAGCCCAGGTGCGGGTAGGGCGTCTCAGCCACGCGTCTCCACCGCCTTGAACGCCGACTCGATGGCCCGGTTGAGCTGGTCGTATCCCGCGTGGCTGGCGCGCACGCCGTCGTGGACCGCCGTGATCCGGATGCCCAGCAGCTCCGCGCCGTACTTCCAGCGCTGCTGGAAGCCGTCGCAGGCCTCGTCGAGTGCGCCCGTGCCCAGCTGGTCCGCCCGGGCGTGTTCGAGGGCCCGTCTGGCCTCCCCGAGCGATGTCAGCGATTCGCCCAGGGCGCGGGAGAATCGGCCCAGCTGGTCGGTGTCCACACGGAGATCGGATTCCATGGCCGACCACCCTGGCAGATCATGAGCAAAGCACAGAAATGCCGTCCCTCTCCCGAGTGGTCGGATAACCCGGTGCTGACCCGCGCGGGCCCTCGCTAAGATCACCTGCGCATGGAGCATCAGCACCCGAGCACCCTCACGGACGACGAGTTGGCGGCGTTCAGCCGCACGGTCGGGCGGTTGCGCGCCCTGCCGCTGGACGACCCCATGCGCGTCCAGGGCGAGGTCCTCGCCGCTTCCTTCGCGCGCGAAAGCCGCAACAAGCGCCGCCGGGCGCGTCGGCGCGCAGAGGCAGCCGCCGATGCCGCCATCAGTGCCGCCACCGCCACCGGTGCGCTCGACCGGCGCGAGGACGCGCCCCTGCGGGTCGCCGGGAACGACAGCCCCGGAGAGTTCATCAAGCCGCGGCACTGCTATGTCTGCAAGTCGTCGTACAGACGGGCGGACGCCTTCTACCACCGGCTCTGTCCGGCCTGCGCCGAGGAGAACACCGGCCGGCGGGCCTCGGCGACCGATCTGGCGGGGCGCCGGGTGCTGCTCACCGGCGGGCGGGTGAAGATCGGGTTCCAGCTCGCGCTGATGATGCTCCGCGACGGCGCCGAGCTCCTCGTCACCAGCCGCTTTCCCCAGGACACCCTGAGACGCTTCCGCGCGGCCGAGGGCAGCGAACAGTGGCTCGACCGGCTGACCGTGGCCGCCATCGACCTGCGCGACCCCCGGCAGGTCCTCGGACTGTGCGACCGGCTCCTCGCCGACGGGCAGCCCCTCGACATACTCGTCAACAACGCCGCCCAGACGATACGCCGGCCGCCCGAGTCGTACGCCCTGCTGGGCGACGGCGAGCGGCGGGGAGCCCTGCCGGGCGGTGTGCTCGTGGCCCCGGGCTACGAGCCGCCGAACGCCCTTTCCGCGTCGAGCGGCGCCCTTGCCCTCGTACTGGGAGGACAGGTGGACGAGGCCGGGCTGCTGGCCGACCCCTCGGAGCGGAACTCCTGGTCCGTCCGCCTCGGCGAGCTCGACCCCGCCGAGCTGCTGGAGACGCAGCTCGTCAACGCCCTCGCACCGGCGCTGCTCTGCGACCGCCTGCTGCCGCTGTTGCTCGCCTCGCCGCGGCCGCGCCGCTACATCGTCAACGTGAGCGCCGTGGAGGGACGCTTCACCGTGCGCAACAAGACGGCCGGTCATCCCCACACCAACATGGCGAAGGCCGCGCTCAACATGCTCACGCGGACCAGCGCCGAGCAGCTGGCCGACCAGGGCGTGTACATGTGCAGCGTCGACACCGGCTGGATCACCGACGAGAACCCCGCGCCCCGCAAGGCGCGGATCGCCGCCGTCGGCACCCGTACGCCGCTGGACGTCGTGGACGGCGCCGCCCGCGTCTACGACCCGATCGTGCGGGGCGAGGCGGGCTCGCCCGTCGCCGGGGTGTTCCTCAAGGACTACCGCGAAGCCGCCTGGTGACGGTCACAGCGCATCGATGCGAAACGTCTCTCCATAGGTCTTCCACGTCAGCGGAATCTTGAGATCCATGTTGCCGTCGCGCAGGAAGACCCGCTGGGCGGTGTCGATGCGGGACGTGTCGCGCTCCCGCTCGGTCAGCTGCGTCTTCATCACGGCCCGGCCCGCGTCCATGAAGGCGTCGAGGAACGCCTTCTCGTCGCCGCCCTCCGCCACCGTGCGCGCCTTCTTCATGGCCGCGTCGCGGATGCCGTAGAAGCCGCTCTGCCCGACGCCGGGGCCGTGCAGCACCATCGCGTCGTAGTAGACGAACTGGCCGAGGGTGGACAGTCCGTCCATCTTCGCCAGGCGCACGGCCGGATCGAAGTAGACGCGGTCCCGGATCACGTCCTGGGCGGTACGGAACGCGGGGTCCTTCGCGGCCTTGACCCACGCGGCCGTGAAACCGGGGTCCAGGCCCTCGTGCGAGTCTGTGCCGTCGACCTCCCGCAGTGCCGGGAGGTACGCGGCGAGCGGATTGTCCGGGTGCTGCTCCGTGTAGTACTCGACCAGCTCGAGCATGTCGTGCGTACCGGAGCAGAAGCCGATGACGCCGGCGGTATAGCCGTTGCCGTCGCCGATGTCCTCGATGGAGTCGTACTGGCCGCGCCAGTCGAGGGTCGAGTTCTCGGCGCTCGCCACCAGCCGGGCGGCGATCTCCTTCTTGCCCGGTGCGGCGAGGCCGGGGGGCATCTTGGCGATCCGCTCCTCCAGCGCCTTCTGCTCGTCCGCGCTGCCCGTCTTGAGAGGGTTCGGTGCTCCGGTCGCCTTGGGGGCGGTGGCTTCATCGGCCATGTCGGCGGGGCGCTGCGAGCCGCCGCCTCCACCGAACACGATGGAGGCGACGATGGCTATCGGGGCGCCGATCAGGAAAAAGCGGGTCACAGGCTTCACGCGGCACAGCGTACGTGGCAGCGTCGCGCGCCCTGTGAGTGGCCTGTGCGCCGGGCGCAACCGGAATGCGCCCCTTTCAGCCCGAAGGCTCCCGGCCCCCGGGGCTCGACACCTCGAAGGGCCTCGGCCGCTTCCGGGGCTACGCGGCCGCCCCGGCGGCCTTCGGCGACTCGGAGGCGGCCCGCGGACCCCACGGCCGGTCAGCCCGCGGCGCGCGCCGCCATCCGGGCCTTGCGGGCCGCGAGCTTCTCGTCGAACTTGCTGGCCTCGGCGTCCAGGCCGCGCATGTACAGGCCGAGCTCCTCCTGCGCCTTCAGACCCTCCGGGCCGAGCCCGTCGATGTCGAGGACCTTCAGGAAGCGCAGGACCGGCTGCAGCACATCGTCGTGGTGGATGCGCATGTTGTAGACCTCGCCGATCGCCATCTGCGCGGCCGCCCGCTCGAAGCCCGGCATGCCGTGTCCCGGCATCCGGAAGTTGACGACGACGTCCCGGACGGCCTGCATGGTCAGGTCGGGGGCGAGCTCGAAGGCGGCGCCCAGCAGGTTCCGGTAGAAGACCATGTGCAGGTTCTCGTCGGTGGCGATGCGCGCCAGCATCCGGTCGCAGACCGGGTCGCCCGACTTGTGACCGGTGTTGCGGTGCGAGATGCGGGTCGCGAGCTCCTGGAAGGCGACGTACGCGACCGAGTGGAGCATCGAGTGCCGGTTGTCCGACTCGAAGCCCTCGCTCATGTGCGTCATCCGGAACTGCTCCAGCTTGTCCGGGTCCACCGCGCGCGAGGCGAGCAGGTAGTCGCGCATCACGATGCCGTGGCGGCCCTCCTCGGCCGTCCAGCGGTGCACCCAGGTGCCCCAGGCGCCGTCGCGCCCGAAGAGGCTGGCGATCTCGTGGTGGTAGCTGGGGAGGTTGTCCTCGGTGAGCAGGTTGACGACGAGCGCGATCTTGCCGAGGTCGGTGACCTTGGACTGAGCGGGGTCCCAGGGCTCACCGTCCTCGAAGAGGCCCGGGAAGTTCCGGCCGTCCGACCAGGGGACGTACTCGTGCGGCATCCAGTCCTTGGTCACCTTGAGATGGCGGTTGAGTTCCTTCTCGACCACCTCCTCCAGCGCGAACAGCAGCCGGGCGTCGGTCCACGCTTCCGAGCTGCCGAGGTGGGGAGAGGTGAGGGTCACGGGTGCTCCTGGGGGACGGGAAAATACTTACGGACTCGTAGGTTACGAGACCGTAGGTTAAGGGGGCCGTAAGCCTGCGCCAAGTCCGGGCGCCGTGATGAGCGATTACGTTCGGTTATGCGTACAGGTCACGCATGCGCACGGACAGGCAGGTCACGCACCCTTCGAGCTTCTCGAACTCGCTGATGTCGACCAGGACCGGCTCGTAGCCGAGGTCGGTGAACAGCTCCGCCGAACGGGGCGCGCTCGCGGCCATCAGCAGCTTCCCGCCGCCCAGCAGCACCACATGCGCACCCGTCTCCTCCGGCACGGGAAGGAAGCGCGGGAAGGCCGACGGCTGCTCGACCAGCGGTCCGTGCCCGATGACCGTGCCGTCCGGCAGGGCCGTCACCGCCGACTTGAGGTGCAGCACCTTGCTGAGCGGTACGGCGACGATCCGGGCGCCCAGCGGCTCGAAGGCCGCCCGCAGCTGCTGGACGCCCGCCGCGTTGGTGCGGCCGCCCCGCCCCACGTACACCGTGTCGCCGACCTTGAGCACATCCCCGCCGTCGAGGGTCCCCGGTTCCCAGATCCAGTTCACCGAGCAGCCGAGCCGCGCCACCGTCTCCTCGACGGCGGCGGTCTCGGGCCGGCGCTGCTCGGCGCCCGAGCGGGCGATCAGCGCGACGTTGCGGAACATCACCACCGTGTCCTCGACGAACACCCCGTCCGGGCAGTCGTCGGCCGGGTCCACCGCGACGGTCTCCCAGCCGTGCGCGCCCAGGATCTCCACGTACCGCTCCCACTGCGTGAGCGCCAGAGCGGTATCGACGGGCAGACGCTCGACATGGGTGACCAGGCCCTCGGCGAGGCGCGGGCTCGGACGGCGGACCAGGGCTCTTCTGCTCGGCACGGGCACTTCTCCGGATCGCGGCAGGGAACGGTGACCGACGTCACCTACCCCGTAACCGGCCGGTCGATCCCCGGGCCGCCGGTGTTCCGCCCGCATGCCCGCACACAAATCCGCCGCCCGCATGCCCGCGGGCACGTCCGCCGCCTGGGACGCGCGCCGGGCCGCCGGCCGTGCTCCCGGACGCCGGCCCGGGAGCACGGCCGCGGGAGCCGCGCGCCGGAGTGCGGTCCCCCCCCGGGCGCAGGCGAGGGAGCACGGCCCCCCGGGAGCCCGCATGTGCCGGCGGGCAGGCGAGCACCCTGTGCCGGGGGAGCCGCACGGCCCCGGAGCCGCGGGGTGTCAGCGCGCCCCCAGGCTCTCCCGCACCTCCTCCGGCGTCGTCGGACGCAGCTCGCCGTCGAGCAGCAGCCAGCGCGTGATGCCGATCGACTCCAGGAACGGCACATCGTGGCTGGCCACGATCAGCGCTCCCTCGTACGCCTCCAGCGCGGCCGTCAGCTTCCGCACGCTGGCCATGTCCAGGTTGTTCGTCGGCTCGTCCAGCATCAGCAGCTGTGGCGCCGGCTCGGCCAGCATCAGCGCGGCGAGCGCGGCGCGGAACCGCTCTCCTCCCGAGAGCGTCCCGGCCGGCTGATCGGCCCTGGCCCCCCTGAACAGGAACCGCGCCAGCCGTGCCCGGATCCGGTTGGGGGTCGCGTCCGGCGCGAACCGGGCGACGTTCTGCACCACGCTCAGCTCGTCGTCGAGCACATCGAGCCGCTGTGGCAGGAAGCGCAGCGGCACCTGTGCTGCCACCTCGCCCGACACCGGCTCCAGTTCGCCGGCGACGGTGCGCAGGAGCGTCGTCTTGCCCGCGCCGTTGCGGCCCACGAGGGCGATCCGCTCGGGACCGCGCAACTCGAACTCGCCGCCGACCCGCGCCCCGTAGCGCAGCTCCAGCTCGCGCAGCAGCAGCACCCCCCGCCCGGGATGGACCGTCGTGGAGGGGAGTTCGATGCGGATCTCGTCGTCGTCCCGTACCGCCTCGACCGCCTCGTCGAGCCTTTCCTTCGCGTCGGCGAGCTTCTGGGTGTGCATGATGCGGTGTTTGCCGGCCGACTCCTGGGCCGCCCGTTTGCGCCCACCCATGACGATCTTCGGCTCGCGTTTGCTGTCATACATCCGCTGCCCGTACCGCTTGCGCCGGGCCAGCTTCACCTGTGCGTCGGCCAGTTCGCGCTTCTGGCGCTGCACGTCGGCCTCGGCGACCCGCACCATGCGTTCGGCCGCCTCCTGTTCGGCCGCGAGCGCCTCCTCGTACGCCGTGTACGCGCCGCCGTACCAGGTGACCTCGCCGTCCCGCAGATCGGCGATCTGGTCGACGAGTTCCAGCAGTTCACGGTCGTGGCTGACCACGAGCAGCACACCGGACCAGGCCGACACGGCGGCGTAGAGGCGACGCCGCGCGTACAGGTCGAGGTTGTTCGTCGGCTCGTCGAGCAGCAGCACACCGGGCCGGGCCAGCAGGAGCGCGGCCAGCCGCAGCAGGACGCACTCGCCGCCGGAGACCTCGCCGATGGTGCGGTCGAGGCCGATGTGCCCGAGGCCGAGCTGGTCGAGCGTGGCGCGTGCCCGCTCCTCCACGTCCCAGTCGTCACCGACCGCGGTGAAGTTCCGCTCGCTCGCGTCACCCGCCTCGATGGCGTGCAGCGCGGCGCGCGTCCCGGCGATGCCGAGTGCCTCGTCGACCCGCAGGCCGGTGTCGAGGGTTGCGTTCTGCGGCAGGTACCCGACCTCGCCCGCGGTACGGACGGCGCCCTCGGTCGGGGTGAGCTCCCCGGCGATCAGCTTGAGCAGGGTCGACTTCCCGGAGCCGTTGAGACCGATGAGGCCGGTCCGGCCGGGGCCGACGGCGAGCTGGAAGCCGTCGAGGACCTCGGTGCCGTCCGGCCATGAGAAGGACAGCGACGTGCAGGTGATGGAGCTGGAAGAGCTGGAAGAGCTGGACATAGGGGTCTCCCTGTTGCGTGGGTGATGGGCTGGGCAACGGGTGAGACACCGGGCGACCGGTCGGGACCAGGGGTCCGGACAGCGCGAAGGCCCTGATCCGGCGATCGGCAGGGACGGCTCGTACGCGGAGGTCGCACACATCGGCGCGCAGCACGGGGCTGAGCGACACGGTGTCTCGAAACCTCAGACGAGCAACGTCCTACTCCAATCGGCGACAACAAGGCCAGGAACGACGCTACGTCCGGCCGCGTCCGGGGCGCAACCCGTTTATCCGGTCCGGCCCCGCGGGGCCCGTCCCGCACGGGTCCGCCCCTGCGCGGCCGTGACCTGCCCGGCCCCGCCGTGGCGAGCGGAGGGCGCGCGGTCCGGCAAGCTGCCGCCGTGATCGCCTCAGCGGGCGTCGCGCAGCAGGTCCGCCAGGTTCTGGTCCAGATCCAGGAACTGCAGCTCTTGGCCCACCGGCACCAGGTGTTGGGCGCGCTTGAGGAAGCGGCGCACCTCCGACGTCCGGATGTGCACCATCGCGATGCCCTCCGGGGCGTGGAACTCCACCACCGTCCGGTCGAACCCGTAGGGCCGTACTCGTACGTCCCCGACCCCGGCGGGCGCGTCAAGGCCCTCCGCCAGGAGCTCGCGGGAGAACGCCCAGGTCACCTCGGTGCCCTCCAGCGCCGCCGGGGCCGGGAAGGCCATCCGCACGGCGAAGGGGTCGTCGCGGTCGTACTTCAGCGTGGCCGGAACCGTCTCCATACGGGGAGCGGACGCGACCAGACGGGCCTCGACGGCCTGCTCGACGACGTTGGACAAGGCCAGCTCCCTACAACACAAGGCTTCGGCGTACGCCTCCTTACAGGGGGGAGGACGAGGAATCCGGCCAGTGCGTGCATCGGCGGGGGACGTGACCTGTGTCACCGCACCCCGCGGAGGCGCTCTGGACGGGGTGGGAGCGGTGGGCTAGCTTCCCGCGCCATGACGTCCATGGGGAAGACGAGACGAATGATGTCGCTGGGGCTCTGCGGGGTGGCGCTGACCGCCGCGCTGGCCGCACCGGCGCACGCGGTTCCCACCACGGCGGAGCCGCGGCGGCCGGCCCCCGCGCAGGGGCTTCCCGGCGGGGCCGCCGGCGGGCGGACCGCCGCCGACCGGGCGGAGACGGCGTACGGCCGGGTTCCCGGCTGGCGGCTGAAGGAGACCGGCACGGAGGTCCGCTTCCGGGGGCTGGCGGCGGTCGGCCGCGCCGACGCCTGGGTGGCGGGGTCCGACGGCACCGTCCTGCGCACCGCCGACGGCGGCCGCAGCTGGCGGAACGTGTCCCCGCCCGGCGCCGCCGAGCTGGAGTTCCGCGACATCGAGGCGTTCGACGCCCGCCGCGCGGTGGTGCTGGCGATCGGCGAGGGCGAGGCGTCCCGGATCCTGCGCACCGCCGACGGCGGGGCGACCTGGAACGAGACGTTCCGCAACGACGACCCGAGGGCCTTCTACGACTGCGTCACCTTCTTCGACAGCCGCAACGGCCTCGCCCTGAGCGACCCGGTGGACGGCGCCTACCGCATCCTGTCGACCGGCGACGGCGGCCGCTCCTGGCGGGTGCTGCCCGGTGCGGGCATGCCCGCCGCGCTGCCCGGGGAGGCGGGTTTCGCCGCCAGCGGCCAGTGCCTGGTCAGCGCCGGCCCCAGCGACGTCTGGCTGGCGACCGGCGGCGGAGCGACGGGGCGTGTGCTGCACTCCCCGGACCGCGGGCTGAACTGGACCGTCGCCGAGTCGACGATCCCCGCCGGGGACCCCGCGCGGGGGGTGTTCGGCCTCGCGTTCCGCGACCGTACGCACGGGCTCGCGGTCGGCGGGGACTACCGCGCCGGCCAGGCGTCGCCCCGGGCGGGCGCCGTCACCTCGGACGGCGGGCGGACCTGGCGACAGGCGCACACTCCGCCGGCCGGCTACCGGTCGGGTGTGACCTGGCTGCCGCACAGCCGGTCCGCCGCGCTGGCCGTCGGGCCGGGCGGTACGGACCTGACCACCGACGGCGGGCTCACCTGGCGCACGGTGGACAACGGCTCGTACGACACCGTCGACTGTGCGCCGGATCTCGGCTGCTGGGCCTCGGGCGAGAAGGGCCGGGTCGCCCGCCTGGAGCCCCGGGGCCGGGTGTCGTGACTCAGGCCGGCGGGGGCGACTGCTGCCGGAAGGGGGCCAGTTCCGGCGCGGTCTTGGTCGCGATGAACTCCGTGACGCGGTACTCGCAGACCCCGCCGGTCACGAACGGGTCGGCCGCCGTGATCTCCTCGATCCGCGAGCGGTCGTCCCCGACGGCCAGGATCACCCCTCCGTCCCGAGGGTTCTTGCGGCCGGAGGCGATGAAGACGCCGGACGCGTAGTGGGTGTCCAGCCAGGTGATGTGCTCGCTCATGAGCGCGTCGGCGCGCTCGACAGGGCCGGTGTAGGTCAATTCCAGTACGAACATGATCGCCAGCCTATCGACGGACTCGGCACCGCCGAGGAGGCCCCCGCGACGGCGGTGAGCCGCCCGCACCCACGGGCCGGCCGGGACCTGCTCCCCGGTCTCCCCGACCGGTGCTCCGCGGCCCGTCGCCCCGCCCCACGCAGGTACGCCCCTGAACACTGCTCCGTGGAAGCCGCGTTCGGGCGCCTCCCCCTGAACACCGCGACCACCCACCGCACGGCGTGTGCGCTCTCGTTTCCTGCGGCCCGCTTGATCGTTTAGCGGTGCACGGCGACGGTCGGAGCCCCCTCCCCTCCAGCGGAGTGCGGGCCGTGATCGGCCGCCGATGACAGGTCAGGTCCTGACAAGGGAGTGTCATGGTGGGTGGGAGTACGGGACGCGGCAGGCGGACCAGGCGCCGTGTGCGTCGGGCGCTGGTGGGCGGGTACGCGTGGCTGCTGGTGCGCGGGGAGTTGTGGGACGGCCGCAAGTCGCCCAGTGCGCAAGGGCGTTACGGGAGCGGCGAAGCGCCTTCGGTGCCGGTGGTGTTGCTGGGGGATTCCTCGGCGGTGACGGTGGGCGTGGTCGAGCGCGGGCAGACGAACGGGTTCCGGCTGGCCGAGGGGCTGGTGGCGGAGCTCGGCTGCGCGGTGGAGGTCGACGTCCTGGCACGTGCGGGGGTGACGACGGCGGGAATGGCCCGGCAGGTGGAAGCGGCCCTCGCCCGACCGGACCGGGGAGTGGCGCTGATCCTGGTCGGCGGCAACGATGTGATGCTCCCCCTGCCGGTGCGCCGCCCGGCCGCCCGTCTGGGTCGGTACGTCGCCCGGCTGCGCGGCGCGGGCTGGCAGGTGGTGGTCGGTGCGTGCGCGGACATCGGGGCGGCCCCGGCCCTGCGGCGGGGTGTCGGCCCGGTGGCCTCCGCGCGCTCACGCCGGCTGGCCCGGAAGCAGGCGGCGGCCGCGCTGGCCCACGGTGCTTCGGTGGTCTCCCTGTCCACGGACGCCTTCCGCGACCGGCCGCGGGAGCTGTACTGCCCGGACGGGTTCCACCCCAACGCGGACGGATACCTGCTGTACGCCCGGAGGGCCGCGGTGGCGGTGACGGAGGCGGTACGCGCCCATCTCACCGGGGCCGGCCCCGCGCATGCGGGGGACGTGTACTTCGATCGCCCCGCGCAGGCGGCCCGGCACGTGACCCGCGAGCACGGGGCCTGCTTCCTCCCCCTCGGCCCGGACGGCCTGGTGGTGATGCGCCGCCACACCGCGGTGCCGGACGGCGCTCCCGTGGAGCGCGACGCGCGGGCGGCCGCTCTGGTGCGGCGGTGACACGCCGGATCGGGGCGTGGGGCGCGTGCGCGGTGAACGGCCTGACGGTGTTCCCGGGCGGGCTCGGCCATGTCGCGCCGCTGACGGCGCTGCCCGCGATCCCGGCGCTCACCGCCGTCCCGCGGGCGGGAACCTCCATGGCGCCGGCCGCGAGCGTACTGCCCCGGGTGCGTCCCGCCACCCGCCCCCGATCGCGGCAAGCCCGCGATGCCGGTGCGCCCCCTGCCTCCGCCGTGGCCGCCGGCGTCTGACGCACCCACGCCGACGCGACCGCCGCACCGGCGCCGGTCCCGTCAACGACCCCCGTGAGCGCTCTCGTTCAGGCGATCCGGACGTCCGCCGCACCACCCGTCGGCCCATCCGGCCGTTTGATCAACATCACGTCGTTCCCCTCCCTCGTACTGGAGCATCCATGGCCGTCCCGTCTCCCCGCCGCGCGCACATCGCGGTGTTCAACGTGCCCCAGCAGGGCCACGTCTTTCCGACCCTGGCGGTGGTGTCGGAACTCGTCGCCCGGGGACACCGGGTCAGTTACGCCGTCACCGAGGAGTTCGCCGGCGCGGTCAAGGCATGCGGCGCCGAACCCGTCGTCCACCACCCCGGCGGCACCGGTCAGGAGGCCCCCGAGGACCTGGCGGCCGGTGTGACGACGGCTATCGGGCAGACCATCGGCGCCCTGCCCGAGCTGGCCGCCGCGTTCGCCGAGGACCGCCCCGACCTCGTCCTGTACGACATGTACGCCTGGTCCGGTCCCCTGCTGGCCGCCCGCTGGCAGGTCCCCGCCGTCCAACTCGCCCCCACCCACCTGCCCTACGACGGCATCGTCCCCGAACTCCTCGGCGTACCGGACATCACCCACATCCCCGGCTTCACCGAGCTGAGCGACGCGCTCGCCGCGCACGGCGTGACCGAATCGGTCCACGAGCTGACGCTGGCCCCCCGCAGGGCGGTGGCGTTCTTCCCCCGCGCCTTCCAGCGGAAGGCGGACACCGTCACGGCGGGCAGCGTCGCCTACGTCGGTCCCGCCCTCGGCGACCGCTCCCACCAGGGCCGCTGGTGCCCGCCCACCGGCGACCGGCCGGTCCTGCTGATCTCCCTCGGCTCGCAGTACAACCGCCGCCCCGACTTCTACCGGGCGTGCGTCGACGCCTTCGCCGCCACCGAGTGGCACGTGGTGATGTCGATCGGCGGCGCCGTCGACCCGAGCGCCCTCGGGTCCCTGCCCGCCACAGTCGAAGTCCACGCCGGTGTTCCGCAGCTCGAAGTCCTCGCCCACGCACGGGCCTTCATCACCCATGCCGGCATGGGCAGCGTCATGGAGGCCCTGTCCCACGGCGTCCCGCTCGTCGCCGTCCCGCAGATGGCCGAGCAACACGCCAACGCCCACCTGGTCGAACACCTCCGCCTCGGCGTCCGTCTGCCGCGGGAGCAGGCCACCGCGCACGCCCTCCTGGACGCGGTGCGGCGGGTCACCGCCGACGCCGGCATCGCCCGCGGCGTGGCCGCCCTGCGCCACGAGATCACCGAGGCCGGGGGAGCCCGGGCCGCCGCCGACTTCATCGAACAGTCCCTCCCCGCCCACCGGGCGACCGCCGGATGAGCGGGGCGCGGCTGCTGCTGGCCTCCCTGCTCGCCCTGTCCGGGGCTCCGGCCCCGCCCGCGGCGGCCGCGCCCGCACCCGAAGCCTCCGTCGGAGAGAGCAGCCAGGACACGGTTCGGCGCGCCGCCATCACCATGGCCGACGGCACCTCCCTCGCCGCCACCGTCCACCAGCCCCCCGGCCCCGGCCCCCACCCCCTGCTGGTGGTGCCGGGAGCCTGGTGGGTGATGCCCCTGGACATGCTCCTCGACCGCAACCGGTCCCTGGCCCGGGCCGGTTACACCGTCGTCGCCTACGACCCCAGGGGCCTGCGCCGATCCGGCGGCGAGATCGACATGGCGGGCCCCGTCGACGTCGCCGACGCCGCCACCGTCGTCACCTGGGCACTGGACCACACCACCGCCGACCCCCGCCGGGTCGGCATGCTCGCCAGCTCCTACGGCGCCGCCCTCGCCCTCAACGCCGCCGCCCACGACCGGCGCGTCAGCGCCGTCGCCGCCCTGTGCCCCTGGACCGACCTGAACGCCGCCTACCTGCCCGGCGACACCCGCGCCGCCTCCGTCTCCTCCTATCAGGAGCTCTTCGGCCGCCTCAACGGACGTCTCAGCCCGGCCACCCGGCAGGCCTTCGACCGGATGCGTACGGGGGCAGGAGCGGACCCGCTGCGCACCTGGGCCCGTGAGCGTTCCCCGCTCACCCACGCCGCGCGCCTCAACGCCCATGGCACCGCCGTGTTCCTGTCGGGCGAGTGGAGCGACCCCCTGGTCCCCGCCGGCCAGACCGGGGCCCTCCTCGACGCCCTCACCGGCCCCAGACAGCTGTGGATGAACCCCGGTGGGCACGGTGACTCCAGCAGTGCCGAGTCCGAGCTCCTCGACAGCCCCGCGCGGACCCGCCACCACGCGCTCGCATGGCTCGACCACCACCTGCGCGCCGTCCCCAACGGCGCCGACCGCCTGCCCCCTCTGCTCGTCCGGCCCCGCGACGGCGCGCGGGTGGAGACGTATCCCGGCTGGGCCGCGCTCGAACGGAGCCGTCGCCCCGTAGCCGTGCGGCCCCCCGGCGCGAGCGCCGCCACCCTGCGCCTGGTCGCCGGCGCGGACTCCCCGGCCGACTCGGGCGCCTTCCCCGTCTCGGGGCTGCTCGACGGCGCGGGCCTGCCGCCGACGACCTTCCGGCCCCTGCTCGGCCCACCGGTGGCGGCCGTCTGGCACTCCTCCCCGCTGCCGCGGCCGTGGGCACTGAGGGGCAGCCCCCATCTGGACATCCGGTTCACACCGTCGGCCGGGGCGGGCGGCTTCGTCGTCCACCTCTACGACGTCGACCCCCTCGGTACCGCCCGCCTCCTCACCCACCAGCCACGCGCCTTCCGCGCCGTCCCCGGCACGCCGGTCAGGGCCTCCCTGGCGCTGCCCGCCACCGCGTGGACCGTCCCGGCCGGCCATCGCGTCGCCCTCGTCATCGACACCGCCGACCACCGCTACGCCACCGGCAACCCCGTGGGCGCCCTGCTCGACTTCGACGCGGCCTCAGCGCGTCTGTCCCTGCCGACGGCCCACGACACGACCGGCCGGGCGCGGTAGCGCCCCGACGGCCCCGGTCCGTCCGGCTCCCGCGTGGGCGAGGAGCCCCGCAAGAGGGCACCGGCCGGAACCCGCCATCGGCCGGACCGGACGCCGGCGCGGCAACCTGGGGCGCGTACCGCCATGTGCGTGTCCGGGCAGGTCACATCCGACCGGATCGCGACCCTTCCCAAGAGGGGCGCATCGGGCCACACCCTACGGTGGGCGCGTCGTGTGCCCGCACGACCGAGACCGGAAAGAGGAATCATGCAGCGTCGCATCCTCACGACCGCGCTGGCCGCCGCCGGCGCACTCATCGCCGTCGTCCTCACCCCCTTCAGCGCCCAGGCCGCGTCCTACAGCGGGGGCAACTACGGCGCGTACGCCTACGAAGGCTCGTATCCGACCGTCTCCGGGTGCGTGGGCACGTTCTCGCAGAAGCACACCGCCTCGTGGCAGGGGATCAAGCTCACGTACTTCTACTCGTCGAGGTGCGGTTCCTTCGCCCGCATCGACGACGCGCCGGGGGACTGTGTCGCGGTCGCCCAGCGCGCCGACGGCGGCGGCTGGGTCTCCGAGTCCGTCGATCCGGGCATCACCTACGCCTACACCAAGATCGCCAACAATCTGAACGGGCGCCTCTCACGCGCGATCCTCTCCTGTCACGGCGACGACCTGGCGTACACGCCCTGGTACTGAGCCCGCCCGGCGGCCGTAGGGTGGCGGGCATCATGAAGATCATCCCAACGCCCGCCGACTGGCCGACGACCGAGACCGAGGCCCTGGCCGTCCAGGACGGACTGCGGGGACGCGTCATCCTGGACGAGCCCGGCCCACCACCCGGGACCGGCCTGGTGACCGGCGTCGACGTGGCGTACGACGACGAGAACGACCTCGTCGCGGCGGCCGCCGTCGTCCTGGACGCCCGTACCCTCGCCGTGGTCGAGGAGGTGACGGCGGTCGGCCGGATCTCCTTCCCGTACGTCCCGGGCCTCCTGGCCTTCCGCGAGATCCCCACCGTCCTGGCGGCCCTGGACGCGCTCACGACCGGCCCCGGACTGGTGGTCTGCGACGGTTACGGGCAGGCGCACCCGCGCCGTTTCGGGCTCGCCAGCCATCTCGGGGTGCTCACCGGCCTGCCGGTGATCGGTGTCGCCAAGAACCCCTTCACGTTCTCGTACGAGCAGCCCGGCCAGGCCCGCGGCGCGGCCGGCCCCCTCCTCGCCGGCGACGAGGAGGTCGGCCGCGCGCTGCGCACCCGGGCCGGGGTGAAGCCGGTGTTCGTCTCGTCGGGGCACCGCGTCACCCTGGACAACGCCTGCGCGCACACCCTGAACCTGACGCCCCGATACCGGCTGCCCGAGACCACCCGGCGGGCCGACGCCCTCTGCCGGACCGCCCTGCGCGAGGCGTCCGGAGGCCGGGCGACCGCGTAGGGGAGCGATCCCCGGGAGCCCCGCACGCTCCGCGTCCACGACGGCCGTCGCGTTCGTGGCGCCCCGTCGATCCCGGCGGAGGGCGGGGCTGTCATGATCACTGCTCAAGTGTCGGCCCCGTGAAAGGACGCTTCCCGTGCTCGGTTCCCTGCAGTGTGTGGTACTGGACTGTCCGGACGTCCGCGAACTCGCGGACTTCTACGGCCGGTTGCTCGGCGGAGAGGTGAACCGGCCGGACCCGCGCTGGTCGCTCGACGACCACTGGGCGACACTGCACCTGGAGAACGGACAGGTGCTGGCGTTCCAGCGGGTCGACGCCTACCGGCGGCCGGCGTGGCCGGATCCCGAGCGGCCCCAGCAGGCCCACCTGGACATCGCGGTGCCCGACCTCGACGGGGCGCGGGACGAGGCGCTCGCGCTCGGTGCCGTACTGCTGGAGGAAGGGGAGCCGGGCCGAGGGTGGCACGTCTACGCCGACCCGGCCGGGCATCCCTTCTGTCTCGTGGGCCACTGAGCGACGGCCGGGAACAGGCGGGAGCGGCCGCGGTCGCCGTGACGGCGGACGGGCGGGTACCGCCCGCCCGGCCGCCGGGTCAGCGCAGGTCGGCGACGCGGAAGCCGATGCCCGCCGCCCGCAGGCGTTCCAGCAGCGCGTCGCCCATCGCCACGGCCGTCGTGACCTGGCCCGCGGTCTTCGGCAGGGTGGTGTCGAAGGCCAGGCACAGGGCGGACTCGGCCAGCATCTTCGCCGTCTCCCCGTAGCCGGGGTCGCCGCCCGACACCTCGGTGAACACCCTGCGCCCGCCGCCCTCCCCGACGAACCGGACCGTGAACCAGCTGCGCGCGCGACGCTCGGCGTCCGGCCCCTGTCCCGGTTGGTAACGGCTCATCAGCCACCGCCGGGCGGCCGGGATCTGAGCCAGTGCCAGACCCGCCCCGACCGCGCTCACCCCGCCCAGCGCCATCGGAAGGGTCCGTACGCCGGCGTAGTGCCGGTAGCGGAAGTCCGGGCCGTACCGGGGCAGCGCCTTCGCGGAACGGGCCACGACGCCGGGATCCAGGGTGGGCAGGGGCAGCGCCCACGTTCCCGTCTCCCGGCTGTACCGCGGCGCGCCGAGCGGCGCCCGCGCCCGGCGGTCCACCAGCCGTGGCTCATGCAGCCGCCGCTCGCGCGCGGCCCGCAGCATGGCGGGGCCGCGCCCCATCGCGGTGAGCGCGGAGGCGAACGTGCCGCCCGAGAAGACGGCGTTGGTGCGGACGAAGCCGTCGATGCGCAGCGGCACCCCCTCGGGCAGCTGCCGGACGGTGAAGTAGACGCCCAGATCGTGCGGGACGGAGTCGAAGCCGCAGGCGTGCACGAGGCGCGCCCCCGTCTCCCGGGCCCGCGCGTCATGACGCACGTACATCAGGTCCACGAACTCGGGCTCACCGGTGAGGTCCACGTAGTCGGTCCCGGCCTCGGCGCAGGCCGCGACCAGCCCCTCCCCGTACCAGAGGTAGGGGCCGACGGTGGTCGCCACCACCCGGGCGGAATCGGCGAGTGCGCGCAGCGAGTCCGGATCGGTGGCGTCGGCGTGCAGCAGGGGGAGGTCCGCGCACCGGGGTTCGACGGCGGCGAGCCGCTCGCGCAGCCGCTCCAGCGCCTCCTGGTCGCGCCCGGCCAGTGCCCAGCGGCAGGCGGCGGGCGCGTGTGCGGCGAGGTAGCGGGCGGTGAGCTCGCCCACGAATCCGGTGGCCCCGAAGAGCACGACGTCATACGCCCGTGCCGGGTCTTTCAGCCTGTCCATCGAGCCTCCGCCGTTCGTGCCGCGTGTGCCGCGCTGTGTCGTCGGAGGCAGAGGTTAGGGGGTGTCTCGCCGGTCCTGCCAGGCTCGCGACCCCTGGCACCGCCTACCCCCGTAGCCCTTCGGGCACGGGAGGTGCCCCCACGCCGCGTTGTCCTCGGTCGACGTCGTCCCCCGTGGCCCTCCGGGCACGGGGGTACCCCTACCGTGTCGCCTCCTCCGCCGTGCGACGCAACGGCACCAGACGTCGCTCACCCGTCCCGCCCGATCGACGAGACACCCCCCTGGCGCCTGTCGTGCGGACCCTGGCGTGCGCCGTCCGCGGCCATGACCCGGGTGGCACCGTGCGCCCGTCGGCCGAAGGCCGTAACTTCTAAGCGCTTGCTCGTTCCAAGGGCTTGTGCGAAGTGGAACACGTTCTTAGCATCGTCGATGTTACAGCGGTTGTGTCACAGTGCTGGGGGTCCGATGGCAGCGACAGGGAACGGCCCGCTCACCGGGGTGCGGGTGGTCGAACTGGCGGGCATCGGCCCCGGTCCGTTCGCCGCCATGCTCCTGGCCGACCTGGGTGCCGATGTCGTGCGGGTCGACCGGCCCGGCGGCGCGGGGCTGGCGATCGATCCGGCCTACGACCTCACCAACCGCAACAAGCGCTCCGTGCTCATCGACCTCAAGGCCGATGACGGCCCCGGGCAGGTACTCGACCTCGTGGACCGGGCCGACATCCTCATCGAGGGGTACCGGCCCGGGGTCGCCGAACGGCTCGGCGTCGGCCCCGGCCCATGCCTCGCCCGCAATCCCCGGCTGGTGTACGGGCGGATGACCGGCTGGGGCCAGGAAGGGCCGCTCGCCCAGCGGGCCGGGCACGACATCGCGTACATCGCGATCACCGGCACGCTGTCCATGATCGGAAAGGCGGACGAACCGCCGACCGTGCCCGCCAACCTGGTCGGGGACTACGCGGGAGGCTCCCTCTACCTGGTGATCGGCATCCTCGCCGCGCTCCGGCACGCCCAGAGCGAGGGCGGCGCGGGCCAGGTCGTCGACGCGGCGATCACCGACGGGACGGCGCATCTGGCCACCATGATCCACGGCATGATGGCGGCCGGCGGCTGGCAGGACCGGCGCGGCGCCAACCTCCTCGACGGGGGCTGCCCCTTCTACGGCACCTACGAGACCGCCGACGGCCGGTACATGGCGGTGGGCGCGCTGGAACAGCGGTTCTACGACCGGTTCACCCAGCTGCTGGGCATCGACGAGTACGCTCCGTCCCGTAAGGACTTCGACCGCTGGGGCGAGCTGCGCGAGATCGTCGCCGAAAGGTTCCGGACCAGGACCCGAGCCGAGTGGACGGCCGTCTTCGAGGGGTCCGACGCGTGCGTCGCCCCGGTCCTCTCCCTGCGCGAGGCGCCCGCGCACCCGCACCTGGCGGCCCGGGGGACCTTCGTCGACCACGGCGGGATCACCCAGCCCGCGCCCGCGCCGCGCTTCTCGGTCACCCCCGGCTCCGTGCGCCGGCCGCCCGCCCGGCCGGGGGCCGACACCGAGGGGGTCGCCCGCGACTGGGACGTACCGAGCATCATCCAGCAGCCCGACAGGAGGCCGAGTTGAAGCGTCAGATCTTCAGCGCCGAGCACGACGCGTTCCGCGAGACCGTCCGTACCTTCCTGGCCAAGGAAGTACTGCCGCACTACGAGCAGTGGGAGAAGGACGGCATCGTCTCGCGCGAGGCGTGGCTCGCGGCCGGACGGCAGGGGCTGCTGGGTCTCGCCGTCCCCGAGGAGTACGGGGGCGGCGGTGACACCGACTTCCGCTACAGCGCCGTGCTGGCCGAGGAGTTCACCCGCGCCGGAACCCCGGGACTGGCCCTCGGGCTGCACAACGACATCATCGGCCCCTATCTCACCTCCCTCGCCACGGACGAGCAGAAGCGGCGCTGGCTGCCCGGCTTCTGCAGCGGCGAGATCATCACCGCCATCGCCATGACCGAGCCGGGCGCCGGGTCCGATCTCCAGGGCATCCGCACCACGGCGGAGGACCGCGGCGACCACTGGCTGCTCAACGGTTCCAAGACCTTCATCTCCAACGGCATCCTCGCCGACCTGGTGATCGTCGTCGCCAAGACCAGCCCCGAGGGCGGGGCGCACGGTCTGTCGCTGCTGGTCGTCGAGCGGGGCATGGAGGGCTTCGAGCGGGGCCGCAACCTCGACAAGATCGGCCAGAAGTCCCAGGACACCGCCGAGCTTTTCTTCCACGACGTACGCGTCCCCAAGGAGAACCTCCTCGGCGAGCTCGACGGGGCGTTCATCCATCTGATGACCAACCTGGCGCAGGAACGGCTGAACATAGCGGTCGCGGGAATCGCCGCCGCCGAGCACCTGCTGGAGATCACCACCGCGTACGTCAAGGAACGCGAGGCGTTCGGACGGCCGCTGGCCAAGCTCCAGCACATCCGCTTCGAGATCGCGGAGATGGCCACCGAGTGCGCCGTCACCCGCACGTTCCTCGACCGCTGCATCGTCGATCACTCGAACGGGCAACTGGACGCGGTCCACGCGTCGATGGCCAAGTGGTGGGCCACCGAGCTCCAGAAGCGGGTGGCCGACCGCTGCCTCCAACTGCACGGGGGGTACGGCTACATGGCCGAATTCCCGGTCGCCAGAGCATTCACCGACGGCCGGATCCAGACGATCTACGGCGGGACGACCGAGATCATGAAGGAGATCATCGGCCGCTCGCTGCTCGGCTGACCACGCCCACCCCGTTCCGGGACGTCCCGTGCGTCCCCAGGGGCGCCCTCGGAGGGAGCCCCGGACCCCGACCCCCGGCCGCAAAGAAAGGCTCTTCACCAGTGAGCACCGAAGCGTACGTATACGACGCGATCCGCACCCCGCGCGGGCGCGGCAAGGCCAACGGAGCCCTGCACGGGACCAAGCCGATCGACCTGGTGGTCGGCCTCATCCACGAGATCCGCGGCCGCTTCCCCGGCCTCGACCCGGCCGCGATCGACGACATCGTGCTGGGCGTCGTCGGGCCCGTCGGCGACCAGGGTTCCGACATCGCGCGCATCGCGGCCATCGCCGCCGGGCTGCCCGACACCGTCGCCGGCGTACAGGAGAACCGCTTCTGCGCCTCCGGCCTGGAGGCCGTCAACATGGCGGCGATGAAGGTCCGCTCCGGCTGGGAGGACCTGGTCCTGGCGGGCGGCGTCGAGTCGATGTCGCGCGTGCCCATGGCCTCGGACGGTGGCGCCTGGTTCGCCGACCCGATGACCAACTACGACACCGGCTTCGTCCCCCAGGGCATCGGCGCCGACCTCATCGCCACCCTGGAGGGCTACTCCCGGCGCGACGTGGACGAGTACGCCGCGCTGTCCCAGGAGCGGGCCGCGGCGGCCTGGAAGGACGGCCGCTTCGACCGTTCCGTCGTCCCCGTCAAGGACCGCAACGGCCTGGTCGTCCTCGACCACGACGAGCACATGCGGCCCGGCACCACCGCCGACTCGCTCGCCGGTCTCAAGCCGTCGTTCGCCGGCATCGGGGACATGGGCGGCTTCGACGCCGTGGCCCTGCAGAAGTACCACTGGGTGGAGCGGATCGACCACGTCCACCACGCCGGCAACTCCTCCGGCATCGTCGACGGCGCCTCCCTCGTCGCCATCGGCTCGAAGGAGGTCGGCGAGCGGTACGGGCTGACGCCCCGCGCCCGGATCGTCTCCGCGGCCGTCTCCGGCTCCGAGCCGACCATCATGCTGACCGGTCCCGCGCCCGCCTCCCGCAAGGCCCTCGCCAAGGCCGGACTCACCATCGACGACATCGACCTGGTCGAGATCAACGAGGCGTTCGCCGGTGTCGTCCTGCGCTTCGCCAAGGACATGGGGCTCTCCCTGGACAAGGTCAACGTCAACGGCGGCGCGATCGCCATGGGACACCCGCTCGGAGCCACCGGCGCGATGATCCTCGGCACCCTCATCGACGAGCTGGAGCGCCAGGACAAGCGGTACGGCCTCGCCACGCTCTGCGTCGGCGGCGGCATGGGCATCGCCACGATCGTCGAGCGTCTCTGACCGTCCCGTCCACCCCAGTTACGGAGAAGCAGCAATGACAGACATGCCGACGAGTTCCACCATCCGCTGGGAACAGGACGAGACCGGTGTCGTCACGCTCGTCCTGGACGACCCCGACCAGTCCGCCAACACCATGAACCAGGCGTTCAAGGACTCCATCGCGGCGGTCGCCGAGCGGGCGGAGGCCGAGAAGGACTCCATCCGCGGCATCATCGTCACCTCCGCCAAGAAGACGTTCTTCGCCGGCGGCGACCTCAAGGACATGATCAAGGTCGGCCCGGAGCAGGCGCGGCAGGTCTTCGACACCGGCATGGCGATCAAGCGCGCCCTGCGCCGCATCGAGACCCTCGGCAAGCCGGTCGTCGCCGCCATCAACGGCGCGGCGCTCGGCGGCGGTTACGAGATCGCCCTCGCCTGCCACCACCGGATCGCCCTGGACGCCCCCGGCTCGAAGATCGGCCTGCCCGAGGTCACCCTCGGTCTGCTCCCGGCGGGCGGCGGCGTCACCCGCACGGTGCGGCTGATGGGCATCGCGGACGCGCTGCTGAAGGTGCTCCTCCAGGGCACCCAGTACCCGCCGCGCCGCGCCCTCGACAACGGGCTGGTCCACGAGGTCGCCGAGACCCCCGACGAGATGTTCGCCGCGGCGCGGGCCTTCATCGACGCCCACCCCGAGTCGCAGCAGCCCTGGGACGTCAAGGGCTACCGGATCCCGGGCGGGACGCCGGCCAGTCCCCGGTTCGCCGCCAACCTGCCGGCCTTCCCCGCCAACCTCAAGAAGCAGGTGGGCGGCGCCCCGTACCCGGCCCCGCGCAACATCCTCGCGGCGGCCGTCGAGGGCTCCCAGGTCGACTTCGAGACCGCCCAGACCATCGAGGCCCGGTACTTCACCGAGCTGGTCACCGGCCAGACCGCCAAGAACATGATCCAGGCGTTCTTCTTCGACCTCCAGGCGGTCAACTCCGGCGCCAACCGGCCCCAGGGCATCGAGCCCCGCCCGGTCCGCAAGGTCGCCGTGCTCGGCGCCGGGATGATGGGCGCGGGCATCGCGTACTCCTGCGCCAAGGCAGGCATCGAGGTCGTCCTGAAGGACGTGACGCCGGAGGCGGCCGACAAGGGCAAGGGGTACGCGGAGAAGCTCCTGGCGAAGGCGCTGTCCCGGGGCCGCACCACCGAGGCGCGGCGCGACGAGCTGCTGGCCCGGATCACCCCGACGGCGGACCCGGCGGACCTCGCCGGCTGTGACGCCGTCATCGAGGCGGTGTTCGAGGACACGGCGCTCAAGCACAAGGTGTTCCAGGAGATCCAGGACGTCGTCGAGCCGGACGCGCTGCTCTGCTCCAACACCTCCACGCTGCCGATCACCGTGCTGGCGGAGGGCGTCGCACGGCCCGCCGACTTCATCGGGCTGCACTTCTTCTCGCCGGTCGACAAGATGCCGCTCGTGGAGATCATCAAGGGTGAGCGGACCGGGGACGAGGCACTGGCGCGCGCCTTCGACCTCGTACGCCAGATCAACAAGACCCCGATCGTGGTCAACGACTCGCGCGGGTTCTTCACGTCCCGGGTCATCGGCCGGTTCATCAACGAAGGCGTGGCGATGGTCGGCGAGGGCCTGGAGCCCGCGTCGGTCGAGCAGGCGGCCGGACAGGCCGGTTATCCGGCGAAGGTCCTGTCGCTCATGGACGAGCTGACGCTCACCCTCCCGCGCAGGATCCGCGACGAGACCAGGCGCGCGGTGGAGGAGGCGGGCGGCACCTGGCCCGGCCACCCGGCGGACGAGGTGATCGACCGGATGGTCGACGAGTTCGGCCGCCCGGGCCGCGGCGGCGGCGCCGGCTTCTACGAGTACGACGAGGACGGCAGGCGGGCCGGTCTCTGGCCGGGCCTGCGGGAACACTTCACCAAGCCCGAGGTCACCGTGCCCTTCGAGGACATGAAGGAGCGGATGCTCTTCTCGGAGGCCCTGGACACCGTCCGCTGCCTGGAGGAAGGCGTCCTGACGTCGGTGGCCGACGCCAACATCGGCTCCATCATGGGCATCGGCTTCCCGGCCTGGACGGGCGGCGCGCTGCAGTACATCAACGGCTACGAGGGCGGGCCGGCGGGCTTCGTGGCCCGTTCGCGCGAGCTCGCCGAGCGGTACGGGGAGCGGTTCCTGCCGCCCGCGCTGCTGGTGGAGAAGGCCGAGCGGGGCGAGGTCTTCACCGACTGAGCCCGGTGGCACCGGGGCGGCCGTCCACGGGCACGGACGGCCGCCCCGGTGCGGCCCGGGCCCGCCGCCGGTCGTGGCGGCGGGTGGTCTCCGGCCCGGTCCCGGTCACCGTCAGCGGCGGCCGATGCGGCGCGACACGCGGTGCGGCGGGAGCCGCCCCGCCGAGCGAACGGCTACTGCGCGCGGAACGCGGCGCGCAGCTCCTCCCGCAGCGACCGCTGGAACGCCGTCACCAGGGCCTGGACCACCAGCGGCTGCATGTGCGCCGACAGCGACTTCATCGCCGCCACGTGCTCGGGGTCCGACTCGCGCTCCCGGTACGGGCTCCACACCTCGTCCCGGAACAGCCGGGTCAGCGCCTGCGCCGCCGACCGGGTGTGGTCCATCAGCACCGTGCGGGCCGCCAGGATCGTCCCGTGTGCGATGGGCACGTCCAGCAGCTGCACCCCCAGCCGCAGGAGACCCGGGTCCACCTGGAACGTCTCCGGGCCCCCGGGCCCGCCCCCGACGCGCACCAGGACGTCCATCGCGGCGAGCAGGTCGAGGTCCTCGTCCGTCAGGGGCCGCCCGGCGCGCCGCTCCAGCTCGGCGCGGGTCGCCTCCTCCGCTGCGTCCGGCGCCCAGGTCGCCACCAGGGCCCGGTGGATGGCGAGGTCGTGGGGGCTCAGGTCCGGCGGCAGCTGCTCCAGATAGCGTTCGATCGCGGCGAGCGTCATCCCCTGATGCTGCAGCTCCTCGATGAGCGCGAGCCGGGACAGGTGCTCGGGGCCGTAGTGGCCGACCCGGCGGGGCCCGATCACCGGCGGCGGCAGCAGACCGCGAGTGCCGTAGAAGCGGATCGTACGCACGGTCACCCCGGCCCGGGCGGCCAGCTCGTCGACGGTGAGCGTCGGCTGCTCCTCGGTGTCGGTCGCCATCCGTGGGGCCTCACTTCCGGTGGTGCGCTGCTTCGGCAGAACAGTATTGCTGTCTCACCAGTGATGTGAAAGTGCCCGGCGACGACCGGGGGACGGGTGGCACGGCGCGTGGGCCGGCCCCGCCCCGTCCCGCACGATGACCCTGCCGCTCGGTCCCGGCTCGCCCCGTCAGGCGCGCACGGCCTTCGGCACGCCGCGTACGGACACGCGGGAGGCCCCCTCCGCCGCGAAACCCTGTTGCCGTCCGCCGGACCGGGGTGGTGGGCTGGCGCCATGGAGCACGACGCGCTGCTGGCGCTCTTCGACCGGGAGGGACGGCGGGACGCCCGCCCCGACGGTCCCGGCATGCGGATCGAGCGGGACGGCGACGTCGTGCGCCAGACCGGCCCGGCCCACGGGTGGAACGGGATCCTCTGGTCGGACCTCGACCCCGCCCGCGCCGACGCGGCGATCGACCGGCAGGTGCGGCACTTCACCTCGCTGGGGCTGGCCTTCGAATGGAAGTTGTACGCGCACGACCGGCCCGGGGACCTCGCCGGACGGCTGCGCGCGGCCGGGTTCCGGCCGGAGCCGGAGGAGTCCCTGATGGTCGCCGGCGCCGACGACATCGCGGCCCTGCCCGCTGCGCCGCCCGAGGGCATCGAGCTGCGCCCGGTCACCGACGCGGCGGGCGCGGCGCTCGTGGCGGCCGTCCACGACCAGGCGTTCGGCACGGACGGCACGCACATCGAACGGCAGTTGCTCGACCGGCTCGCGGCCCACCCCGACACGGTCGCCGCCGTCGTCGCCATGGCCGGTGACCGGCCGGTCGGTTCGGCCCGGCTGGAGATGCCGCCCGGCACCCGGTTCGCCGGACTGTGGGGCGGCGGCACCGTGGAGGACTGGCGGGGCAGGGGCCTCTACCGCTCGCTCCTCGCCCACCGGGCGCGCATCGCGGCCGCCCGGGGCTACCGCCACCTCCAGGTCGACGCCTCCGCCATGAGCGGCCCCGTCCTGCGACGCCTGGGCTTCGCCCGGCTCACCACGACCACCCCTTACGTCCACGAGCCCTGAGCCGCGGCGGGGAAGTGGTGGGCGAGCTCCTGGTGCGGGTCGGAGCCGCCCGTGTACCCGTGGTCGATGTGCACGGTCACCGACGTCAGCCGCGGCACCTCGTGCAGCAGGGCGTGCTCCGCCGCGACCGCCACCGCGTGCGCCTGGACCACCGTCAGGGCCGGGTCGACGACGACGGAGGTCTCGGCCCGCAGGGCGTGGCCCAGCCACCGCATCCGTACGCTCCCCACCGCCCTTACGCCCTCGACCCGGGCGAGCGTCTCCTCGGCGCCGTCCACCAGCGCCGGATCGACGGCGTCCATCAACCGGTGCCACACCTCCCGTGCCGCGCCCCGCAGCACCAGCAGGATCGCGGCCGTGATGGCCAGGCCGATCAACGGGTCGGCCCACCGCCATCCCAGGGCCGAGCCGCCCGCACCCAGGAGTACCGCGAGTGAGGTGAACCCGTCCGTGCGGGCGTGCAGACCGTCGGCGACCAGGGCGGCGGAACCGATGCGGCGCCCGGTCCCGATCCGCGCCCTGGCCACCCACTCGTTGCCCGCGAACCCCACCAGACCGGCCGCGGCGACGGCCGGCAGATGGCTCACGTCCTGCGGATCCAGCAGCCGCCGCACCGCCTCGTACCCGGCGAAGGCGGCCGACGCGGCGATCACCAGCACCACGCACACGCCCGCCAGATCCTCGGCGCGCCCGAAGCCGTACGTGTAGCGCCGGGTGGCCGCCCGTCGTCCGAGCACGAAGGCGAGGGCGAGCGGCAGCGCGGTCAGGGCGTCGGTCGCGTTGTGCACGGTGTCGCCGAGCAGGGCGACCGAGCCCGACAGGAAGGCGATGACCGACTGGGCGACGGTCGTCGCGGCGAGGACCGCGAACGAGAACCACAGGGTGCGCAACCCCGCGGCCGACGTCTCCAGCGCGGCGTCGATCCGCTCACCGTGATGGTGGTGATGGTGTCCGTGGCGGTGCCCGCGACGGCGTCCGTCGTCGTACTCATGGTGGTGTCCACGACCGGTCATGGACACCACCATGACAGCTCGGAACCCTTGCGGCCACTGACCAGAAGCACCCTCCGACCAGGTGCGACGGGGTTGCGACTACTGACCGGAGGCGATGACCGGGTAGTGGTCCGAAAGGTTGGTGTAGGTGTACCGCGTGCCCCAGCTGGAGACGGTCCACGGAGCGCTCTGCTCCTTGACCACCTCGTTGGACCAGCCCGCCGGCCGGGCGTGCCCCGCGCGGTGCAGGACGTGGTCGAGGTCCTCGCGCGGGTCGTCGGGGTAGCGTTCGGAGGCGATCGAGTTCTGCTCGGTGTCGAAGGAGTACGGGTGCCCGGTGCGCGCGTCCGCACCGACCAGGCCGGCGTCCGAGAGCATCGTGGCGTACTCGCCGGTGTGCGAGTCGACGTTGAGGTCCCCGGCCACCAGCACCTGCTCGGACGCCGGGATGTTCCTGGCGTCCAGGAAGGCGTCCAGCGCCCTGAACTGGCGTCCGCGCGTCTGCGCCGCCTCACCCGCCGAGCAGCCCGGGTCGGTGGACTGGGCGTGCGTGCCGACCACATGGACCCTGCTGCCGTTCACGTCCAGCACGGCGTAGACGAAGCCCTTGTTCGAGTACCGGTCGGCCCCGCAGGCGTCCTTGTAGACGTACTGCTCCTTGCGGACGATGGGCCACTTGCTCAGGACCGTGACGCCACCGTCCTCCGGGGTGGTGGCCGAGTACGCGCCGCCGGTGGCGTCCCAGCCGTCCTTGCTCCGCCCCATCACGGGCGTCCGGTACGGGTACTGGGCGGCGGAATCGCGCATGAGCGCGTCGGAGGACGCGTTGTCGAACGCCTCCTGGAGCACCACGACGTCATGGCCCTGGTAGAAGGGCGCCGCGGGGATCGCCCGCGCCCGGTGGTCCTGGCCCCAGTTGGGGTAGAGGGACTTGCTGAAAAGGAACGTGTTGTACGTGAGCACCTTCAGCCGTGGAGTGGCGGAGGCGGAGGCGACCGGGACCTGAGCGGCGGCCGGGGCGGCGGAGGCCGATGGTGCCGTCACGGCCAGCGTGACAGCGGCGAGCACGGCGGACAGGGCAGCGCCCGGGACACGGCGGAGCACGGAGTGCGGCAAGGAAACTCCTGATGCTGGTGGGGGGTTGGACCTGGCGCGGCACATCAAATCAGCCACGGTTACCTTCCGGTAGCCACCGGGTGCAGGGAATCTTGCGCACCGCCCACCATCACCCGAACTCTCCCGGGCCGCCGTCCCCGGGCAGCCCTCCCGGCCCGCCCGGGGGTGATCGCATACTGGAACTCCGGAACGGACACGGAGCACGCTCATGGACAAGGCAGCCGCCCACCCCGCACCGCCCCCGCCCGGCGGCGTCCTGTGGAGCCTCACGGGTGACATCCGGGGGCTGCTCATGCTGCCCGCCGCGCTCACCCTCCAGGTGGCCCACCCGGCCGTCGGCGCGGGTGTCGACGAGCACTCCGTCTTCCGCACCGACCCGTGGGGCCGCGGCGAGCGGTCCCTGCGCTCGCTCCAGCTCTGGGTCTACGGGGGCGAGGCCGCCGCGGAGGAGGGCCGCCGGCTCAGGAGGCTCCACAGGACCATCCAGGGCACCGACACCCGCGGCCGCGGCTACCACGCCCTGACCCCGGCGAACTACGCCTGGGTCCACGCCACCGGCTTCCCCGTCTACCAGCACGCCGCGCGCTATCTCGTACGGCCCATGACCGAGGCCCAGGAACGGAAGCTGTACGCCGAGTGGCTCCAGGTCGGGCGCGTCCTCGGCATCCACGACCGGGACATGCCCCCGACCATCGAGGAGTTCTGGCCGTACTACCGCAAGGTGCTCGCCGAGGAGATCGAGGCCACCGCCGTCGTGCGGGAGCTCGTGGCGACCGACGGCGCGGTGCCCCCGCCCGACCGGGGGCCGCTGGTGCTGCGGCTGCTCCTGAGGGCACTGTGGCCGGTGATCCTTCCGCCGTTCGCGCGCTTCCGCGCCTTCGTCACCGTCGGACTGATGCCGCCGGACGCGCGAGAGGCGATCGGCCTGGAGTGGAGCGACGCGCAGGAGCGCGCCCTGCGCCGTTTCGGCCGGGTCGTACGGGCGGTGGTGCCCGTACTCCCCGAGCGCCTGCGCTATCTCCCGCTGGCCCGGGAGGCGCGCAGGCGGCACCGGCTCAGCGGGTCGGACCGCCCCTCGCGATGACGTCCGCGTACCAGCGGGCGCTGTCCTTGGGGGTACGGCGCTGGCTCGCGAAGTCCACGTGGACGATCCCGAACCGCTTGCCGTACCCGTACGCCCACTCGAAGTTGTCCAGCAGCGACCACAGGAAGTAGCCGCGCACATCCGCGCCGTCGGTGATCGCGCGGTGCACGGCGGCCAGATGCGCGTGCAGGTAGGCCACCCGCTCCGGGTCGTGGACGGCGCCCGACGGATCGGCGTAGTCGTCGTACGCCGCACCGTTCTCGGTGATCACCAGCGGCACCTTGGGCAGCTCGTCCCGCAGCCGGGTCAACAGCTCGTACAGGCCGTCGGCGTCCACCGGCCAGTCCATGGCGGTGCGGGGGCCCGGCGCCGGAAGGAACCGTACGTGGCGTTCGGTCCCCGGCCAGGGCGACGGCGTCTGCGACGTACCGGCCGCGACGACCGTCGGCGAGTAGTAGTTGATCCCGAGCGAGTCGATCGGCGTGGCGGCGGTCTCCAGGTCCCCGTCCCGGACGAACGACCAGTCGGTCAGCGCGGCCGTGTCCTCCACCAGGTCCCGCGGCAGCCGGCCGTGGAACACCGGGTCCAGGAAGATCCGGTTGCCCAGCGCGTCCACCCGGCGGGCCGCGTCACGGTCCGCCTCCGACTCCGTGAACGCCCTGACGGCGTGGAGGTTCAGGGTCAGCGAGATCTCCGCCGAGTTCCCCAGCGCCGCGCGCAGCACCTGGGCGGCGCGCCCGTGCGCCAGGTTGAAGTGGTGGGCCGCCCGCAGCGCGGCGGCCGGCTCCGTACGGCCCGGGGCGTGGACCCCGGAGGCGTACCCCAGGAACGCGGCGCACCACGGCTCGTTCAGCGTGGTCCAGGTGGCGACCCGGTCGCCCAGCGCGCCGGCCATGATCCCGGCGTACTCGGCGAACCGTTCGGCGGTCTCCCGGTGCGGCCAGCCGCCCGCGTCCTCCAGCTCCTGCGGCAGGTCCCAGTGGTACAGCGTGGCGACCGGGCGGATCCCCGCGCCGAGCAGCTCGTCCACCAGCCGCCGGTAGAAGTCCAGGCCCTTCTGCACGGCCGGGCCGCGGCCGGTCGGCTGGACCCGCGGCCAGGAGACCGAGAACCGGTAGTCCGTCACCCCGAGGTCCTTCATCAGGGCGACGTCGTCGCGCATGCGGTGGTAGTGGTCCGCCGCGATGTCGCCCGTGTCGCCGTTGCGGACCTTGCCCGGAACGCGGCTGAACGTGTCCCAGATGGACGGCGTACGGCCGTCCTCCCGGGCGGCGCCCTCGATCTGGTACGCGGCCGTGGCCGTGCCCCAGCGGAAACCCGCGGGGAAGACGAGCTCCGTCGTCGGGTGGAGACGTGCGTCGACAGCGGTCATGGTGTGGAGGACTCCCAACAGGTGCGTGGAAAGGGATGGTCGGGCCGAACGTGAGAACCCCGGGAACCTGCCGGGTCAGCCCTTGACGGCGCCCTGCATGATGCCGCCGACGATCTGACGGCCCAGCAGGCCGAACACCAGGAGCACGGGCAGCGTGCCGAGCAGCGTGCCCGCCATGATCACGGACTGGTCGTGGACGTAACCGCCGCCGAGCTGGCGCAGCGCGACCTGGACGGTCGGCTCCTGCGAGGAGAGCGCGATGATCGGCCAGAAGAAGTCGTTCCACGCGGCCATGAACGTCAGCAGCCCCAGCACGGCCATGCCCGGCCGGGCGATCGGCACCACGATCGACCAGAAGATGCGCGCGGAGGACGCCCCGTCCACCCGGGCGGCCTCGATCAGCTCGTCGGGCAGCGCCTGCACCAGGAACTGGCGCATGAAGAACACACCGAAGGCCGACACCAGACCCGGCAGGATCACCGACTGGAGCTGGTTGACCCACTGGAGCTTCGCGATCAGCATGAACAACGGGATCACGCCCAGCTGCGGCGGAATCATCATGGTGCCCACCGTGACGGCCAGCAGCGCACCCCGGCCCCGGAACCGCAGCTTGGCGAAGGCGAACCCCGCCAGCGTGCAGCACAGCACGGTCCCGACGGTGATCGAGCCCGAGACGATCAAGGAGTTGAGCAGCGCCTTGCCGATGTCCGCCTCCTCCATCACCGCCTCGAAGTTGCGGATCAGATGGGGGCCCGGCAGCAGGGACGGCGGCACCTTCGCGAGGTCGGCGTTGGAGCGGCTCGCGGCGACGATCGTCCAGTAGAACGGGAAGGCCGAGACGAGCACCGCGACGATCAGGAAGGCGTACGCCAGCTTGCCGCCGTGCATCGTGCGGCCCGCGCGCGACGTGCCCCGGCGGCGGGCGGGGTGCGGGGCGGCGGCCGAGGCGGCACGCTCGGACGGCGGGGCGGCGAGCGCGGTCATCGGCCGGCCTCCTTACGGGAACGGCGGCGCGCGATCAGGGCGTTCACCCCGACCAGCACCAGGATCAAGAGGAACATCACCCAGGCGATGGCGGCGGCCCGGCCCAGGTGGAAGAAGCCCCAGCCCTGCTCGTACATGTAGAGGCCGAGTGTCTGGTACTGGTGGGAGATGCCGCCGGACACAGATCCCTCGAACAGCAGCGGCTCACCGAACAGCTGGGTGGCGCCGATCGTCGACACCACGGTCGTGAACACGATCGTCGGGCGCAGGCCCGGCAGGGTGACGTGCACGAACTGCCGCCAGCGTGAGGCGCCGTCCATCTCCGCGGCCTCGTACAGCTCGCTCGGGATCGACTGCATGCCCGCCAGGTAGATCAGCGCGTTGTATCCGGTCCAGCGCCAGATCACGATCGTGGACACCGCGATCTGGGAGGCGACCGTGCCGGTCTGCCAGTCCACCGGGCCGATGCCGATCAGCCCCAGCACGTAGTTGACGAGACCGAAGTCCCGGCCGAAGAGCTGCGCGAAGACCAGCGTCGCGGCGGCCACGGACGTCGCGTACGGCAGCAGCATCGCCGTACGGAAGAAGGTCCGGCCCCGCAGCCGGTAGTTGAGCAGATGGGCCAGGCCCAGCGCCATCACCAGCTGCGGGACCGTGGAGACGACGCCGATCGTGAAGGTGTTGCGCAGCGAGATCCAGAAGAACTCGTCCGTGAACAGCGCGGTGTAGTTGCCGAAGCCGCGCCACTCCATCTCGCCGGGGGTCTGGAGCTCGACCCGGTAGAGCGAGACGAAGGCGGTGTAGATGAGCGGGAAGAGGCCGAAGGCGGCGAAGAGCGTGAAGAAGGGGGCGATGTAGGCGTACGGCGAGACGGTACGCCACGCTCGGCGCGCCGCCGACGGCCGGGCGACGGCGGCTCCGGCCGGAGCGGTGAGGGTCACGGTGCGAGGCCCTTCGGGGGGAGTCGGTACGGGGGTGGTGCCGGAGGGAGGGGTGCCTCCGGCCGTCGTGCCGGGGCGGGACGCCGCCCATGGACCGGCACCGCGAGGTGCCGGCGCGTGGGCGGCCGTGTCCGTGCGGCGGCCGTGTCCGGCAGCCGGGCTCCGGCACGGGGCCGGACGCCGTGTCAGCCGGTGGCGTTCTCGACGCCCTTCTTCGCGTTCGACCACGCCTTCTGCGGCGACGTGCCCTTGCGCTCCACCTCGCTCAGCGCGTTGGTGATCTGGTCGGCCACGTTCTTGTCGTGGACGCCGAGCACCTGCACCGGGGCGGCCTTCGCCGCGTCACCGAAGATCCGGCCGATCGGGGCGCCCGAGAAGTACGGGTCCTTGGCGTCCGCGACCTTGGCGATGGCACCCGTGGAGGAGGGGAAGTTGCCCTGCTTCTGGAAGAGCTTGGCCTGCTGCTCGGGGGCGGTGAGCCACTGGATCAGTTCGTACGCCTCCTTCTTGTGCTTCGCGGCGCGCGGCACCGTCAGGTACGAGCCGCCCCAGTTCCCGGCGCCCCCGGGCAGCTTGGCGATGTCCCACTTGCCCTTGCCGGCGTCACCGGCCTGGCCCTTGATGTAGCCGAGCATCCAGGCGGGGCAGGGGAGCGTCGCGAAGGAGCCGGCGGCGAACGCCTGGTTCCACTGGGGGGACCACTGGTCCAGCTTGGCGCTCAGACCGGAGGCGGCGGCCTCCGTCGAGGCGTCCCACGCCGCCTTGACCGCGGGGTTGTCCTCGTAGATCAGCTTGCCGGAGGCGTCGTAGTACCGCTCCTTCTCCTGTCCGATCATGATCGTGAACAGGCTGCCCACACTGTCCAGCCAGGCGCTCTTGGCCGGGGCCTTCGCCTTGTACTGCCTGCCGAGCTCCAGGTACCCGTCCCAGGTTGCCCACTTGCCGGCCAGCTCGGTGCGGTCGGTCGGCAGGCCGGCCTGCTGGAAGAGGTCGGTCCGGTAGCACATCGCCTCGGGCCCCACGTCGGTGCCGAGCCCCAGCACCCCGCCCTCCTTGGTGGTCGCCGCGGACCACTTGGCCTCGGCGAACTGGTCCTTGAGCTTGTCCGCCCCGTACTTCGTGAGGTCCTCGAACTTGTCCGCCTGCTGCTGGGTCACCGAAGCGATCCGGCCGACCTCGACGGCCTGGACGTCGGCGAGTCCGCCGCCGCCCGCGAGCCGGGTCTGGAGCGACTTCCAGTAGTCCTGCTCGTCCTCGGTGTCGGTCTGCTTGATCGTGACGCCCGGGTGCAGCTTCTCGTACTCGGCGTAGAGTCCGGCCTCCTTGTAGCCGAACGAGCCGAACAGGTCGACCGTCAGCGTGACCTTGCCGCCCGCGCTGTCGGACCCGCCGTCCGACGAGCCGGAACCGCAGGCGGCGAGCAGGGCTCCGGTGAGTGCGACCGCACCGAGTCGGACGACGGCCCTCTTGGCGGCTCGGGCGATGGGCATGAGAAGCCTCCCTTGGCTTCGGCGGAGCGAGACCGCCCGGTTGAGAGCGCTCTCAGAGATGCGAGTGGAGCGTGCCCCGGGCGGCCTTCCCCCGTCAAGACTCGAACGCATAACGGCTTGGAGCCGTCCTCAACTACCGCCGCCGTCAAGCGTATTGACAGTCGCGTTTCAGGAGTTTTACGTTCCAGGGCACCTGAGAGCGCTCTCGGGCGCTCATCCCCGCCATCCCTTGAGGTGCTCCCGATGCCAGCCCCCCGCCCCGGAACGCCCCCCTCACGCTTCCGGCCGCCCGCCCTCCTGGTGGCCACCACCCTCGCCGCGCTCGGCCTGGTCGTCCCGGCCGCCGCTCCCGCCTCGGCCGCCACCATCCCCGTGGGGTCCGGAAGTTACTCCGACAGCCGGCCCGCCGGAACCTCCGGCCCCACCACCAACACGGGCGCCCCGGTCACCCCCAAGGTCACCCCCGCCGCCCAGGGCAAGCCGGTCCCCACCAACGACTGGTGGTCGTCGCTCGCCTTCCAGCGGTACGGCGACAACCCCTGGTCCACCCCCATGTACGGCCACCCCCTCACCTACCAGGCCACCGCCGCGGGCCTCGACATCGGATACCCCACCAGCCCGGCGATCGTCGGCGAGGGACGCCAGTACGAGTACGCCCACAAGCGCGACCTGACACTCGGGCTGACCGGGCTCAACTCCCCTGACACCAAGGCCGACGCCTGGTCCGACTGGACCGTCACCCCCTACTGGTCCGACGGCGCGCGGACCCTGCGCACGACCATCGGCCACGGCATGCCCTTCGTGTACGCCAAGGGCACCGGCGGCAACGCCCTCATCACCACCGCCACCGCGCCCGCCGTCTTCGCCGACCAGGGCAACGTCCTCGGCATCACGGTCGCCGGCCACCACTACGCGCTCTTCGCGCCCACCGGCAGCGACTGGACGGTCTCCGGCTCCACCCTCACCGCCGGCCTGGGCTCCAAGGACTACTTCTCCCTCGCGGTCCTGCCCTCCACGGACGCGCTGGCCGCGTACCGGAAGTACGCCTACAGCTTCGTCACCGGTTCGCGCGTCGGCTGGAGCTACGCCGGCGGCAACGTCAGGGCGACCTACACCCTGACCACCCAGGCCCAGGAGGGCACCGAGACCGGTACGCTCCAAGCCCTCTACCGTCACCAGTGGCTCAACACCACCGACGCCCTCACCGGGTACACCTACGTCTCCCCGCGCGGAACCATGAAGGTCCGCGAGAGCGCCTCCTTCACCACCGGCCAGCGGGCCTCCGCCGTCCTGCCGGGGCTGCCCAGGTCGTCCGGCACGGACACGGCCCGGCTGCGCGGCTATCTGAACGAGGCCGCGAACGCCTCCGACCCCTTCTCGGGCGCCACCGACACCTACTGGACGGGCAAGGCGCTGGGGAAGCTCGCCCAGCTCGTCCCGGTCGCCGACCAGATCGGCGAGACCGCCACCCGCGACAAGCTCATCGGCCTGCTGAAGGGCCGGCTCCAGGAGTGGTTCACCGCGGGCGGCGCCAGTGAGTTCTCGTACGACAGGTCGTGGCGGACGCTGACCGGCTATCCGGCCTCCTACGGCAGCGACACCGAGCTCAACGACCACCACTTCCACTACTCCTACTACGTCTACGCGGCGGCGATCGTGGCCCAGTACGACCCGGCCTGGGCCGCCGACTCCGCCTGGGGAGGGATGGTGAGGACACTCGTGCGCGACGCGGCCAACCCCAGCCGCACCGACACCGCCTTCCCGTTCCTGCGCGGCTTCGACGTCTACGCGGGGCACAGCTGGGCCTCCGGCCACCAGGGGTTCGCGGCCGGCAACAACCAGGAGTCGTCCTCGGAGTCGACCAACCTCAGCGCCGGGCTGGTGCTGTGGGGGTCGGCGACGGGCGACACCGCCCTGCGGGACCTCGGGGTCTTCCTGCTGACCACCGAGGCCGAGGCCATCGCCCAGTACTGGTTCGACGCCGACCAGCAGGTCTTCCCGTCCTCCTTCGGGCACGACACGGCAGGCATGGTGTGGGGGAGCGGCGCCGCGTACGCCACCTGGTGGACCGCCAACCCCGAGGAGATCCACGGCATCAACGTCCTGCCGGTGACCGGGGGCTCGCTCCACCTCGGCGGCGAGAAGAACGCGATCCACCGCAACATCACCGAGATGGAGCGGGAGAACGGCGGACCGGCCGTCGAGTGGCGCGACATCCTGTGGGAGTTCCAGGCACTCGCCGACCCGGCCGCAGCCAAGGCCGAATGGGACGCGGGCAACGCCGGCTACACCCCCGAGCAGGGAGAGTCCAAGGCGCACACCTACCACTGGATCGGCACCCTGGACGCGCTCGGCGCGCCCGATGCGACCGTGACCGGTGACCTGCCCACCTCGGCGGTCTTCAGCAAGGGCACGGTGCGGACCTACGCCGCGCACAACTTCGACTCCACCGCCCGCACCGTCACCTTCACGGACGGGGCCAGACTCACCGTCCCGGCCCGCTCCACGGCCACCGGAACCGGCACCGGCGGAACCGACCCGGGCCCCGGCGACCCCGGACCCTCCACCGGGAACACCTTCCAGCTCCGCACGGGCGGCGCCCTCACCACCGCGACCGGGGCGACCGCCGGCAGCGACACCATCGCCTCGGCGGGCGGCGCCAACCACGACGGCGCCCCGTACCAGCCGCTGGTGTACGAGATCAAGGGGGTCAACGGCACGCTCAAGCCCGGCGCGGCCACCGCCTTCCGGCTCCAGGTCGACGCGGGTGCGGCGGTCGGCCTCGGGCAGCAGGCCCGGGTCAGTTACGACCTCACCGGTGACGGCTCCTTCGACCGTACGGAGACCTACCACTACTTCGCCACCGACCCGGTGACGGGCTGGGAGGAGTACTCCCAGGCACGCGGGCTGAAGTCGGCGACCGGCGCGCTCGGCGACCTGAAGGGCGGCACGGTGCGCCTGGAGGTCTGGCACGCCATCGGCAACGGCACGGCAAAGCTCCAGACCGGCACCGACCGTTCCGTGCTCGTCGTGCCGTACGCCTAGGTCGTGTCGCGCGGCCGGGCCCTGCGAACCGTCGTCGTGCCGTACGCGCCGTCGCCCGTCGTACGTCCGTACCGCATGGCTGCTCAGGCAGAAGCCCGCCGCACCAGTTCGGTCGGCGTGATCACCGAGCCCGGGGCCTCGGCCCCGGGCTCGTCCTGGTTCAGCCCGCGCATCAGCAGCCGGACCATCAGCCGGCCCATCCCCTCGATGTCCTGCCGGACCGTCGTCAGCGGGGGATCGGTCGCCTCGGCCACCGACGCCATGTCGTCGAAGCCGACCAGCGCGACGTCCTCGGGGACCCGCAGCCCGCGCTCGCGCAGCACGCGAAGGGCCCCCGAGGCCATCACGTCGTTGGCCGCGAACACGGCGTCCAGGTCCGGTCGCCGCTCCAGCAGCTCGGCCATGGCCCGCGCCCCGCTCGCCTCGGTGAAGTCGCCCTGGGCGATCAGCTCGGGGGAGGCGTCGAGCAGGACGTCCCGGTAGCCGTCGATCCGGTCCATCGCGGAGGTCTGGTCCCGGGGGCCCGCGATGTGAGCGACGCGCTCACGGCCCAGCGAGAGGAGGTGGCGCACCGCCGCCCTGGCGCCGCCCCGGTTGTCGCAGTCGACGTAGGGCACCGCCGGATCGTCGGCGGCGCCCGTCCAGTCGGGCCGGCCGCCGAACACCGCGGGCAGCTGGGCCCGCCGGATGATCGAGGGCAGCTCGTCGTCGTTGTGCACGGAGAAGGCGAGCGCGCCGTCCACATGGCCGCCGCCCAGGTAACGGGCGATCCGCTCGTAGTCGCCCGGCCCCTCCACCCACAGCAGCACGAGCTGGGAGTCGTGGGCGGTCAGCTCGCGGCTGATGCCGCGCACCTGCTGTTCGAAGAACGGGTCGGAGAAGATCCGGAACTCCGGCTCGGCGATGATCACGGCCACCGCGCCGTTGCGCCGGGTCACCAGGGTCCTGGCCGCGTGGTTGGGTATGTAGCCGAGCTCCTCCACGGCCCGCCGCACCTTGTCCACCAGCGGCTGGCGGACCCCGGCCCCGCCGTTCACGACGCGCGAGGCCGTCGCCCGGGAGACCCCGGCATGGGCCGCGACGGCTTCCAGGGTGGGGCGGGACCCAGGGGTCGGATCGGACAAGGGAGGCTCCTCGGCGGTGCGGCGGACCGAACGTACAGGAGCAGCATATTCGGTGCGGCCAACCGGGTGAGAGCGCTCTCACGCTCTGGACGCGGCAGGGGCGGGCAGGCCCTCCGGGGGAACGCGCGAAGCCGCCACCCCGGCATCACGGGCGGCGGCTTCGGCACGGGCTTCTCAGTGGTGGTCGTGACCGTGGTCGTGGATCGTGTTGGTCGCGGCGATCTTCTGCCACGACTTGGGCCGGGCGGGCGTGGCCGTACCCGATGCCGACGCCTGCGAGCGGGCGATCCGGGACTCGGCGGCGGCCGGCGCGTCCGGCCGCGACGGCTGGTACAGCCAGGTGTCGAAGAGCCCGGCCAGCGGCTTGCCCGAGATCCGCTCGGCGTACTTCACGAAGTCGCTCACCTTGGCGTTGCCGTAGGCGTGCTCGGCCGGCCAGCCCTTGAGGATGGCGAAGAAGTCCTCGTCGCCGATCTCGTTGCGCAGCGCCTGGAGGGCGAGTGCGCCGCGGTCGTACACGGCGAGGTCGAACTGCTTGTCCGGCCCCGGGTCACCCGGCTTGACCGTCCAGAACGCGTCGTCGGCCGGGTGCTGGGCGTAGACGTAGTCCGCGAGCTCCTGCGCCGTGCCCTCGCCCTCCTTCTCCGACCACAGCCACTGGCTGTAGCGGGCGAAGCCCTCGTTGACCCAGATGTCCTTCCAGCCGTCCACCGACACGCTGTCGCCGTACCACTGGTGGGCGAGTTCGTGGACGACCACGGAGACGTTGGCGCCGTTGGAGAACTGGCGCGGGCTGTAGAAGGGCCGCGTCTGCGTCTCCAGCGCGTAACCGCTGGTCACATTGGGGACGTAACCGCCGAGCGCGTTGAAGGGGTACGGGCCGAAGACCTCCTCCAGCCACTCCGCGACCTCGGCCGTGCGTTCGATGCTGGCGCGCGCGGCCCCCGCGTTGTCGCCGAGGTCCCTGCTGTAGGCGTTGAGGACGGGCAGGCCCTTGGACGTCTTGTCGGTGGTGATGTCGAACTTGCCGACCGCCAGCGTGGCCAGGTAGGAGGCCTGTGGCTTGTTGGAGCGCCAGTTGAACCTGGTCCAGCCGAGCCGCGAGGACTGCGACTGGAGCACACCGTTGCTGATCGCCTGCGTCCCGTCCGGCACCGAGACCGAGACGTCGTACGTCGCCTTGTCCAGCGGGTGGTCGTTGGACGGGAACCACCAGACGGCCGAGTCCGGCTCCTGGGCGGCGACGCCGCCGTCCGGGGTGCGGTGCCAGGCCGTCCAGCCGCCGATCTTCAGCTCGGACGGCTTGCCCGCGTACCGCACGACGACCGAGATAGCCCTGTTCTTCTCCAGCGGGGAGGCGGGGGTGACCTCCAGCTCGTGGTCGCCGGAGGCGGTGAACTTCGCCTTCCTGCCGTTCACCAGCACCTCGCTGACCTTCAGGCCGAGGTCGAGGTTGAAACGGGACAGGTTCTGCTTGGTGGTGGCGAGGATGGTCGCCGTACCCTCCAGCAGATCCGTCGTGGGCTGGTACTTCAGGCGCAGGTCGTAGTGGGATACGTCGTATCCGCCGTTGCCGCTGGCCGGGTAGTAGGGGTCGCCGATGCCCGGGGCGCCCGGAGCGAAGTCGGCGGCCGACGCTGGGATCGCCAGCAGGAGGGAGGCCGCGAGAGCGCTCGGGACGATCAGTCTGCGGTGCACGGAAGCTCTCCAAGTCGTAGGGCCGGAAGATCTCTTGAACCCTATTCAGCCCCTTCGGGATCAGTCATGTCCATGGCTCCTGCTGTCACACGATCGCCATTTGGCCGACATGAACGTCGATCGTCCGTGACGTCCTTTGCACCCCATGCGCCACTTTGATGCCCTTAATGCCTTCTTTTGTGCGGGAGTTGACCGGAGTACTGTCCGCCCATGCCAATCCGTACGGGGTTCACCCTTCCCCAAGCTCTCCGCTTCCGCCGGACGGGGGCCACCCCCCTGCCGAGGGGAACGCTGGTGGTGGTGGCGGCCGTGGCCGCCCTGATGTCCGTCCTGGTCCCGGCCCGGGCCCCGGGGGCGCAGGCCGCCGCGGTCCGCGAGTCCAGGCCCGTGTACTCGTACGACGACGCCGTCCGGGAGTCGGTATGGGTGGACACCGGGCTCGACGGCGACGGCGACGGCCGCGGCGACCGGGTGGCCGTCGACATCGTCCGCCCCCGCGAGGCCGCGCGGCAGGGCCGCAGGATCCCCGTGATCATGGAAGCCAGCCCCTACTACTCCTGCTGCGGGCGCGGCAACGAGTCCCAGCGCAAGACCTACGACGCGCAGGGGAATCCGGTCCGGTTCCCCCTGTTCTACGACACCTACTTCGTCCCGCGGGGCTACGCCTTCGTCGCCGTGGACCTGGCCGGTACCAACCGCTCCGACGGCTGCGACGACGTGGGCGGGCGCTCCGACGTCCAGTCCGCGAAGGCCGTCGTCGACTGGCTGGGCGGCCGGGCCGTCGGCTACACCACCCGTACCGGCGCCGACCGGGCCCGCGCCACCGGCTGGTCCACCGGGGCGACCGGCATGATCGGCAAGAGCTGGGACGGCACCGTCGCCAACGGCGTCGCCGCCACGGGCGTGCCCGGCCTGAAGACCATCGTCCCGATCGGCGCCATCTCCTCCTGGTACGACTACTACTTCGCCAAGGGCGCCCCGCTGTACGGCTCCGGACCCGAATGGCTGTCCGACCACGTCAACAGTCCCGACGCGCGGGCCCGCTGCGGGGCGGTGCAGCAGCGGATCGTGGACGGATCGCCGCGCACCGGCGACTGGACCCGGCTGTGGAGCGAGCGCGACTACGTGCCGGACGCCGGGAAGGTCCGGGCCAGCGTCTTCGTCGTCCACGGAGCCCAGGACCTCAACGTCCGTGCCAAGCACTTCGGCCAGTGGTGGGACGCCCTCGCCGACGCGGGGGTCGAGCGGAAGATCTGGCTCTCCCAGACCGGCCACGTCGACCCCTTCGACTTCCGGCGCGCCGAGTGGGTGCGCACCCTGCACCGCTGGTTCGACCACTATCTGCTCGGCCACGACAACGGCGTCGACCGTGAACCCATGGCCGACATCGAGCGGGCCCCCGACCGGTGGGCCACCGACCGTGTCTGGCCGCCGCGCACCACCGTCGGCACCACGCTGCGTCCGGCCGCCGGCCCGGCGTCCGGGGTCGGAACCCTCGGCCTGACCCCCGCCCGGCCCGGGGCCAGGGAGACGTTCACCGACGACCCGGGGCTGGGCGAACTCGACTGGGCCTCGGCCGTGGACACCGCCACCGGCTCGAAGGCCGGCTTCGTCTCCCGGCCCCTGGGGCGGGACCTGCGGCTCTCCGGTTCCTCCACCGTCACCGTGACCGCCACGCCGAACACCACCAGCGCACACCTCTCGGCCGTCCTCGTCGACCTGGGCCCGGACACCATCCGCGACTACGGAGCGACCGGCGAAGGCATCACCACCCTCGCCGGGCGCACCTGCTGGGGCGCGAGCACCCCCGGCGACAGCGCCTGCTTCAAGGAGACCGAGGCGGACACGACCACCGTCGGCTTCACCGTCTTCAGCCGCGGCTGGGCCGACCTCGGCAACTGGGCCGACGAGCGCGAGGGCCGCCCGCTGGTTCCCGGCAGGGCCCGCACCCTCACCCTCGACCTCGCCGCCGCCGACCATGTCGTACCGGCCGGACACCGTCTCGCGCTGATCATCGGCGGCACCGACCGCGACCTGATCGACCCGCCGGCCTCCACTCCGACGCTCACGCTCGATCTGACCCGTACCTCGGCGAAGGTCCCCGTGGTCGGTGGCGCTCGGGCGTTCGCCCGCGCCACGGCGGGCGCCCGGTGGCAGGCGGCCCCGCGCACGGCCCCGCTCGACGGCGTCACCGCTCCCCGCCCGGTCCGACCGATCCCCGGAGGCACCACGCGATGAGACCCCGCACCCGCATCCGCACACGAGCCCGCGGCCTCGGCCTGTCGCTCACGGCCGCGGCCCTGGCGCTCCCGCTCGTCACCGCCCCGGCCCAGGCCGCCCCGGCGCAGCCGCCCCGCACCGGATTCGAGGCGAGCGGCGGCGCCCGGTGGACCACCCAGCCGGAGGAGCGGGACTTCCTCGACGCCGTGGACCGGGCCACCGACCGGGTGTCCGTCTCGACGATCGGCACCACCGGGCAGGGGCGCCCGCTCCGGTCGGTGCGGATCGGCGCCGGCCGCGGCGCCACCACCGTGCTGCTGATCTGCAGCCAGCACGGTGACGAACCGTCCGGCCGTGAGGCGTGCCTGACCACGGTCCGCGACCTGGCGTACGCCCAGGACGAGCGGACCCGCCGCTTCCTGTCCCGAACGACGGTCCTCGTCGTCCCGACCGCCAACCCCGACGGGCGGGCCGCGCACACCCGGGGCAACGCCGACGGCGTCGACGTCAACCGCGACCACATCACCCTCGAAACCGCCGAGGCCCGTGCCGTGGCCGCCCTCATCCGCGACCGGCGCCCCGACGTGATCCACGACCTCCACGAGTACGGCGCCACCCCGCCGTACTACGACAAGGACCTGCTGTCGCTGTGGCCGCGCAACCTCAACACCGCCCGGCGGGTCCACGACGAGGCGCACACCCTCTCCGAGTCGTATGTGCGCCCGGCCGCCGGGAAGGCCGGCTTCGACAGCGGGATCTACGGCATCTGGACCGACCCGGTGACGGGTGAGCCGCTCAAACAGGTCGCCGGGGACGGCCAGGAGCGCATCCTGCGGAACACCGCGGGCCTCAAGCACGCCGTCGGCCTGCTGGCGGAGACCCGGGTCGACCCGCTCACGGACGACGAGAGGCGGGACCCGGCCCTGAACAACCGCCGCCGGGTCGACACCCAGCTCGCCGCGCTCGACGGGACCATGAGGTACGTCGACGAGCGGCGCGGCAGGATCACGGCCGCCACCACGGCGGCGCGGCTGGCCGGGTTCGCGGACCGGGGGCCGGTCCACCTGAAGGGGGCCGACAACGACCCGGCCGGGCCGGGCGGGACCATCGAGGACCCGCCCTGCGGATACCGGCTCGACTCCGCGCAGTACGCCGAGGTCAAGGACGAACTGGCACTGCACGGCGTGACCGCGTGGGCCGGCCGCGACGGGGCCTTCGTGCCGCTGCGGCAGTCGCGGCGCGCCCTCGTGCCGCTCCTGCTCGACACCCGTGCGGCCTATCACCTCACAGGAGGACGCCCGGTCGAGGCCTGTTGATGCCGGGACAGGCGTGCGCGCCGTGGTAGGGGGTAGCAGGAGCCAAATCAGGCCATGATCGCGAAAGGTGCCGCCTGTGTCTCAGGAGCAACGTAAGCCGGGGCAAAGACTGCGGCTGCCGGTGAAGGCGGCCCTGCCCGGCCGCCATCCCCACGAGGACGAGTCGCCCGTCACCGACCGGGTGGTCTTCGGCGTGACGGCCGTCCTCACCCTGGGCTTCGTGATCTGGGGCGCCACGGCCACCGGCTCGCTGGAGAGTCTCTCCGACTCCCTGCTGAAGGGCCTGATGCACAACGGCGGCTGGGCGTTCGTCCTGGCCGCCTCGGGCTTCGTGGTCTTCGCGCTCTGGCTCGCCATCAGCCGGTACGGGCGCATCGAGCTGGGCCAGGAGCACGAGAAGCCGGAGTTCAGCACCGTCTCCTGGGTCGCCATGATGTTCAGCGCCGGCATGGGCATCGGCCTGATGTTCTACGGTGTCAGCGAACCCCTCGCCCACTACACCACCCCGCCGCCGGGCACCGACCCCGCCGACTCGGCGGACGCCATGCAGACGGCGCTGGCCACCACGCTCTTCCACTGGACGCTGCACCCGTGGGCGATCTACGCCGTGGTCGGGCTGGCGATCGCGTACAGCACCTTCCGGCGCCGCAGGCGGCAGACCATCAGCGCCGTCTTCGTCCCCCTCCTCGGGAAGAAGCGCGCCGACGGCGCCCCCGGCCGTGTGATCGACATTCTGGCGATCTTCGCCACGCTGTTCGGTTCCGCCACCTCCCTGGGGCTCGGCGCCCTCCAGATCGGCAGCGGCATGCGGGAGGTCGGCTGGCTGGGCAAGGCCGGGACGGGGCTGCTCGTCGCGATCATCGCCGTCCTGACGGTGTGCTTCGTCTTCTCCGCCGTTTCCGGTGTGGAGAAGGGGATCCAGTGGCTCTCCAACACCAATATGGTGCTGGCGGTCATCCTCGCGATCTTCGTGTTCGTCGCCGGCCCCACCATCCTGGTGCTCGACCTGATCCCCACGTCGCTCGCCGCGTACTTCGACGAGCTGCCCGAGCTGATGGGCCGCACCGAGGCCTCCACCGGCGGCGGCGACGTCGCCGAGTGGCTGAGCGCCTGGACGGTCTTCTACTGGGCCTGGTGGATCTCCTGGACGCCGTTCGTCGGCATGTTCATCGCCCGCATCAGCCGGGGGCGTACGATCCGTCAGTTCATCGGCGGCGTCATCCTGGTGCCCAGCACCGTGAGCCTGGTCTGGTTCGCCATCTTCGGCGGTACGGCCATGCACCTGAAGGAGCGGGGAGACCTCGGCGGCGCGACCACGCCCGAGGGACAGCTTTTCGGTGTGCTCCAGGAGTTCCCGATCGCCGGCGTGATGAGCCTCCTCGTGATGATCCTGGTCGGCATCTTCTTCGTCTCCGGCGCCGACGCCGCGTCGATCGTGATGGGCACCCTCTCCCAGAAGGGCACGTTCGAACCGGCCCGGTTCGTCGTCGTCTTCTGGGGAGTGGTGACCGGTGGCGTGGCGGCCGTGATGCTGCTCGTCGGCGAGGGCAAGGGCGACGCCCTCGCGGGTCTGCAGCACCTGACGATCCTCGTCGCGGCCCCGTTCGTCCTGGTGATGATCGGCATGTGCTGGGCCCTCGTACGGGACCTCCGCCGGGACCCGCTGATCGTCCGCGGCGAGATCGCCGAGGAGGCGGTCGAGGAAGCGGTGATCGCCGGTCACGAGAAGTACGCCGGTGACTTCGAGATCAGGATCGGGCCGGCCCCGGAGACCGGCGACCGGCCTCCCGCGGCGGGCACGGAGGGGCCGGCCGCACCGGAAACGGGGGAGGACGGGCCGGACCCGCAGGGCGGGGGCGCCGGAGGCCGGCCGGGTCCGCGGTGATCGCCTCCGTTGCGGTCACCGAGTGGTAGTACAACCCCCTCAACGGGTGCGACCCATCCGGAAGTCGGAGTTCCCCATGCGCCGACGCATGTCCCCCCTGGCGGTCACGGCGCTGGTCGCCGGCGGCGTGCTGTTGGGTACCGGCGCGGCCCCGGCGGGCGCCGCCGTGCAGCCGGCCATGGCCGGGGCGGGCAAGGTGATCCGCTGCGACATCCCCGAGATGCGGCAGCAGGCCGCCGCCCTCGGGTCGAAGGCCGCCAGGCTCGACCGGCTGGGCGAGCGGGCCGCGGCGAAGAGGGCGCGGGCGCGGGCCGACGCCGTCGAACGCAAGGTGCACGCCTGCGTCGAGGCCGACCGCAACGCCTGACGGCCGGCCCGCCCCGCCCGGGGCGGGCCGGCCGTCCCGGGGCCCGGCCGGTCGCCGGCGAGGCGTCGGCGGGGCCTGCCCGGCCGGTCGTGGACGAGGCTCCTACGGGACCAGGCCGGCCGCCGCCCGCGCACAGCCCCAGGCGACCGTCACCCCGGCCCCGCCGTGGCCGTAGTTGTGGACCAGCAGGGCGTCACCGCCCGCCGGCCGGCCCGCCGCCAGCCGTACACCGCCCACACGCGCGGGGCGCAGGCCCACGCGGTGGGCGAGCACCCGGGCGTCCGCGATCTCCGGACGGATCCGCGCGCACCGCTCCACGATCGCGGCGGCCGTCGCCCCATCGGGCTCCGTCCGCTCGTCGCCCTCCTCCGCCGTACCGCCCAGGACCAGCCGTCCGGGCTGCGGGAAGAAGTACGTCGTGGCGCTCGACCCGGCGTCGGCGGCGGTGAACCACTCCTCCACGCCCGGGTTCTCCACCCACACCAACTGCCCCCGCACCGCCCGCATCCCGTCGTCCGGCACCAGCTCGCGCGCGGCCAGCCCCGTGCAGTTCACCACCACGTCCGCCTCGGCGGCCGCCTCCCCGAAGGAGGCCACCGTCCGCGATTCCACGGCGCCGCCCGCCGCCTCCAGCCGGCCGCGCAGCCACGCCAGGTGGACCGGCATGTCGATCAGCGGCAGACGGGCCGCCACCCCCGCCGCGTACGCCCCGGGCAGCTCGCCCGGGGCGGTCCCGCGCAGTCCCGCGACCTCGCGCGCCCAGGGCCCGAGCCCGTCGAGCCGGACGCCCGCGTGGACACCGGCCACCATCCGCACACCGGTGCGCGCCGCGTCCCGCGCGAGTCCGCCGTACACCCGCAGCGATTCGAGCGCCCACGCCCCGGCCTGTTCCCCGGGTTCGATGCGGTACGGCCACCACAACGCGCCCGCCGTCGCCGAGGTCGTCTCCCCGGCCCCGTCGCGCGTCCACACCCGCACCCGGGCACCGCGCTCGGCGAGCGTCAACGCCGTCGTCAACCCGATGACCCCGCCGCCCACCACGACCACATCGCCCCTCATGACGGGGACCGTAGCGGAATACCCGGAGCCGTGCTCACGTCCCGTCCCGGCCGGGAATACTTCCGACATGTCTGCCGATCACGACCATGTGCACACGTCCTTCGCGCTGGCTCCGGCCATCCGGGCCGGTGGTGTCCTCGCCCGGGGCGGGTACCAGACGCACCGCGACTTCATCGACTTCATCGTCGACGGGCGCCCACTCCTCCACCGGCTCTCCGACCTGGACGCCGTGTCCCCGCTCGCCTCCGACGTACCGCCCGCCATCTTCACCGACCATGTGCGCCGGCTGCTGCTCGACGCGGAACCGCCGCTGGCCGGCGGACGGTACGTCATCTACGGCTGCCCCGAGTGCGAGGGGATCGAGTGCGGCGCCGTCACCGCCGTCATCGAGCGCGACGGCGACGACATCGTCTGGCGCGACTTCGCCTGGCAGACGGCCGAGACCGCCGACCTGAAGCTCAACGGCTACCACGGCATCGGCCCGTTCCGCTTCCGCGGCGACGAGTACCGCACCGAGCTCGAACGACTGCTGCCGGACGGTGCCGGCCGACCGGACGGACCACCCGGCACGGACCCGGGACCCGTCCGCCGGCGGGTCCTGCTGATCGGCGACCGCGTCGCCGTGGTCGCCAGGCTCGCGGCCGCGCTGCGCGCGATCGGTATCGGCGCCGACATCGCCCAGGACTCCGTGGTCGTCGACGTCCCGGCCGCCGAGCTGCGGTCCTACGGCGCGGTCGCGTTCGGCCGCGCGATCGACCGGCAGTGGCGGGCCGCGGTGAAGGCGGCGTTCGCCCGGGCGGAGGCGGACGTCGTGTACGTCGACGGGCTCGCCCCGATCGTCCCGCTGCTGGTCGCGCAGATCGAGCACGCCCTCGACCGCGGCCCGCTCGCCCGGCGCAGACTGACCGGCCTGGCAGCGGCCGACGGGGAGGCGGTGGTGGAGGTGAGTTCCACCTGTCGTGTCCAGCTCACGGCGTACCGTCTGGACCGGCTCTCCCGGGCCCACACCCACGCGCTCTTCGACGGTGTGCTGGAGCCGGGCACCCACCGCGTTCCGCTGGACGCGCGGGCCGTGCGGGGGCGGTCCTTCGTCGTCGCGCGCACCACGGGCGGCGTGCTGGTGGCGCCCGTGGCACACCGCCCGGCCGGGGCGAGGACGGCGGCGAAGACCTGAGCGGGGCGAGTCGCCGCGTCCCCGGCCCCGGCCCCGGCCCGGCCTGCCGTGGACCCCGGGCGGACCGGCCGGCGGGGAGCCGGCCCGGCCCTGCGGGAACCCGCCGCCGCGGGCTCACCTAAAATGCGTGCCCTGATGACTGCAACCCTCGTCGCCAAGGACCTCGCCGCCGGCCACGGCGAACGCTCCCTCTTCTCCGGCCTCGACCTCGTCGTCGCGCCCGGGGACGTGATCGGCATCGTCGGCGTCAACGGCGCCGGAAAGTCCACCCTGCTCCGGCTGCTCGCCGGACTCGACAAGCCCGAGCAGGGCGAACTGCGCCTGTCGCCGCCCGGCGCGGCCGTCGGCCACCTCCCGCAGGAGCCGGAGCGCCGTGAGGGCGAGACCGTACGCGCCTTCCTGGCCCGCCGCACCGGCGTCGCCGCCGCCCAGGCCGCGATGGACGAAGCCACCCAGGCCCTGGTCGACGGCGCTCCGGGGGCCGACGACGCGTACGCCGACAGCCTGGAGCGCTGGCTGCACCTCGGCGGTGCCGACCTCGACGAGCGCGCGGAGGAGACCGCCGGTTCCCTCGGCCTCACCGTCGGGCTGGACCAGCCGATGGTCTCCCTCTCCGGCGGCCAGGCCGCCCGCGCAGGACTCGCCTCCCTGCTCCTGTCCCGGTATGACGTCTTCCTCCTCGACGAGCCGACCAACGACCTCGACCTGGACGGGCTCGAACGGCTGGAGACCTTCGTCAAGGGCCTGCGGGCCGGGACGGTCGTCATCAGCCATGACCGCGAGTTCCTCACCCGTACCGTCACCAAGGTCCTCGAACTGGACCTCGCCCAGCAGCAGATCACCCTCTACGGCGGCGGATACGAGGCCTATCTGGAGGAACGCGACACCGCCCGTCGGCACGCGCGCGAGGACTACGAGGAGTACGCCGACAAGAAGGCCGCCCTCGAAGGCCGCGCCCAGATGCAGCGCTCCTGGATGGACAAGGGCGTCAAGAACGCCCGCCGCAAGGCCACCGACAGCGACAAGCTCGGCCGCAAGTTCCGCAGCGAGGCGAGCGAGAAGCAGGCAGCCAAGGCCCGCCAGACGCAGCGCATGATCGAACGCCTCGACACGGTCGACGAACCCCGCAAGGAGTGGGAGCTGCGCATGGAGATCGCGGCGGCCCCGCGCTCCGGCTCGGTGGTGGCCACCCTGCGCGAGGCGCGGGTCCGCCGCGGTGACTTCCACTTCGGTCCGGCCTCGCTCCAGATCGACTGGGCCGACCGGGTCGCCATCACCGGAGCCAACGGTGCGGGCAAGTCCACCCTGCTGGCCGCCCTCCTCGGCCGCCTCCCCCTGGACGAGGGGCACGCCTCCCTCGGCTCCGGCGTGGTCGTCGGGGAGGTCGACCAGGCGCGCAGACTCTTCCTCGGCACGGAGACACTGCTGGACGCGTTCTGCGCGGCGGTGCCCGACACCGAACCGGCCGAAGTGCGGACCCTGCTGGCGAAGTTCGGGCTCAAGGCCGATCACGTCATGCGCCCGGCCACCACCCTCTCGCCGGGGGAGCGCACCCGGGCCGCGCTCGCGCTGCTGCAGGGGCGCGGTGTGAACCTGCTGGTCCTGGACGAGCCGACCAACCACCTCGACCTGCCGGCCATCGAGCAGCTGGAGTCGGCCCTGGAGTCGTACGCGGGGACGCTGCTGCTGGTCACCCACGACCGTCGCATGCTCGACGCGGTCAGCACGACCCGCCGTATCGAGGTCTTCGAAGGCGGGATCACCGAGCTCTGACCGGAGCGGCGGGCGGGCCCGGCGTCCGGGCCCGCCCCGCGTCCGGCCACGCGACCCGGTCGACGCACCGGCGGGAAAGCGACCGGCCGGGAGACGCGGGGCAGGTCGCCCGCGTCTCCCGGCCGTGACGGTGTCACTCAGCGGCGGCCCTTGCCGCCGCCGTCCAGCAGGCCCGCCTTGCGCAGGGCGTCCGCCATCACGCTGTTCGCGGGCGCCGGCGCCTGACGGCCGCCCCCGCCGCCCGCGCCGCCCCGGCGTTCGCCGGACGCGCCGCCGTTGCCCTGGCCGCGCCGTTCCCGGCCGCCCCCCGCACCGCCCTGGCGCTGCTGCGGCGGACGGCCTCCCTGGCCGCCGCGCTCCCGCTTCGGCGCCCCGCCGCCCGGCTGCCCGGCCGCCGCCTCGTCGTCCAGCCGCAGCGTCAGCGAGATCCGCTTGCGCGGGATGTCGATGTCCAGCACCTTCACCTTGACGACATCGCCCGGCTTCACGACATCGCGCGGGTCCTTGACGAAGCTCCGCGACATCGCCGACACGTGCACCAGCCCGTCCTGGTGCACACCGATGTCCACGAACGCCCCGAACGCCGCCACGTTGGTGACGACTCCCTCCAGGACCATCCCCGACTCCAGGTCGCCGAGCTTCTCGACGCCCTCCTTGAACGTGGCCGTCCTGAACGCGGGCCGCGGGTCACGTCCCGGTTTCTCCAGCTCGCGCAGGATGTCGGTGACCGTGGGAAGACCGAACGTGTCGTCCACGAAGTCGTCGGGCCGCAGCGACCGCAGCACCGAGGTGTTGCCGATCAGCGCCGCGACCTCGCCGTTCGAGGACTTCACCATCCGGCGCACCACCGGGTACGCCTCCGGGTGCACGCTGGACGCGTCCAGCGGGTCGTCGCCGCCCCGGATGCGGAGGAAGCCCGCGCACTGCTCGTACGCCTTCGGGCCGAGCCGCGCCACGTCCTTGAGCGCCTTGCGCGACCGGAAGGGGCCGTGGGCGTCCCGGTGCGCGACGATGTTCTCGGCGAGGCCCGCCCCGATGCCCGAGACCCGGGAGAGCAGCGGCGCCGACGCCGTGTTGACGTCCACGCCCACACCGTTCACGCAGTCCTCGACGACGGCGTCGAGCGACCGGGAGAGCTTCACCTCGGACAGGTCGTGCTGGTACTGGCCGACGCCGATCGACTTGGGGTCGATCTTCACCAGCTCGGCCAGCGGGTCCTGGAGCCGTCGGGCGATCGAGACGGCGCCGCGCAGCGACACGTCGAGGTCCGGCAGCTCCTGCGAGGCGAACGCGGACGCCGAGTACACGGAGGCACCCGCCTCCGACACCATCACCTTCGTGAGGTTCAGCTCCGGGTGCCTGGCGATGAGCTCGGCGGCCAGCTTGTCGGTCTCCCGGGACGCGGTGCCGTTGCCGATCGCGACCAGGTCGACCGCGTGCTCCTTCGCGAGCCGCGCCAGCGTGGCGAGCGACGCGTCCCACTTGTTGGCGGGCACGTGCGGGTGGATCGTGTCGGTCGCGACGACCTTGCCGGTCGCGTCGACGACGGCGACCTTCACACCCGTACGGAAACCGGGGTCGAGCCCCAGCGTCGCCCGCGTCCCGGCCGGCGCCGCCAGCAGCAGGTCCCGCAGGTTCGCCGCGAAGACCCGTACCGCCTCGTCCTCCGCCGCCGTGCGCAGCCGCATCCGCAGGTCGATACCGAGGTGCACCAGGATCCGGGTGCGCCACGCCCAGCGGACGGTGTCGCCCAGCCACTTGTCGCCGGGCCGGCCCCGGTCGGTGATACCGAACCTGCGGGCGATCATGCCCTCGTACGTCGACGGGCCCTCGACCGGCTCCTCGGGCTCCAGCACCAGGTCGAGGACGTCCTCCTTCTCCCCCCGGAGCATCGCCAGCACCCGGTGCGAGGGCAGCTCGGTGAACCCCTCGGCGAAGTCGAAGTAGTCGGCGAACTTGGCGCCTGCCTCCTCCTTGCCCTCCCGCACCTTGGCCGCCAGCCGCCCCTTGGTCCACATCCGCTCGCGCAGCTCGCCGATCAGGTCGGCGTCCTCCGAGAACCGCTCGGTGAGGATCGCCCGGGCGCCCTCCAGGGCGGAGGCGGCGTCCGCGACGCCCTTGTCCGCGTCGACGAACGCGGCGGCCGCCGCCAGCGGCTCCACCGACGGGTCGCCGAGCAGTCCCTCCGCCAGCGGTTCGAGACCGGCCTCGCGGGCGATCTGCGCCTTGGTGCGGCGCTTGGGCTTGAAGGGCAGATAGATGTCCTCCAGACGCGCCTTGGTGTCGGCAGCCCGGATCCGCTCCTCCAGCTCCTCGGTGAGCTTGCCCTGCTCGCGCACGGAGTCGAGGATCGCGCTCCGCCGCTCCTCCAGCTCCCGCAGATAGCGCAGCCGCTCCTCGAGCGTGCGCAGCTGCGCGTCGTCGAGCATCTCGGTCGCTTCCTTGCGGTAGCGCGCGATGAACGGCACGGTCGAACCGCCGTCCAGCAGCTCGACGGCCGCCTTCACCTGCCGCTCACGTACGCCGAGCTCCTCGGCGATCCTGCCTTCGATGGACGTCGTCACGGTGTCCAGACTCGCCTTCTCGTGCCTCAAGCTTGCGTCTGCATTGTGCCGCTTGACCGGGGGACATGTCGCGTCCCTGCCCCGTGGGTCCGACGCGGAAAGGGGCGGTCCGTGTCCCGGAGCCGGCTGCCGGCCGCGCCGGCCCGGGCGGCGGGGCGGAGGCCCGGGGCTCCCCGAACGACGGCTGCCGGACCGACACACGTCGGTCCGGCAGGCGAAAGCGGGCCGTCAGCCGGGGTGGGGCGGCCCCGAACGCGTCTCTCGGACACCTCGGGCCTCGGACACCCCGGCCGCGGACACCTCGGGCTCTTCTCAGGCCCCACGGGCCCGGGCGCGGCCGCCACTCCGGGAAGCACCGCCGAAGAGCTTGGCCAACAGCCTGAAGGGCAGGGTCACCACGGTGGCGACGGCGGAACCGACGGTGCGCAGGGCGTCCGCGATCGTACGCAAGGGAGTACCTCCTGGGACGACTTCGATGGCCGCCCTCCGGGTTGCCGGGGGGCTCACCGATAAACCCGCACCCCCGGCGCCCGTCCCGGTCACGCCTTGCCGGTGAGGCCCTCCGGGAACGCGCCGGCGCCCACCGCCGCGGCGGCGAACCCGCGCCCCAGCTCGGTGAGCCGCGCGACGCCCTCGGCACCGAGGTGGTCGTACGGGGCGGCGTCCAGCCGGTCCGTACGCTCCTCCAGCTCGGCGCGCAGAGCGGTGCCCGCCCCGGTCAGCTCGCCCGCCTCGTCCAGCAGCCCCCGCTCGCGCAGCCGGCCGGCCGCCGCGTCCCAGTCGGTCCGCTGCCAGCCGCGGGTGGACAGGACCCAGCGCGGCGCCATGCCCTCACCGGTCGCGGTGTGGCTGACCAGGGCCTCCAGCGGGTCGAGGCCGGCCGAGAGCAGCGCGACCAGGTGCCCGTCGCCCCGGTGCTCGCGCAGCAGCGTGGCGGCGTGCCAGTAGGCCAGGTGCGGCTGCTCGGGCACCGGCAGGTCGGCGTGTGCCGCGTACAGGGGCCGGGCGTGCCTGGTGCATCCCTCGGTGGCGCGCAGGGCCAGCCCGGCGGCCTCCGCCATCTCGGCCGACTCGACCACCTCGTCGCCGAGCAGACGCCGCAGCGTGACGTCGACGGCCCGCAGCCGCGCGGCCAGAACCGCCTCGGGGGAGGCGATGGCCCAGACGCCCGGGAGGTGACGGGCTATCAGCTCGTGGTTGAAGTTGTAGAAGGAGGCGGCGACGACGCCCGGCCCGACGGCGCCCATCGCCGCCGCGCGCCCCGCGAAGTAGGCGGCGCCGAAGTCCTCGATGCCCAGCTCACCGAGTTCCTTCAGGTAGTCCGGCGAGAAGTAGACCGTCGAGTGCAGCGGGTTGAGGGCGTTGTGGCAGCGGCGTCCGGCGCGCGGCGGCAGAGTCGTCATGGCGAGCAGGTTACCGACTGCTTGGTACGTTCATGGAGCCGGGGCCCGGCCCTCCCGGGCGGCCGTCGGAGGCCGCTCGATCCCGTGCGCACGGCCGCCGCCTGTGGCCGAAAAGGTGGCCTGGGCGGCATTGCGGACGTCCGCCCGGCCGCCAAGGATGAGGACATGACGCAGAGACCCGTACTCGTCGTCCTCTTCGACGGGGTGCAGAGCCTGGACGTCACCGGGCCGGTGGAGGTGTTCGCCGGCGCCGGCGGGGCCATCGGCGCACCCGACGCCTACCCGATCCGCACCGCCTCGCTCGACGGCGCACCGGTCCGTACGCACAGCGGCCTGACCCTCGTGCCCGACGGCCGCCTCGACGCCGCGGCCGCACCGCACACCCTGCTCGTCCCCGGCGGACTGGGCACCGAGCATCCCGATCCCCGGCTGATCGACTGGCTGCGGGGGAACGCGCCCCGCGCCGAGCGCATCGTCTCCGTCTGCACCGGTGCCGCGCTGCTCGCCGAGGCCGGACTGCTCGACGGCCACCGGGCGACGACCCACTGGGCCTTCTGCGACCGCCTGGCCCGCCGCCACCCGGCCGTGCGGGTCGACCCGGAGCCGATCTTCGTACGGGACGGAAAACTGGCGACCTCGGCCGGGGTCACCGCCGGGATCGACCTGGCCCTGGCCCTGGTCGAGGAGGACCTGGGCCGGGACGCGGCGCTCACCGTCGCCCGTCACCTCGTCGTGTTCCTGCGGCGCCCGGGCAACCAGGCCCAGTTCAGCGTCCAGCTGGCGGCTCAGACGGCTCGCCGTGAACCGCTGCGCGAGCTCCAGCAGTTCATCACCGAGCACCCGGGCGAAGACCTGTCCGTCGAGGCCCTGGCGGCCCGCGCCCGGCTCTCCCCGCGCCACTTCGCCCGGGCGTTCCAGGCGGAGACCGGCACCACACCGGGACGTTACGTCGACCGCGTCCGCCTCGAACACGCCCGGCGGCTGCTGGAGGACACCGGCGACGGCGTGCGGGAGGTGTCGCGGGCCTCCGGCTACGGCACGCCCGAGGCGATGCGCCGGGCCTTCGTCAAGGCGCTGGGCACCGCCCCCGCCGAGTACCGCCGCCGCTTCCACGCGCCCGTCGGCTGAGGCCCCGCCCGGCCGGTCGGGCCGTTGCCCCTGACATGACGTGACGTGACGTGACGTGACGTGACGTGACGTGGCGTGGCGCTCGGCCGGGGGGGCGCTCCTCTGCCGCCCGGGCGGGCGGTCAGGCGGGTTCGGCGCCGTACGTGAAACGGGGCGACCGGCGCTCCAGGAAGGCGGCGACCCCCTCCGCGGTGTCGCCGCTTCCGCGCGCCTGATCCGCCCAGTACCCGTCCCGGTCGGTACGCCCGGAGGCGAACTCCTTGGCGGCCTCCTGCGTCAGCAGCGAGCGGGACACCAGGACCCGCGCGAACTCCGCCACCCGCTCGTCCAGTCCGCCCCCGGCCACCACCTCGTCCACCAGGCCGGTGCGCAGCGCCCGCTCCGTACCGATCAACTCGCCCGAGAAGAGCAGGAACTTGGCCGCGGAGGGCCCCACCAGGGAGACCAGCCGCCGGGTGGAGGAGGCCGGGTAGACGATGCCGAGCTTCGCCGGGGTGACCCCGAACAGCGCGCCCTCCTCGGCGAACCGCAGATCGCAGGCCGCGGCCAGCTGGCTGCCGCCGCCCACGCAGTAGCCGCGCACGGCGGCGAGCGTCGGCTTCGGGAAGGCGGCCAGGGCCTCCTCCGCCCGCACGGCCAGCGCCTGCTGTTCGTCGCCCGGCTCGCTCAGCGTCGAGATGTCCGCCCCGGCGCAGAAGGTGGCACCGGCCCCGGTCAGGACCAGGGCCCGCACGGCGGGGTCGGCGGCCAGCTCGGCGAGCAACGCGGGAAACGCCCGCCACATGCCGGCGGTCATGGCGTTGCGCTTCGCGGGGTTGCTGATGACGAGGACGGCCACCCCGTCCACACCCTTGATGACGGTCCGCTCAAGCTGTGGCTCCATGGGCCGGATGCTACGGGAGGGCCGTCCGTACGGCCGGGGAGGGGGTGCCGCACCAGGAGGAGGTGCGGCGAGGCGCGGGTGACGGGACCGCTCCGTCGGCGGCCCTCCGGCTGCCGGCGCCGGTGGATGCCATCAAGCCGTCAGAATGAAGCCGGGATCGGTCGGCGGGCCGACGCCGGCCTACCGCCACGGTCAGAAGCCGTCGATACACGTCGACTTATGGACAGTGGCCCGGGTGGCGCCCCTTCACCCCAACACTCGATGACGTGGCGACAATCGAGTACGAGGGAAGCGGGAGCCGGGCCATGGACGGTGGCGGGAAAGCCCGGGTCCGGCCACCGTCGTACGAAGGCGTCTGGCGTTTCACCGCTCCGGCGGTCGACGCCTCCGTGCCGCGGTCCCGGCACGCGGTGCGAGACCTGCTGGACCGCCGGCACGTGCCGGCCGGCGACGACCTGGTCCAGGCGCTGCTGCTGATCGTCTCCGAGCTGGTGACGAACGCCGTGCGGCACGCCGCCCTGCTCTCGCCCGAGCTCGCGGTGGAAATCGCGATCGGCCGGGAGTGGATCCGGGTGTCCGTGGAGGACGAGCACCCCTACCGGCCCAAGGCGCTGGAGACCGACTGCGCCCGGACCGGGGGGCGTGGCCTGCTGCTGGTGCGGGAGGTCACGCGGGAGGCGGGCGGGGAGTGCGACGTCGAGCACACCGCGAGCGGTGGCAAGATCATCTGGGCCGCACTGCCCCTCGGGCCCGCCCCTGGGGTCACCAGCCCCCGGTCTCCCCTGTCAGCTCCTTGACGGCCGGACGCGCGGCGTCCAGCACGGTCATGAACCACGCGGAGAACGGGGCGGAGGCATGCCGCTCGGCCAGCTCGCGCGCCGTCACGAACGCCGTCTCCTCGACCTCCTGCGGGTCGGGCCGCAGGGTGGACTGCACCATTCCGACGAACAGGTGGTTGTACTCCTGCTCGACGAGACCCGATGCCGGGTCGGGGTGGTTGTAGCGGACCGTGCCCGCCTCGGCCAGCAGCGAGGGCGAGACCCCGAGCTCCTCGAAGGTCCGCCGGGCCGCCGCCGCGAACGGCGCCTCGCCCGGGTAGGGATGTCCGCAGCAGGTGTTCGACCAGACGCCGGGGGAGTGGTACTTGCCCAGCGCCCGGCGCTGGATGAGCAGCCGCCCCTCCTCGTCGAAGAGGAACACCGAGAACGCCCGGTGCAGCCGGCCGGGCGCCTGGTGGGCGGCCAGCTTCTCCGCGGTACCGATGGTGTTGCCGTGCTCGTCGACCAGTTCGAGCATGATCGACGGCTGGGTTCCGTTCGACGAGCTGTTCGCCGCGGTGGCTGGTGTGGTCGGCATAACCATCCTTCGCTTCGGTTCTCGGCCCTGTGGGGCACCCTCAGTCTGCCGTACAAAAGAGGCTTGTCGGCACACCATGGCCCCCGTCCGGTATGTCAGATCCGGCCGGGGGCCCGGCGGATCAGACGCCGAACGCGGACGGGTAACGGATCATGCCCCGGGGCACGGGCCCGGAACCGTCCATGACCAGCGCCATCATGGCCTCGTCCGGAACCTCGAACGGAGGTGCGATCCCGTGGCGCGAAGCCGGCGCGAAGCCGAACCGGGGGTAGTACTCAGGATGCCCGAGCACCAGTACGAGCTGCTCGCCGCTCAGCCGGGCCGCGTCGAGCGCCGCCCGGACGACGGCCTGCCCGGCCCCCTGGCGCTGGTACCCGGGAGCCACCGCCACCGGCGCCAGGGCGGCCGCCGGCCGGTCCCCGACCCGGCACCTGGTGATCAGCGCGTACGCCGCGACCGTGCCGTCCGCCGCTTCCGCGACGTACGACAGCCCGGGCAGCCAGGCCTGCGGATCGTCCCGCAGCGCGTCCACCAGCCGGGCCTCCTCCTCCGTGGGGAAGGCCGCCGCGTTGACCGCCCGCACGGCCGCGACGTCGGCCGCCGTCTCCGGGCGCGTCCGCCAGCGCGGGTCCGCCGCCCGCAGGACATGGCCGGTGTAGCCGTACTCCGTCCCGTAGGAGCGGCGCAGGCCGATCTCGGCCCTTGCCGCGGCGAGCGCCTCGGCCATGCCCGGCACGGCCGGATCGGCCCGGTCGGCGCGTTCCGCCAGCGGCCCGTAGTACTCCTCCCAGTCGCTCTCCGGCTGCGCGTAGGTCCCGAGGAGGTGGTAGCCCGCCGCGACGGCGACCGCGCTGTTCTCCCGGGTGGTGCGCAGCGCGTAGTGCTCCTCCCAGAAGGCCCGCGTCTGCGGTCCCGGCCGGTCGGTCGTCCACTCGCACTCGGTGACGACGAGTGCGCCGCCGGGGGCGAGCAGCCGGCGCCAGGCGCGCAGGGCGCGGTCGAAGCCGATCGAGTACGCCGAGCCCTCCGCCCAGACGAGGTCGAACGACCCGTCCGCGCAGGGCAGCTCGCCCATGTCGGCGTTGACCGTGCGGATGGAGTCGCCGAGCCCGCGGGCGTCGGCGGCCAGGCGCAGTTCCTCAAGGAACGGTTCGTGCAGGTCGACGGCGGTCACCCGGGCACCGGCCTCGGCGGCCAGCAGCAGGGCGGCGCGCCCCGGCCCGCAGCCCAGGTCGAGCACGCGCGGACGGGCCGGCAGCGGTCCCGCGAGGGACAGCAGTCGGCGGGTGGTGTCGTCGGAGCCGGGGCCCTGCCTCGGCAGCCCGTGGTGCAGGGCGAAGAACGCCTCGTACAGAGCGCTGTGCGCGTCGTTGTCGGACAACGTGGAAACCCTTGTGTGTGAGGGCTCCCGGCCGACATGCCGGATCAGGTCGGACGTACGAGATCAGTCGGACGAACGAGATCGCCGGTCAGCCGAGAACCCGGAAGCCGAAGTGAAAGCCGGTCCGGGGGCCGCACTGGGCGGCCGTCTGCGTGACGGTCATCGACCTCAGCTCCTCTCACGGGGTACGAGTGTGCGCCCGCGAGCCTAGCAGCGACGGGCCTCGGCGATCCCGGCCGGGGACGGCTCAGTGGCAGAGCTTCGCCTCGTGCTCGGCGTGTCCGGTGGGCTCCAGCTGGAACGTGCAGTGGCCGACGTCGAAGTGCGTCCCCAGGCATCCCTGGAGCTCGTGCAGCAGCTTCTCGTGCCCCACCGTGTCCAGCGCGTCCTGGTTTACCACCACATGGGCCGAGAGCACCGGCATCCCGGACGTGATCGTCCAGGCGTGCAGATCGTGCACGTCGTCCACGTGCGGCAGCGCCAGTATGTGCGCGCGCACCTCCGCCATGTCCACGCCCTTGGGCGCCGCCTCCAGCAGCACGTCGATCGTCTCCCGCAGCAGCTTCACCGTGCGCGGAACTATCATCAGCCCGATCACCAGGGACGCGATCGGGTCGGCCGCCTGCCAGCCGGTGGTCAGGATGACGCCGGCCGCCACCAGGACCGTCACCGAGCCGAGCGCGTCCGCGAGCACCTCCAGATAGGCACCCCGCACATTGAGGCTCTCCTGCTGCCCGCGTACCAGCAGGGAGAGGGAGACCATGTTGGCGACCAGGCCGAACAGCGCGAAGGCGATGGCCAGGCCGCCCTTGGTCTCCGCGGGGGTGATGAACCGCTGGACCGCCTCGAACAGCAGGAAACCGCCGACGCCCAACAACAGCACGCAGTTCGCCAGCGCGGCGAGTATCTCGGCCCGCGCGAACCCGAAGGTGCGGTTGCCCGAGGGCGGCCGGTTGGCGAAGTGGATCGCGAGCAGGGCCATCGCCAGGCCGACCGCGTCCGTCGCCATGTGCGCGGCGTCGGCGATCAGTGCCAGGGAGTCGGCGAGGAGGCCGCCGGCGATCTCCACCACCATGACGACGAGGGTGATCATGAGGGCCACCCGCAGCCGCCCCTTGTACGAGGCCGCCGCCGTACCGGTCGGCGGGGGCCCGCCGTGGCCATGCCCGTGGTCGTGCCCAGCCCCCATGGATTCCGCCTCCCGCTGATCGACGGCAACGTCCGTACGAGCGGCCAGTCAACTACGGGTGGGGGGTATCTGCAACCCGGCACTGAACACCGTTGTCATCTGCCCTGACCTGCGGTGATGTCCACAGGTCAGAGCCGTGCGACGATCAGTCGGCGATGGCTCCGGGGTGACGGAGGCACCAGCCTTCCCAGGCCGACTCGACCATCTCGCGTACCCCGAGGGAGGCCGTCCAGCCGAGTTCCTCGGTGATCCTGTCGACGGACGCGACGGCCTTGGCGGCGTCGCCCGGCCGGCGCGGCTCCACCACCGGCTCCATCGTGTGACCGGTGACCTCCGCGACGAGGTCGGCGAGCTCCCGCACCGAGACGCCCTCGCCCCGGCCGATGTTCACCGTCAGATCCCCGGCGCCGGTGCGCTCCGCCAGCCGGCGGGCGACGGCGAGGTGGGCCCCGGCCACGTCGGCGACATGGATGTAGTCGCGGACGCACGTGCCGTCCGGTGTCGGGTAGTCGGCGCCGAAGATCCGGGGGGCCTCACCCCGGGTGATCCGGTCGAAGAACATCGGGATGATGTTGAACACCCCGGTGTCCGCCAGTTCGGGCCGCGCGGCGCCCGCCACGTTGAAGTACCGCAGACAGGCGGTGGCGATCCCGTGGGCCCGGCCGGTGGCGCGTACCAGCCACTCGCCCGCGAGCTTGGTCTCGCCGTACGGGTTGATCGGCACCGCCGGGGCGTCCTCGCCGATCAGCTCCACGTCCGGCACGCCGTACACGGCGGCGGACGAGGAGAACAGGAACCGCTCCACCTTGGCGGCGACCACGGCCTCCAGCAGGACGGTCAGCCCGTGCACGTTCTCCCGGTAGTAGTGCAGCGGCTGGGCGACGGACTCGCCGACCTGCTTCTTCGCGGCCAGATGCACCACACCGGTGACCCCGTGCTCGCCGAGCGCGCGGTCCACCACCTCGCGGTCCGACACCGACCCCTGGACCAGGGCCATGCCGGCGGGCAGCCGCTCGCGGACGCCCGAGGACATCTCGTCGAGCACCACGACCCGCTCGCCGGCCTCCGCCATGGCTCGCGCCACGTGGGCCCCGATGTATCCAGCTCCGCCTGTGATCAGCCACGTCATGACGGTCAGCCTATGCCCTGGGCGGGCGCGGTTTGTGGGGCGAGGTGCCGATCGACGATGATGATCCCGGCGGGTCCTCCGTGCCCGGCCCGTGCCGTACGGGGCTGCCGGGGACCGCTGCGTTCTCCCCGTAAACCTCGGTGGACTTCCTCTTCCGTTCATCCGATAGCCTCTGCCGACGTGCCGCCGCCCGTGACCGGGCCGAGCCGCCGTGCACCAGCCCAGTCAGCGCCAAGGAGTGAGTTCGTCTGTCGACCGCCATCCTCACCGGTCCTCCGGTACCCGGATCGCCGCTCGAGGGCGACCTGCGGTCGCTGGGCTTCGAGGTCCGGATCGCCGCCGGCCCCGGGGAGACCGCCGAACTCCTCGCCGCCGTCCCGGCCGCCGAGCGCGTGGCCGTCGTCGACCCGCGCTTCGTGGGTCACGTCCACGCGCTGCGGCTGACCCTGACCGACCCGCGCTTCCCCGCGGCCTCGTCCCCGGGCGCGCTGACCGTCCAGCCCGAGGCCCGGCCCGCGCTCACCCGTGCGCTGGCCGGCACGGCCGCCGTCAGCACCGACGCGCTCGCCGAGACGCTGGACGCCGACGGTGTCGCCGTGCACCGCCCCGAGCTCGGCTCGCTCGTTGCCGCCGTGCCCACGGACCCGCAGGCCCGCAAGGAGACCCGGGACGCCGTCGAGGCCGTCGACGACGAAGCCGTGCGCCTGCGCTCCGCGGTGAAGGCCCGTGACGGCTTCTTCACCACGTACTGCATCAGCCCGTACTCCCGTTACATCGCCCGCTGGTGCGCCCGCCGCGGTCTCACCCCCAACCAGGTCACCACCGCTTCGCTGGTCACCGCGCTCGTCGCGGCCGGCTGCGCGGCCACCGGCACCCGCGCCGGATACGTCGCCGCGGGCCTGCTGCTCCTCTTCTCCTTCGTCCTGGACTGCACCGACGGGCAGCTCGCCCGCTACTCGCTGCAGTACTCGACGATGGGCGCCTGGCTGGACGCGACCTTCGACCGGGCAAAGGAGTACGCCTACTACGCGGGCCTCGCCCTCGGCGCCGCGCGCGGCGGGGACGACGTATGGGCCCTGGCCCTCGGCGCGATGGTCCTCCAGACCTGCCGGCACGTCGTGGACTTCTCCTTCAACGAGGCGAACCACGACGCGACGGCCAACACGAGCCCCACCGCCGCGCTCTCCGACAAGCTGGACGCCAAGGGCTGGACCGTCTGGGTCCGCCGGATGATAGTCCTGCCCATCGGGGAACGCTGGGCCATGATCGCCGTCCTGACGGCCCTCACCACGCCCCGCGTCGTCTTCTACGCCCTGCTCATCGGCTGCGCCTTCGCCGCCTGCTACACCACCGCCGGCCGCCTGCTCCGCTCGCTGACCCGCAAGGCCCGCCGGACGGACCGGGCCGCCCAGGCCCTCGCCGACCTCGCCGACTCCGGCCCCCTCGCCCAGGGCTTCGCCGCCGCTTTCGCGAAGGCCGCGCGCGCCCTGCCCGGGTTCGCACCCCTCGCCCTGGCCGTGGCCGGCGCCGCGGCCGTCGTCGCCACCGCCGCCCTCGCGCCCTTCGGCGGCCCCTGGCCCGTGGTCGCCGCCCTGGTCTACGCACTGACCTCGGGGATCGCCGTGGCCCGCCCCCTCAAGGGCGCGCTCGACTGGCTCGTCCCGCCCGTCTTCCGGGCCGCCGAGTACGTCACGATCCTGGTCCTCGCCGCCCGCTCGGACCTCCCGCAGGCCCTCCCGGCGGCTTTCGGCCTGGTCGCGGCAGTCGCCTACCATCACTACGACACGGTGTACCGCATCCGCGGTGGCACCGGCGCGCCGCCCGTGTGGCTGGTGCGGACGATCGGCGGGCACGAGGGGCGGACGCTGGTGGTGGCGGTCCTCGCCGCCGTCACGGCGACGCGGGGCGACGGCTTCACCCTCGCCCTCACCGCGCTCGCGGTGGCCGTGGCCCTGGTCGTGCTCGTGGAGTCCATCCGTTTCTGGGTGTCCTCCGGAGCGCCCGCAGTACACGACGAAGGAGAACCAGCATGATCGGCCTCGTACTGGCAGCCGGTGCCGGACGGCGTCTGCGCCCCTACACCGACACGCTCCCGAAGGCCCTCGTGCCCGTGGACGGCGACACCACCGTCCTCGACCTGACCCTCGGCAACTTCGCCGAGGTCGGCCTCACCGAGGTCGCCATCGTCGTCGGCTACCGCAAGGAGGCCGTGTACGAGCGCAAGGCGGCCCTGGAGGCGAAGTACGGCCTGCGCCTCACCCTGATCGACAACGACAAGGCCGAGGAGTGGAACAACGCCTACTCCCTGTGGTGCGCCCGTGACGTCCTGAAGCAGGGTGTCATCCTCGCCAACGGCGACACGGTGCACCCGGTCTCCGTCGAGAAGACCCTGCTCGCGGCCCGTGGCGACGGGCGGCGGATCATCCTCGCCCTCGACACGGTGAAGTCCCTCGCCGACGAGGAGATGAAGGTCATCACCGATGCCCGGGGCGTCCGGTCCATCACCAAGCTGATGGACCCGGCGACCGCCACCGGCGAGTACATCGGTGTCACGCTCATCGAGCCCGAGGCCGCCGAGGACCTCGCCGACGCGCTGAAGGCCACCTTCGAGCGCGACCCGGACCTCTACTACGAGGACGGCTACCAGGAGCTGGTGAACCGCGGCTTCCAGATCGACGTGGAGCCCATCGGCGACGTCAGGTGGGTCGAGATCGACAACCACGACGACCTCGCGAAGGGCCGTGGGATCGCGTGCCTGTACTGACCCGGCTCATCCCCTCGCCGGTCGTCGTCGACATCAGCCGCGGGGCGATGGACGACCTGGCCGGCCTCCTGGCCGACCAGCGGATCTCCGCCTCCGGCAAGCTCGCCATCGCCATCAGCAACGGCTCCGGCCAGGCACTGCGCGAGAAGCTCGCGCCGGTGCTGCCGGACGCCGACTGGTACCCGGTGGCCGACGGGAGCATCGACTCCGCCGTCCGGCTCGCCGACGCGATCAAGGGCAAGCGGTACGACGCCGTCGTGGGACTGGGCGGCGGCAAGATCATCGACGTGGCGAAGTACGCCGCGGCGCGGATCGGCGTGCCCATGGTCTCCGTCGCGACGAACCTCTCGCACGACGGGATCTGCTCGCCGGTCTCCACCCTCGACAACGACAACGGCCGCGGCTCCTACGGCGTCCCCTCGCCGATCGCCATGGTCATCGACCTCGACGTGATCCGGGACGCCCCCGAGCGGTTCGTCCGTTCCGGCATCGGGGACGCGATCTCCAACATCTCGTCCATCGCCGACTGGGAACTCTCCCACCGGCACACGGGCGAGCAGGTCGACGGTCTGGCCGCCGCCATGGCCCGCACGGCGGGCGAGTCGGTGCTCCGCCACCCCGGGACCGTCGCGGACGACGAGTTCCTCATCGTGCTCGCCGAAGCCCTCGTGCTGACCGGCATCGCCATGTCGATCAGCGGCGACACCCGCCCCGCCTCGGGCGCGTGCCACGAGATCTCGCACGCCTTCGACCTGCTCCACCCGGCCCGCTCCGCGCTCCACGGCGAGCAGGTCGGCCTCGGGGCCGCCTTCGCCATGCACCTGCGCGGCGCCCGCGAGCAGTCGGGACTCTTCGCCGAGGTACTCCGCCGGCACGGTCTGCCGGTGCTGCCCGAGGAGATCGGGTTCAGTGCCGAGGAGTTCGTCGAGGCGGTGGCGTACGCCCCGCAGACCCGCCCCGGACGCTTCACCATCCTTGAGCACCTCGACCTCACCCACGACCAGATCAGGGACGCGTACGCCGACTATGCCAAGACCATCCGTAGCTGAACTCCGCCCCGTCGTTCACCCGGCGGGTGTCAAGGACCGGCGCAGCGGCGAGCACTGGGGCGGCCGCCTGTACATGCGTGAGATCTCCCTGCGCATCACCCGCCGCCTGGTCACCACCAAGGTCACGCCGAACCAGCTGACCTACCTGATGACCCTCTGCGGCGTCCTCGCCGCCCCGGCCCTCCTGGTGCCGGGCGTCTGGGGTGCCGTCCTGGGCGTCGTCGCGGTCCAGCTCTACCTGCTGCTCGACTGCGTCGACGGCGAGGTGGCCCGCTGGAAGAAGCAGTTCTCGCTCTCCGGGGTGTATCTGGACCGGGTCGGCGCGTACCTGTGCGACGCGGCGGTCCTGGTCGGCTTCGGCCTGCGCGCCGCCGACCTGTGGGGCTCCGGGCGGATCGACTGGCTGTGGGCCTTTCTCGGTACCCTCGCCGCGCTGGGCGCGATCCTGATCAAGGCGGAGACCGACCTGGTCGGCGTCGCCCGGCACCAGGGCGGCCTGCCGCCGGTCAAGGACGCGGCGGCCGAGCCCCGCTCGTCCGGTGTGGCCCTCGCCCGCAGGGCCGCCGCCGCGCTCAAGTTCCACCGGCTGGTCCTCGGCATCGAGGCGTCCCTCCTCATCCTGGTGCTGGCCGTCCTGGACACCGTCCGCGGTGACCTCTTCTTCTCCCGCCTCGGCGTCGCCGTGCTGGCCGGCATCGCGCTGCTCCAGACCGTGCTGCACCTGGTGTCGATCCTCGCGTCGAGCAGGCTGAAGTGAGCGCGGCCATGACTCCTCCGATGAAGCTGGGCGCCGTCATCATCACGATGGGCAACCGCCCCGACGACCTGCGCGCCCTGATCGACTCGGTCGCCAAGCAGGACGGCGACCCGGTCGAGGTGGTCGTCGTCGGCAACGGCGCCCCGGTGACGGGCGTCCCCGAGGGCGTGCGCACCGTCGACCTCCCCGAGAACCTGGGCATCCCCGGCGGCCGCAACGTCGGCATCGAGGCGTTCGGCCCCGGCGGCACCGACGTGGACGTCCTGCTGTTCCTGGACGACGACGGTCTGCTGGCCCGCACGGACACCGCCGAGCTGGTCCGCCAGGCGTTCACGGCCGACCCGGAGCTGGGCATCATCAGCTTCCGGATCGCCGACCCCGACACCGGTGCGACCCAGCGCCGGCACGTGCCCCGGCTGCGCGCCTCCGACCCGATGCGCTCCTCACGGGTGACCACCTTCCTCGGCGGCGCCAACGCCGTCCGTACGAAGGTCATCGCCGAGGTCGGACCGCTGCCCGGCGAGTTCTTCTACGCCCACGAGGAGACGGATCTCGCCTGGCGGGCGCTCGACGCCGGCTGGATGATCGACTACCGCTCCGACATGGTGCTGCTCCACCCGACGACGGCGCCGTCCCGGCACGCCGTGTACCACCGGATGGTCGCCCGCAACCGGGTCTGGCTGGCCCGGCGCAACCTGCCCGCCCCCCTGGTACCGCTCTACCTGGGCGTCTGGCTGCTGCTCACCCTGGCCCGGCGCCCCTCGGGGCCCGCGCTGAAGGCGTGGTTCGGCGGCTTCAAGGAGGGCTGGACGAGCCCGTGCGGACCCAGGCGGCCGATGAGGTGGCGTACGGTGTGGCGCCTGACACGACTGGGCCGCCCTCCTGTCATCTGACACGCTGGGATCTGAGAGCATCGGGCATGTTCGGGACCTGGCCGCCACCTGACCCGCGCCCCATCTGCCGCGCATCTTGAACACGAAAGTTTCAACTTGTGAGTGAGACAACCCATGCCGGAGCGATCGCCGTGAGCGCCCCGCCATCTCCCGACGACGGTCTGTCCCCGGCGGAACTGGCCGCCAAGTACAACCTCACGGTGAGCGGTGCCCGGCCGAGTCTGGCCGAGTACGTCCGGCAGCTGTGGGGGCGGCGCCACTTCATCCTGGCCTTCTCGCAGGCCAAGCTCACGGCCCAGTACAGCCAGGCCAAGCTCGGCCAGCTGTGGCAGGTGGCGACGCCGCTGCTCAACGCCGCGGTCTACTTCCTGATCTTCGGGCTGATCCTGAACGCCAGCAAGGGGATGCCCAAGGAGGTCTACATCCCGTTCCTGGTGACCGGTGTCTTCGTGTTCACCTTCACCCAGACCTCGGTGATGTCGGGCGTCCGCTCCATCGCGGGCAATCTCGGCCTGGTGCGCGCCCTGCACTTCCCGCGCGCCTCGCTGCCCATCTCGTTCGCGCTCCAGCAGCTCCAGCAGCTGATGTTCTCGATGCTGGTGCTGGTGCTGATCGTGGTGGCGTTCGGCAGCTACCCGTCGCTGAGCTGGCTGCTGGTCCTGCCGGCCCTGGCGCTGCAGTTCGTCTTCAACATCGGCCTCGCCCTGATCATGGCCCGGCTGGGCAGCAAGACCCCCGACCTCGCCCAGCTGATGCCCTTCATCATGAGGACCTGGCTGTACGCGTCGGGTGTCATGTTCTCCATCCCGGTGATGCTCAAGGACAAGCCGGCCTGGATCGCCGACGTGCTGATGTACAACCCGGCGGCGATCTACATGGACCTCATCCGCTTCGCGCTGATCGACGGCTACAGCTCCGACAACCTGCCCGCCCACGTCTGGTTCGCCGGACTCCTCTGGGCGGTCCTCGTCGGCTTCGCGGGCTTCGTGTACTTCTGGAAGGCAGAGGACCGGTACGGCCGTGGCTGAGGACACCAACGACACCACCCCCGCCGTCGACGAGACGGTCACCGCGGACGGCGCCCGCATCCCCACCGTGATCGCCGAGGACGTCCACATCGTCTACCGGGTCAACGGCGGCGGTGGCGGAGGCAGGGGCAGCGCCACCGCGGCGCTCAGCCGCATAGTCCGGCGGGACAAGGGCGAGTCCCGGGGCGTGCGCAAGGTGCACGCCGTGCGCGGTGTCTCCTTCACCGCGTACCGGGGCGAGGCCATCGGTCTCATCGGCACCAACGGTTCGGGCAAGTCGACCCTGCTCCGTGCCATCGCCGGCCTGCTCCCCACCGAGAGCGGCCGGGTGTACACCGACGGGCAGCCCTCGCTGCTGGGTGTCAACGCGGCGCTGATGGGCGATCTGACCGGCGAGCGCAATGTGATCCTCGGCGGACTGGCCATGGGGATGTCGCGCGAGGAGATCCGCGAGCGGTACCAGGACATCGTCGACTTCTCCGGCATCAACGAGAAGGGCGACTTCATCACCCTGCCCATGCGGACGTACTCCTCCGGCATGGGCGCCCGGCTCCGGTTCGCCATCGCGGCCGCCAAGGACCACGACGTCCTGATGATCGACGAGGCGCTCGCCACCGGTGACCGCAAGTTCCAGATCCGCTCCGAGCAGCGCATCCGCGAGCTCCGCAAGACCGCGGGCACCGTCTTCCTGGTCAGTCACAGCAACAAGTCGATCAGGGACACCTGTGACCGCGTCCTGTGGCTGGAGAAGGGCGAGCTGCTGATGGACGGTCCCGCGGACGAGGTCCTCAAGGCGTATGAGAAGGAGACCGGCAAGTAGTACGCACGCCGCGACCGCCACCGGAAGGGCCCCCGCCGGAGCACCCGGCGGGGGCCCTTCCGCCGGGCGGGCTCCGACGCCGCGGGCCAGGGCCGGGTCAAGTCCCTTGGCGCCCGGGGAGGTTGCCGCCGGACGCGTCGTCGTTCCCCTGCGCGTAATACCCCGACACCGGTTCCGACGCTGTACAACGTAAGCTGTACCGGTGCTGATTCGCGGCAAGTGGGGCGATAACCCCTGGGGCCCCGGCCCCGCCGGGCGGTCACTCCACTGGAGAGGACCGGCGGCGTGTCCGAAATAGGATGTTTTGGGTCAGCAGTGTAGAACGGGAGATGTGACGGCAATGACGGTAGATCTCCAGCTCCGCGAGGGTCCAGCCGTCCCCGCGCCGGGCAGCCACAAGTGACGGCTGTACGGCAGGTGCGCCCCGACGCCTCCGCGCGCGCCACACTCGACAAGGCCGCCGACGAGAACTTCCCCGTGGCCCCCTTCTTCCTGCCGCGCGCCTGGCGCGACGACCTCATGGCCGTCTACGGCTTCGCCCGCCTGGTCGACGACATCGGCGACGGCGACCTCGCCCCGGGCGGAGCCGACGCCCGCCACCTCGGCGTCGCCGCCGACCGGGCGGACGACCGCGTGGCCCTCCTCGACGCCTTCGAGGCCGACCTGCGCCGCGTCTTCGAGGGAACCCCGTCCCACCCGCTGCTGCGCGCCCTGCAGCCCACCGTGCGGCGCCGCTCGCTCACCCCCGGCCCCTTCCTCGGCCTGATCGCGGCCAACCGCCAGGACCAGCTGGTGCGGCGCTACGAGACGTACGACGACCTCCTCGCCTACTGCGAGCTCTCCGCCAACCCCGTCGGCCGCCTCGTCCTGGCGGTCACCGGAACCGCCAGCCCCGAACGCGTCCGCCGCTCCGACGCCGTCTGCACCGCCCTGCAGATCGCCGAGCACCTCCAGGACGTCTCCGAGGACCTGGCCCGCGACAGGATCTACCTGCCCGCCGAGGACATGCGCCGGTTCCACGTCACCGAGGCCGACCTGGCCCGGCCCAGCGGGAGCGCGTCGGTGCGCGCCCTGGTCGCCTTCGAGGCCGGACGCGCCCGGCTGCTGCTGGACGAGGGCATCCCGCTGGTGGGCAGCGTCCACGGCAGACTCCGGCTGCTGCTGGCCGGATTCGTGGCCGGCGGGAACGCGGCCCTCCACGCGATCGCGGACGCCGGACACGACGTGCTCCCCGGGCCGCCCGCGTCGTCCAAGCCGCACCTGATGCGCGAAGTGGGAACAGTGTTGCGCAGAGCGCGTAGAAAGGGGTGAGCGGGATCGTGGAAGGACAGACGGAGATGCCGGCGCCGGTACAGGCCGCGTACAGCTACTGCGAGGCCGTCACCGGACAGCAGGCCCGCAACTTCGCCTATGGCATCCGGCTCCTGCCGACCGAGAAGCGGCAGGCCATGTCGGCGCTGTACGCGTTCTCGCGGCGGGTCGACGACATCGGCGACGGCGTGCTCGCCCCCGAAGCCAAGCGCGAGCGCCTCGAATCGACCAGGGAACTGCTGGAACGTGTCCGCCGGGACGCCGTCGACGAGGACGACACCGACCCGGTGGCCGTCGCGCTCGCCGACACGGCGCGCCGCTTCCCGCTGCCGCTCGGCGGTCTCGACGAGCTCATCGACGGCGTCCTGATGGACGTGCGCGGCGAGACGTACGAGACCTGGGACGACCTGAGGACGTACTGCCGCTGCGTCGCCGGCGCGATCGGGCGGCTCTCGCTCGGCGTGTTCGGTACGACCCCCGGCGCTCGGGGCGCCGAACGCGCCGCCGAGTACGCCGACACGCTGGGGCTCGCCCTCCAACTCACCAACATCCTCAGAGATGTCCGGGAGGACGCCCACAACGGCCGCACCTACCTGCCGGCGGACGACCTCGCCAAATTCGGCTGCGCGGACGGGTTCCGCACCGCGACCCCGCCGCCCGGCGCCGACTTCACCGGCCTGGTGCACTTCGAAGTCCGCCGGGCCCGCGCGCTGTTCGCCGAGGGCTACCGGCTGCTGCCCATGCTGGACCGGCGCAGCGGCGCGTGCGTCGCCGCCATGGCCGGTATCTACCGGCGCCTGCTCGACCGCATCGAACGCGAACCCGAGGCGGTGCTGCGGGGCCGCGTCTCCCTGCCCGGCCACGAGAAGGCGTATGTGGCGGTGCGCGGCCTGTCGGGTCTGGACGCCCGGACGATCTCCCGCCAGTACGTGAGGAGGCGCGCGTGAGGGCCGTGACCGCGCGGACGGACAGCCGCGACCGCGGAAGCGCAACCCCGGGCCGCCGCACCGCGTCCCTGACGAGGACGGCCCGGAAGGAGACGGTCGCATGACGGACGACACCACACCGGCGGGGCATGCCGTGGTCGTCGGCGGCGGGCTCGCCGGCATCACCGCGGCGCTGCGCCTCGCCGACTCCGGCCTGCGCGTGACGCTCCTCGAAGGCCGGCCCCGCCTGGGCGGCCTCGCCTTCTCCTTCCGGCGCGGCGACCTCACCGTCGACAACGGCCAGCATGTCTACCTGCGCTGCTGCACCGCCTACCGGTGGTTCCTCGACCGGATCGAGGGCGCCCACCTCGCGCCGCTCCAGGACCGCCTCGACGTACCCGTCCTGGACGCGGACGGTCCGCGCGGCCCCCGCCTCGGCCGGCTGCGCCGCACCCGTCTGCCCGTCCCGCTCCACCTGGCCGCCGGCCTCGCCACCTATCCGCACCTCTCGCCGGCCGAGCGGGCAGCCGTCGGACGTGCCGCGTTCGCCCTGCGGACGCTCGACCCCGCCGACCCCGCACTCGACGGCATCGACTTCGCCACCTGGCTGGCCCGCCACGGCCAGTCGCCGCGGGCCGTCGAAGCGCTCTGGGACCTGGTCGGCGTCGCCACCCTCAACGCCACCGCGGCGAACGCCTCCATGGGGCTCGCCGCCAAGGTCTTCAAGACCGGCCTCCTCTCCTACCCCGGCGCCGCCGACATCGGCTGGGCGCACGTGCCCCTCGGAGACCTGCACGACACCCTCGCCCGCAAGGCCCTCGACTCCCTCGGGGTGCGGACGGAACCGCGCACCAAGGTCACGGCCGTCACCCGCGCGGCCAACGGTCGTTGGGCCGTCGAGGTCCCCGGCGAGACACTGGAGGCGGACACCGTCGTCCTCGCCGTACCGCAGCGCGAGACCCACGCCCTGCTGCCCGAAGGGGCGCTGGACGACCCCGGCAGACTGCTGGACATCGGTACCGCGCCCATCCTCAACATCCACGTCCTGTACGACCGCAAGGTGCTGCGCCGGCCCTTCTTCACCGCCCTCGGCTCGCCCGTCCAGTGGGTCTTCGACCGCACGGACGCCTCGGGCCTCAAGGACGGCCAGTACCTGGCCCTGTCGCAGTCGGCGGCCCAGGACGAGATCGACGAGCCCGTCGCCGCCCTGCGCGAGCGCTACCTGCCCGAGCTCGAACGGCTGCTGCCCGCCACGCGCGGCGCCAAGGTACGGGACTTCTTCGTCACCCGGGAGCGGACGGCGACGTTCGCCCCGACCCCCGGCGTCGGGCGGCTGCGCCCCGGTGCCCGCACCCACGCGCCCGGTCTGTATCTGGCCGGAGCGTGGACCGCCACCGGCTGGCCCGCCACCATGGAGGGCGCGGTGCGCAGCGGATTCACCGCCGCCGGCGCGGCCCTCTCGGCGCTCGGCCGCCCCCACGTACATCCGCTCAAGGAGGCGGCATGAGCATGAGTACCGGAACAAGAGGAGAAACCGTGCCGACAGTGCCCCCGGCGAATCCGGCCGTCGACACCGCGGACGTCACCGCCCTGCTGGAGCGCGGGAGGACCCTGTCCACCCCGGTGCTGCGGGCGGCCGTGGACCGGCTCGCGCCGCCCATGGACACCGTCGCCGCGTACCACTTCGGCTGGATCGACGCCCAGGGACAGCCCTCGCACGGCGACAGCGGCAAGGCCGTCCGGCCCGCCCTCGCCCTGCTGTCCGCCGAGGCGGCCGGCCGGGCGCCCGAGGTCGGCGTCCCCGGCGCGGTCGCGGTGGAGCTCGTGCACAACTTCTCGCTGCTGCACGACGACCTGATGGACGGCGACGAGCAGCGCCGCCACCGCGACACCGTGTGGAAGGTGCACGGCCCCGCCCAGGCCATCCTCGTGGGCGACGCGCTCTTCGCGCTGGCCAACGAGATCCTTCTGGAGCTCGGCACCGTCGACGCGGGCCGGGCCACCCGGCGGCTGACCACCGCCACCCGCAAGCTGATCGACGGCCAGGCCCAGGACATCTCCTACGAGCACCGCGAGCGGGTCACCGTCGAGGAGTGCCTGGAGATGGAGGGCAACAAGACCGGCGCGCTGCTCGCCTGCGCCGTCTCCATCGGCGCGGTCCTCGGAGGCGCCGACGATCGCACCGCCGACACGCTGGAGGCGTACGGCTACCACCTCGGCCTGGCCTTCCAGGCCGTCGACGACCTGCTCGGCATCTGGGGCGACCCCGAGTCGACGGGCAAGCAGACCTGGAGCGATCTGCGCCAGCGCAAGAAGTCCCTGCCGGTGGTCGCCGCGCTCGCCGCCGGCGGACCGGCCTCGCGGCGTCTGGGGGAACTGCTCTCGGCGGACGCCAAGAGCAACGACTTCGACAGCTTCTCCGAGGAGGAGTTCGCCATGCGGGCGGCCCTCATCGAGGAGGCGGGCGGCCGTGAGTGGACCTCCCAGGAGGCCCGTCGCCAGCACGCCGTCGCCATCGAGGCCCTCGACGGTGTGGACATGCCGGAACGGGTCCGCGCCCAGCTCGTCGCACTCGCGGACTTCGTCGTCGTACGAAAGAGATGATCGCCATCGCGGCCACCATATGACTCGCCGTCGCCGGCCGGTGCCCCCGGGCACCGGCCGACGGCCCACCCGCAGCAGCAGAACGCCAACTGCACGAAGGGGAAGCCATGACAGCGACGACCGACGGCAGCACCGGAGCCGGCACGCCCCGGGCCCCCTCGGCCACCGAGACCACATCCCTCACGATCCCCGCCCCGGACGGTGTCCTCGAAACCGCCGGGCGGGCCGCCGAACGTTCCATCGAGCACCTCCTCGGCAGACAGGACGCCCAGGGCTGGTGGAAGGGCGACCTGGAGACCAACGTCACCATGGACGCCGAGGATTTACTGCTCCGGCAGTTCCTCGGGATCGGTGACGAGGCCGTCACCGCCGCCTCCGCGCGGTTCATCCGCGGCGAACAGCGCGCGGACGGCACCTGGGCCACCTTCCTCGGCGGGCCCGCCGATCTCTCCGCCACCATCGAGGCCTACGTCGCCCTGCGGCTGGCCGGGGACACTCCGGACGAGCCGCACATGGCGCGCGCCGCCGGCTGGGTCAGGGCACAGGGCGGCATCGCCGCGAGCCGGGTCTTCACCCGCGTCTGGCTGGCCCTGTTCGGCTGGTGGAAGTGGGACGACCTGCCCGAGCTGCCGCCCGAGCTGATCTTCCTGCCCGCCTGGTTCCCGCTGAACATCTACGACTTCGGCTGCTGGGCCCGGCAGACCATCGTGCCCCTCACCATCGTCTCGGCCAAGCGGCCGGTCCGCCCCGCCCCCTTCGCGCTGGAGGAACTCCACACCGACCCCCGGCGGCCGGTACCCCTCAAACCCCTTGCTCCGGCGGCCAGTTGGGAGGGCGCCTTCCAGCGGCTCGACAAGGCGCTGCACGCCTACCGGAAGGTCGCGCCGCGCCGGCTGCGCCGGGCAGCGATGAACGCCGCGGCCCGCTGGATCATCGAACGGCAGGAGAACGACGGCTGCTGGGGCGGCATCCAGCCTCCCGCCGTGTACTCGGTGATCGCCCTCCACCTGCTGGGCTACGACCTGAACCACCCCGTGATGCGGGCAGGTCTTGAGTCGCTCGACCGGTTCGCCGTCTGGCGGGACGACGGCGCCCGCATGATCGAGGCGTGTCAGTCGCCCGTCTGGGACACCTGCCTGGCCACCATCGCGCTCGCCGACGCGGGGGTACGCCCCGACCACCCGGCGCTCGTCAGGGCCGCCGACTGGATGCTGGGCGAACAGGTCGTACGGCCGGGCGACTGGTCCGTGCGCAGACCGGGTCTCACACCCGGCGGCTGGGCGTTCGAGTTCCACAACGACAACTACCCCGACATCGACGACACCGCCGAGGTCGTCCTCGCGCTGCGCCGGGTGAGGCACCCCGACCCGGACCGGGTCGACTCCGCGATCGAGCGGGGCGTCCGCTGGAACCTCGGCATGCAGTCCAGGAACGGCGCCTGGGGCGCGTTCGACGCCGACAACACCAGCGCCTTCCCCGATCGGCTGCCCTTCTGCGACTTCGGCGAGGTCATCGACCCGCCGTCCGCCGACGTCACCGCGCACGTGGTGGAGATGCTGGCGTACGAGGGCAAGGCCCGCCACCCCCGTACCCGCAGGGGCATCGAGTGGCTGCTCGCCGAACAGGAGGCGAGCGGGGCGTGGTTCGGGCGCTGGGGCGTCAACTACGTCTACGGCACGGGGTCGGTGGTCCCCGCCCTGATCGCGGCCGGCATGCCCTCCTCGCACCCGGCGATCCGCCGTGCGGTCACCTGGCTCGAATCGGTCCAGAACGACGACGGGGGATGGGGCGAGGACCTGCGCTCCTATCGCGAGGAGGCGTGGATCGGCCACGGCGCCTCCACCGCCTCCCAGACCGCGTGGGCCCTGCTGGCCCTGCTGGCCGCCGGGGAGCGGGACGCCCGGTCCGTGGAGCGCGGTGTCCTGTGGCTGGCCCGGACCCAGCGCGAGGACGGCTCCTGGGACGAGCCGTACTTCACGGGCACCGGCTTCCCCTGGGACTTCTCCATCAACTACCACCTGTACCGGCAGGTCTTCCCGCTCACGGCGCTCGGCAGGTACGTGCACGGCGAACCGTCCCCCGGCGGGGCCGGCGTCAACGGCCGCTCCGGCGTCACCGGCTCACCGCGACCCCCCGCCCCGGCCCGCGCCGGCACCACGCCGGTCGGCGGCTCCCCGGGCGTCCCCGGCGTCCGGAGCGAGGAATCCTGATGGCGGCGGACCGGGAGCCGCCCGACCGGGCCGCGCCGCTGCTGATCGCCTGTGCGCTCGGCATCGAGAAGATCGCCCTGCGCAGCGGCGGCCGGAGCGGTATGTCCGGCCCGCTGACCGTGCTGCGTACCGGAATGGGCCCGGTGAACGCCGAGCGGGCGGTGACCCGGGCCCTCGCGGACCGGGCCCTGAGGGACGCCGCCGTCCTCGCGGCCGGGTTCTGCGCCGGGCTCGCCCCGGGCATGCACCCCGGTGACCTGGTCGTCGCCGAAGAGACCCGGGGCCCCGGCCGCTCCAGCGCCTGTACGGGCACGCGGCTGCTCGTCGAGGCCCTGGCGCGGGCCGCGCCCGGCCGTGCCGTGCACACCGGCCTGCTGACCGGCTCCGACCATGTCGTACGCGGCCGGGAGCGGGCCGAGCTGCGGGCCACGGGCGCGATCGCGGTGGACATGGAATCGGCGGCCACCCTGCGGACCGCCCTGGGCGCCGGGCCGCGCCCTGTCGCCGCCGTCCGGGTGGTCGTGGACGCCCCCGAACACGAACTGGTCCGGATCGGAACGGTTCGAGGTGGAATATCAGCCTTCCGTGTCCTGCGTTCAGTCCTGCCGGCTTTCTATGAATGGCACCGTTCCTTGCTGCTCCCCAGGAGGTGAGCCAGATGGCCATGCCGCTTCGCCAAACCATCCGGGTCGGGACCTATCTCTTCGAACAGAAGCTCCGCAAGCGTGAGAAGTTCCCGCTCATCGTCGAGCTGGAACCGCTCTTCGCGTGCAACCTCGCGTGCGAGGGGTGCGGCAAGATCCAGCATCCCGCCGGGATCCTGAAGCAGCGCATGCCGGTCGCCCAGGCCGTCGGCGCGGTCCTGGAGTCCGGGGCCCCGATGGTCTCCATCGCGGGCGGCGAGCCGCTGATGCATCCGCAGATCGACGAGATCGTGCGTCAGCTGGTGGCGAGGCGGAAGTACGTCTTCCTCTGCACCAACGCCCTGCTGCTGCGCAAGAAGATCGAGAAGTTCACGCCCTCCCCCTACTTCGCCTTCGCCGTGCACATCGACGGCCTGCGCGAGCGCCACGACGAGTCGGTGGCCAAGGAGGGCGTGTTCGACGAGGCGGTCGAGGCGATCAAGGAGGCCAAACGGCGCGGCTTCAGGGTCACCACCAACTCCACGTTCTTCAACACCGACACCCCGCAGACCGTCATCGAGGTGCTCGACTACCTCAACGACGACCTGAAGGTCGACGAGATGATGATCTCGCCCGCCTACGCCTACGAGAAGGCCCCCGACCAGGAGCACTTCCTGGGCGTCGAGCAGACCCGCGAGCTGTTCAGGAAGGCGTTCGCGGGAGGCAACAGACGGCGCTGGCGGCTGAACCACTCCCCGCTCTTCCTGGACTTCCTGGAGGGCAGGGCTGACTTTCCCTGCACCGCGTGGGCGATCCCCAACTACTCGCTCTTCGGCTGGCAGCGCCCCTGCTACCTGATGAGCGACGGCTACGTCCCCACGTACCGCGAGCTCGTCGAGGAGACCGACTGGAGCAAGTACGGCCGGGGCAAGGACCCGCGCTGCGCCAACTGCATGGCGCACTGCGGCTACGAGCCCACGGCCGTCCTGGCCACGATGGGATCGCTGCGCGAGTCCATCCGCGCCGCCCGCGAGACCGTCACCGGCAACCGCGGGTGACGTGACGACGGAAGCGGGGGCAGTGCCCGCCGGACCCGCCCGCCCGTCCGGGCGGGTCCGGCGGCGAGGGCCGGGACGGGGGGCGAGGGGGCGCCGCTCCACTCCCGGACGGCGGACGGCGGGCCGAGGACGGGGCCGAGAGGTCCAGGGACCATCGAGGAGTGCGAGGCATGAGCAAGGAGTTCGACCTGGCCGCACTGCTGGCCGAGCGCGGCGCCGAACGCTACGAACTGCACACCAGGCACCTCAACCACCAGCTGCCGCGGATGCTCCGCACCATCGGCTTCGACAAGGTCTACGAGCGGGCCGAGGGCGCCTACTTCTGGGACGCCGACGGCAACGACCACCTCGACATGCTGGCAGGGTTCGGCGTCATGGGGCTGGGCCGGCACCACCCCGTCGTCCGCAAGGCGCTCCACGACGTCCTCGACGCCTCGCTCGCCGATCTCACCCGCTTCGACTGCCAGCCCCTGCCCGGGCTGCTCGCCGAGAAGCTCCTGACGTACTCGCCGCACCTGGACCGGGTCTTCTTCGGCAACAGCGGCACGGAAGCGGTGGAGACCGCGCTCAAGTTCGCCCGGTACGCGACCGGCAGGCCGCGCGTCCTGTACTGCGCGCACGCCTTCCACGGCCTGACCACCGGGTCGCTGTCGGTCAACGGCGAGAGCGGCTTCCGGGACGGCTTCGCCCCGCTGCTGCCGGACACGGCCATCGGCCTCGGCGACCTCGACGCGCTGGAGAGGGAGCTGAAGCGGGGCGATGTCGCTGGCTTCGTCGTCGAGCCCGTCCAGGGCAAGGGCGTGCACGAGGCGCCGCCGGGATTCCTGCGGGCCGCGCAGGAACTGCTGCACCGGCACAAGGCGCTGCTGATCGCCGACGAGGTGCAGACCGGCCTCGGCCGCACGGGAGACTTCTACGCGTACCAGCACGAGCCCGGCGTCGAGCCCGACCTGGTCTGTGTCGCCAAGGCGCTCTCGGGCGGTTACGTGCCGGTCGGCGCCACCCTCGGCAAGGACTGGATCTTCAAGAAGGTGTACTCGTCGATGGACCGGGTGCTCGTCCACTCGGCCAGTTTCGGTGCCAACGCCCAGGCCATGGCGGCGGGCCTCGCGGTCCTCTCGGTGCTGGAGGACGAGGGGGTCGTGGCGAACGCCCGGCGCACCGGGGAACTGCTGAAGTCACGGCTCGCCGCTCTGGTGGACCGTTATGAGCTGCTGCACGAGGTGCGGGGGCGGGGCCTGATGATCGGGATCGAGTTCGGCCGCCCCTCGTCGCTGGGCCTGCGCAGCCGCTGGGCCATGCTCCAGGCCGCCCGCAAGGGTCTCTTCGCGCAGATGGTGGTGGTGCCGCTGCTGCAACGGCACCGCATCCTGACGCAGGTCTCGGGCGATCACCTGGAGGTGATCAAGCTGATTCCGCCGCTCGTCATCGGCGAACGGGAGGTCGACCGGTTCGTGGAGGCGTTCACGGCCGTCATGGACGACGCCCACGGCGGCGGCGGGCTGATGTGGGACTTCGGCCGGACGCTGATGAAGCAGGCGGTCGGCAACCGCTGACCGGCGGCCACCGGCCGCCGGAGACGTGCGGGAGCGACGAGTCGGAGGGCGGGAACAGGACCTTTTGCCTCTGAGGCAATAAGTTTGCCTCAGAGGAGAATTCCTGGCCCAATGGCGTCATGCCGAGTTCTCCCGCCGGGGCATCGTCCCCGGAGCCCCGCCCGGTCGCCGACCAGACGGCGGAGGCGGGATCCGACGCCCTGCCAACGGCGCTGCCGGACGTGGCACCGCAGCTGCGCGCCCTGCGCCGCCGCCGCGGTCTCACCCTGGAGGCCGCCGCCCGGCGTGCCGGTCTGTCCCCGGCCCATCTGTCCCGGCTGGAGACCGGCCGGCGCCAGCCGTCCCTGCCGATGCTGCTGGCACTCGCCCGCATCTACGGTACGACGGTCTCCGAGCTGCTGGGAGAGCTGGCGCCGGAACGCGACCCGGTCGTCCGGGGCGCCGCCGCCGAGCCGGCCGAGGCGGACGGCTGGACGTACTACCAGGCCGGCGGTCCGAGCCGGGCCATGCAGGCACTGCGCGTGCGGGTGCCGCACAGCACCCAGGGCGACCTCGTCCGCGTCCATCCGGGGGAGGAGTGGCTGTACGTGCTCGACGGCCGGGTGCGACTGGCCCTGGGCGATTCGGTGCACGTCCTCGACCCCGGTGACAGCGCCCACTTCGACTCGCTCACCCCGCACCGCATCGCCGCGGCGACGCGCGCCGGGGCCGAGATCCTCTTCGTGCACACCCTGATGCAGAGTGCCGCCGCCGAGCTGTGTCTCGGCGCCGGCGCCCTTCGCCGCTGATCCGATCGGAGTGCTCCACCATGTCGCAGAAAACCGGCTCCCGCTCGGGGACGGAAGAACGCAAGTTCCCCCGCGGGCTGATCATCCGGCTCTTCGCCTACCTGGTGGCGGGCCACCTGTTCGCCGCCTTCCTCTACCTGCTCTTCCTGCTGGGAGGCCAGAACCAGTAGACCGGAACCAGCAGGCCGGAACGCGCGGGCCAGGGAGCCCGGCGGGGCCGGGTACGGCGGGTCAGCCCTCGTCGAGGAGCCGCTCGCGCAGCCGCTCACGGGTCTGCGGGGTCACCTTCAGTCCCTCTTCGAGGTAGCGATCGGTGTCGCCCCAGGTCTCCTCGATGGTGGTGAACGCGGTCGCCAGATACTCGGCGCGGGCGTCGAAGAGCGGGCTGAGCAGCTCCATCACCTCGGCGGACATGCCCGCCGGCGAGTTGTCGCTGCGGCGCACCTTGTAACGGCGGTGCGGGTCGTTGGACTTGAGGTAGTCCTCCTCGATGGCGTCGCGCTCGACGCCGACCGCCAGCAGCGCCACCGCTATCGACAGCCCGGCACGGTCCTTGCCGGCCGCGCAGTGCATCAGCGCCGGGACGCTGTCCTCCGCGAGCGCGTGCAGCACCCGGCTGTGCTCGGCCGTGCGCTCCTTGATGATGGCGCGGTAGGAGCCGGACATCCGCGCCGCCGCCTTGCCGTCCGAGAGGATCCGACGGAGCTGGTCGATGTTGCCGTCCCGGACCATGGTCCAGAACTCGGCACCGTCCGCCGGGTCCGTGAGCGGGATGTTCACGTTCCGCACGCCCGGCAGCTCGACGTCCGGACCCTCCAGCCGCTGGTCGGCGGCGTTGCGGAAGTCGAAGACGGTGTGCAGTCCGAGCGAGGCCAGGAAGGCAGCGTCCTCGCCCGTGGCGTGGGCCAGGTGGCCGCTGCGGTAGAGGCGGCCGTACCGCACCCGGCGGCCGTCGACGGTCGGGAGCCCGCCCACATCGCGGAAGTTGCGCACCCCGGTCAGTTCGGGCTCGGTCGACGGGACCTGCGGCAGCTGCTGCGTCACGGGGGCTCCTCCGTGTCTGCCGTCGGCGCTGGTCGCCGACGATGTCGCGGGTCCGACGATACGACATCGATTCGTGGGGCAATCATCTCCGTGCAGCTCGTACATCCGTTGCCCTGCCGGAGGTCGAGGGCCAAGAATGTGCGGACCTGACGCTTGCTGTTCGTATCTGGGTATCTCGATGATCGAGACGGTACGAGAGGGGGATCAGTCCGCTTTCCCGGGCGCGGTCGGCAGCCAGGCGCCGCGCCCCACCGACGCCGGTGTGCTCCTGCTGTCCGCTGTACCTGGTGTATCCGCTGCATCTGCACGGCAGCGCCCGTACCGCCGCCGACGGCGCCGTGGCGCTGGGGGAGCGGGCCGCCCTGCACCCTGCCGACCCGTCGGGTCGCGGCGCGACGGGCATGAGGAGTACCCCGTCGAGGGTGGTCCCCGGTTCGCACGGCCCGCCCTGGAGGTGCCGCGCGCCGAGGCGGCCGCCGGGATCGCGCGCGCGTGACGCCTGGCGGCTCCCGGAGCTCCACGGCCGCAGGGCGCCGCGTCCTGGCCCGTACGCTCTCCACTCACCTACGGCGAGAGGGTCATCGGCAGCCGGCACGGCCGTACGGGGGACCGGCACCCGCCAGTGCCACGGCCTGGGTGATGGTGGTGCTCGGGGTGCGGCGGCCTCGCCGGGGGGAGGCCGGCCGAACCGGCCGGGGCGCGCCGCCGGGTGGAGCCCCTCAAGGCGATCAGGCCCGGGGCGCGGCGGGGTTCCCCGTACCGGCTGCCTGCCCCGGACGAGGGGGCTCGGTGCGGTGCGGTACGTGTACGGCGGCGACTCCGTCGTCCCGGCCTGGCCCCAGTCGCGAGCCACGGGGAACCGGCGCCCCGCGCTGCGGCTGCTCGATATCGACCCTCACGCCACCCGCGCATAAGTATATATCCGGACATTTCTTAGGAGTTCTGTCCATCTCGTCATGGTGTGGCGGCGGGCCCGCGGGGCGGCCGGGACGCCACCGTCATCGTGTCGCACCGCAACTGACGTCATGTCGTGGGAGCAATGCGGGAGCTCGTCGGTTAATGGCGGATCTGTCCGTATTGGAGCTTTGGTTATAACGTGCCCCGGTCGCGCAGGAGATGGGCCGGGACACGTGAGCAGCGTCATAACCGTGACCGTCCGTGGTGGCGCGTCGAGCGCAAAAGCCGTGCCCCGGACGGAAATCCATGATCCGATATCCACGGAGGGTGACCGGAAATTCTCCGGAATTCCTCGACCGGAATGCCTTTGAGGAAATCAGCGGCTTGTTCGTGCCGCCCCGCCTCGCCTACGGTCACCGTCAATCCGGACGGACCGCCGAATCCTGCCGCCGACCGGAATTCGAACCCACCCATGTGTGGCAGGAGCGGGGGACCCAGGTGATACGCCGGAACGGGTAATTCCCGGTACGGCTAGGGGTGAAGCCGTGCGACAGCGCGGCCGGGCATCTCCAGCCCGAACCCGACAGCTCACCTCGCAGGCGCCGGAGAGGAATCCGTCATGCCCGCGAAGGGTAAGCACCGCCGTCCCAAGTCCAGCCCGCTCACCCGCGGATTCGTCGCCGCCGGTACCGGCGGCGCCGCCATCGCCCTTCCGCTGCTCGGCGCCACCGGCGCCCACGCGGCGGAGCAGAGCGCCCCGGCCGCGGTCCCGCAGCAGGCGGTCACCGCCGCGAAGGCCGCTCCCGCCGCGCAGACCGCCGCGAAGGCCGCCCCCCGGACGTACTCCGTGGTCGCGGGCGACCATCTCTCCAAGATCGCCCAGAACAAGGGCGTCAAGGGCGGCTGGCAGCAGCTGTACAAGGACAACCGCCAGGTCATCGGCGAGGACCCGTCCCTGATCCTGCCCGGCATGAAGCTCACGCTCGGCGGAAAGGCCACGGCCGCGCCCAAGGAGCAGCCGAAGGCCGACGACGGCCGGGCCTCACGTTCCGCCGCCCGGCCCGAGGCCCCCGCCAAGGCCCAGGACTCCGGTTCCCCCGCCGCCTCCTCCGGTGGCGGGACCACCGCGCAGGCCAGTGGCTCCGGCTTCACCGCCCCGGTCTCCGCCGGTGTCACCACCCCCTACCGGGCTTCCGGCTCCATGTGGTCCTCCGGCTACCACACCGGCGTCGACTTCGCGGCCTCCTCCGGCACCCCGGTCAAGGCGGTCGGCGCCGGCACGGTCGTCTCCGCCGGCTGGAGCGGCGCGTACGGCAACGAGGTCGTCATCCAGCACGCCGACGGGAACTACTCGCAGTACGCCCACCTCTCCTCGCTCGCCGTCTCCTCCGGACAGAGCGTCAGCGGCGGGCAGCAGATCGGCCTCTCCGGTTCCACGGGCAACTCCAGTGGCCCGCACCTCCACTTCGAGGTCCGGACCGGCCCCGGCTACGGCTCGGACATCGACCCGGTGTCCTACCTGCGCCAGCACGGCGTCTCCATCTGACGTCACCGCACCCGCTCCGCCCCGTACCCGCGCACCCCGCTCGCGCGGCATCCGCACGGGTGCCGGCCGGGGCCGGCGAACCTGACGCGCCGGCCCCCGACACACCGACGGACACGCGGACCGCCCTGCGCCCGGCACCCTCCCGTGCCGGGCGCAGGCGTATTCCGGCTTGGCGGAATCTTGACCGGTGGCATATGTCACCCCACGTCAACCCCTCCTTACGGTCGCGTAGGTCACACCCCCGGGTGAAGGATGTGCACCCGTGGCAGACGATTCGAGATTCAGAGACAGTGACGCATTCGGGTCGTACGCGGCGATCGGTGACAGCTTCACCGAGGGCGTCGGCGACCCCGGGCCCGGTGGGATGTTCGTCGGCTGGGCGGACCGCCTCGCGGTGCTGCTCGCCGACCGGTTGCCGGAGGACGCGGGGTTCCGGTACGCCAATCTCGCCGTACGCGGCCGGCTGCTCGACCAGATCGTCGAGGAGCAGATTCCGCGCGCGAAGGAACTCGCCCCCGATCTGGTGACGTTCGCCGCCGGCGGCAACGACATCCTTCGGCCAGGCGGCGACCCGGACGAGGTCGCCGAGCGTTTCGAGAAGGCCGTCGCCGACCTCACCTCGGCGGTCGGAACCGTCGTGGTGACGACCGGCTTCGACACCCGCGGCGTGCCGGTGCTCCGCCATCTGCGCGGCAAGATCGCCACGTACAACGGGCATGTACGGGCCGTCGCCGACCGGTACGGCTGCCCCGTCCTCGACCTCTGGTCCCTCAAGACGGTTCAGGACAGGCGCGCCTGGGACGACGACCGGCTGCACCTCTCGCCCGAGGGCCACACCCGGGTCGCGCTCCGGGCCGGCCAGGTCCTGGGGCTCGAAGTGCCCGCGGACCCCGAGCAGCCGTGGCCGCCGCAGCCGCCGCGCGGCACCCTGGAGGTGCGCCGCGACGACATCCACTGGGCCCGCGAGTACCTGGTGCCCTGGATCGGCCGACGGCTGCGCGGTGAATCGTCCGGCGACCACGTCTCCGCCAAGCGCCCGGACCTCATACCGCTGCAGCGGCAGGCCCCGTTCGGCGCTCACGCGCGGGGCGGAGCCCCCCGGGCGGGCGGCCCCAGTTCACGGGTCAGTGCCTCGTCGGCCCACTCCAGCACGGCGGCGCGCGAGAGGGACCCCGCGTAGCAGGTCCTCTGCACGGCCAGGCCGTCCAGCAGGGCGGTCAGCCGGCGGGCCGCCGCCGCGGGGTCCTGGCACCGGAACTCGCCCGCCTCGGCGCCCTCCGCGATGACCTCGGCCAGCGCCGCCCTCCACCGCCGGTCGAGGTCTCCGGCCACCTCGCGCAGTGCCGGCTCGCGCAGCGCGGCGGTCCAGCCCTCGACCCTCAGCCGCCACCCCCGGGACCGCCCGGCCGGGGCGTACCAGCGCACGGCCGCCCGCAGACGCCGTCTCGCGGGGGTGCGGCCGGCCAGCAGCCTGCGCGCATGCGCCAGTTCACCCTCGGCGGCGTACGCGAAAGCGGCCGCGACGAGCTTCTCCTTCGTCGAGAAGTGGTAAAGGACCAGCGCGTTGCTCACGCCCAGCGCGGAGGCCACATCGGCGATCCGCACCGCCACCACGCCCCGTGCCACGATCTGCTCCACGGCGGCCCGCAGCAGCTCCTCGCGCCGCTCGGCCACGCTCAACCGCACTCTGCCCACGCCGTCACCTTAGGTCGTGTCCGGAAGGTCTCGCGCGGGCCGCGACGCCCCGTGGGCCCCGCCCCCCGGGCGGAGACCGACACGTTCCGGCCACTCCCCGGTGCCTTCCCCGGGAACCCGCCGGGCTCGCCCAGCCTCCCGCCGGACGGCCCCGCGCACCGGCCGGAGCGGCCCCGGGCGGGATTCCCGGGGCGGTGTCACCGGACAACGGGTCCGTGCCGGAGGGCGGTGGCAGGCCCGTCAACGGCGGGCCGAGGCCTCCCGGCGGGGCGCGACCTCGCACTGGTCCTTGAATCCCTGGCTGGTCAGCCCGAGGGCGGCGTTCATACGGGAGCGCAGGTTCTCCACCGCCACCATCGCGGTCAGCTCGACGAACGCCGGTTCGCCGAGGGCCCGGCGCAGCCGCTCGGCCAGCTCGTCACCGACCGTGGGCGGAGTGGCGGTCATCGCCTCCGCGTACTCCATCACGTCCCGTTCCAGCGCGGTGTACACGTCGCTGTCGCGCCATACCGGGACCTCGCGCAGCTTGCGTACGTCCATGCCGCGCCGGGTGTTCTCCCAGTGGCCGAAGTCCATGCACCAGCTGCAGCCGATGGAGGCGGCGGACGCCATCACGGCCAGGGCCTTGAGGTCCTCGTCCAGCCGGTTCCACCGGGCGACGGCCATCTCCAGACGGAGATCGGTGCGGAGCACGCGCGCGTTGTGCCCCAGGGCGAGAGCGGGGTCGAGCACCTTGCCGTACGTCCGCTTCGAGTACCACTCCATGGCACGGAAGAGCAGCGTGCGCGGAGGAGTGAGCGAGATGCGGGCCATGTGCGGCCTCCCTTGAAGTGGTGTGTGTGCCTTTCACCGCTACGACGGACCCGGCGCCGCCGGATGTGACATCCCGCCGGGTTCTCCGGGTGAGCCGCGCGTCGTCGGGCCTGTGCCCTCCCCTCAAGCCCGCCTCCTCTCCCGGGGCCCGCGCTCTTCCGGCAGACGCCCCCTCTCCGGCGACTGCCCCTCCCGGTCCGGTCCCGTGCGCCCGGCCCGGAGCCCCGCCCGGACCTGCGCGGGCGCCCGGCCCGGAGCCCCGCCCGGACCTGCGCGGGCGCCGGTCCGGCGGGCCTGGGGCGGGCCCGCACCCGTGGTGCCCGGACCCCCCGCCCATAATGGAAGGACCCCAAACCTCTGGAGGTACTGTGACCGGCGCTGACTTCGAGCATTCGCTGCGTTCCCGAGTGCGCTCCCTGCGTCCCGCCGCCTTCGGCGCGGATGCCACGGGTGAGCGGCTGGAACGGATTCGCAGCTCGCCGAACTTCGCGGACGGAGTGTTCCAGAACCCACAGGCAGACGTGCACAGACCCTCCGGCTCGTCCCTGGAGTTCGCCAAGCTCTATCTGAGCAAGGAAGCGCGGATACGGCGGGCTCCGGCCGGCCCGATCCCCGTCCACGCCACCACCGTCGCCGACCTCGCCCGGCCGCCGGTATCCGGACTGCGGCTCACCTGGCTGGGCCACTCCAGCGTGCTGGCCGAGATCGACGGCCTGCGGGTCCTCTTCGACCCCGTCTGGGGCGAGCGCTGCTCACCCTTCACCTTCGCCGGGCCCAAGCGGATGCACCCCGTTCCGCTGTCGCTCGCCGCGCTCGGCCCGGTCGATGTCGTCGTGATCTCGCACGACCACTACGACCACCTGGACCTGCCCACCATCAGGGCCCTCGCGTTAACGGACACGCTCTTCGCGGTGCCGCTCGGCATCGGAGCCCATCTGGAGCACTGGGGCGTCTCCCCGTCACGCCTGCGGGAGCTCGACTGGAACGAGTCGACCGAGATCCGTGACGTTCGGCTGACCGCCACCCCGGCCCGTCACTTCTGCGGACGCGGTCTGCGCAACCAGCAGCACACCCTGTGGGCCTCCTGGGTCGTCGAGGGACCGGAGCACCGGATCTTCCACAGCGGTGACACCGGCTACTTCCCGGGCTTCAAGGACATCGGCGCGGCCCACGGTCCGTTCGACGCCACCATGATCCAGATCGGCGCGTACAGCGAGTACTGGCCCGAGGGGTACAAGGACCGCACCCCGCTGCCCGGAGCGTGGCCGGACATCCACATGCCTCCCGACCAGGGCGTACAGGCCCATCTCGATCTGCAGGGAGGCAAGCCGCACGGGGTGCTGCTGCCGATCCACTGGGGCACCTTCAACCTCGCGCCGCACCCCTGGGCGGAGCCCGGCGAATGGACGAAGGACGTCGCCGACGAGGCGGGACAGGCCACTGCCTTCCCCCGGCCCGGCGAGTCGTTCGAGCCTGCCAAGGAGTTCCCGGACGCCCCCTGGTGGCGGGCTGTTTCCAGGCCCATCGAGCGACCGTGGCGCGGCTCCACGTGGCCGGATCCGGCACCGGTCGACCGAGGTGACCTCGACCTCGCGGGCGAGCGCTGACCGCCGGCAGGACCGGCCGGACGGACCGGCCCGCCCCCTCGGGTGCCGTCGCGCCGAGCGCGGTCGCGTAAGGGCGCCCGGCGGGCTGTCCGGCACCGAGGGCCCGCCCCCGCACCGCTGACGCGGGCCCTCGCTCCCGTCGCCGACGCCCGCGCCTCGTGGCCCGGATCCCCCCCCCGGGGTCCGGGCCACGGCTGTGGCAGGACCCGGTATCGGGCGACGGCTGCCGGTGAGAGCCGGCGGCCGCCGAACCAGGCCGCGGAGCGGTCGGCCCCGCAGGGGGAGTCAGGAAGCGTTTCGCGCCCGCGTCCCAACAGGGCCCGTTTTCCGTCGGGTTGGCCCGCCCCGCTGCTCCTCCACCCCCCTACCAGGCCGCTTTGCGCGCCAGAACGGTGAACGTCCTCCGTCAAGGCGGGAGTTGCTGGTGTTTCGCACCAAACAAAAGTGGCCTTCGGTGTGCGAAACCATCATTCGCGGGGCAGGCGCCGACGTATGATCCGGCGGCTCGCCCGAGGCGGGCCGTCATCCCGGCCGGGCGCCATGTCCCCGCGGCGCACCCGTCGAGCCGGCTTCCGAAGGGGCTCTCGGACCCACGTCGTCCGACGAGCCGCCAGGGAATGCCAATATATTTGCACCTTTGCCCGATTATGTCGCCCCTTCGGGATCTCGCGTTGCGCGTTCCCGACCAGGGGGACCGGTTCAGTCGGCGACGCGTTCCGGGAAAGCTCGAACCGTACGGAGTCGACGTCAGTCGAATCGGGAGCGTCGTAAAGCACTTCCTCCCGCGCTTGCGAACTGAGGGCCGGCCGCGAGAAGAAGCATCGGGCTCACCGGGGAAAGCCCGGGGAGTCATCCGGAGCGGATTTCCGCGGCCGGCCGCGCGGCGGAATACGGAAAAGAGCGGAGAGGTGGTGGTGCCCGGTGGCCGGTACGGCGGTGGTGACCGGTGCGAGCAGCGGGATCGGCGCGGCGACCGTGCGCCGTCTGGTGAAGGACGGATTCGACGTCGTGGCCGTGGCCCGGCGCGCGGACCGGCTTCTCCAGGTGGCCGAGGAGACCGGTGCGAGGGTCGGCTGCCTGGACATCACGGACACCGAGGCGGTCCGGCGCTTCGCCGGTGAGCTGGACACCTGCGACCTCCTGGTCAACAACGCCGGCGGCGCCCTGGGCGCGGACAGCGTGGCGACCGGATCGGTCGACGACTGGGAGCGCATGTTCTCCGTCAACGTGCTCGGCACCCTGCGGATGACGCAGGCGCTCCTGCCGCTGCTGCGGGACGGAGCGGGTGGCACGGTCGTGACCATCACCTCCACGGCGGCCTTCACGGCCTACGAGGGCGGCGGCGGATACAGCGCGGCCAAGGCCGCCGAACGCGCGCTCAGCGAGACCTTGCGGCTGGAGCTGTGCGGTGAGCCGGTCCGGGTCATCGAGGTGGCTCCGGGCATGGTGCGGACCGAGGAGTTCGCCCTCAACCGCCTGCGCGGTGACGCCGGGAAGGCGGCCGCCGTCTACGAGGGCGTCGACCACCCGCTGACCGCGGACGACATCGCCGAGTGCGTGGCGCTGGCGGTCGGTCTGCCCCAGCACGTGAACGTCGACCAGCTCGTGGTGCGCCCTCTCGCTCAGGCAGCCCAGCACAGACTCCACCGTGGTCCGCTCATGAATCGGAAGAATGAGCACTGAATCGAGGAGCGTTCTCCCCTTGACTTCCCAGCGTGAACTCCTGACCCCGCAGATGCTGCGGTACGACGACTTCGACGACCGTGCGGAGACCCGTTACCTTCCCTATCTGATGTACTTCCACCGGGCGGGCTACCGTTCCGAGACGATCAACACCGACCGGCTCGGGTTCCGGATCTCGCACGGCGCCGACGAGAAGGCCTCCGTGCTGAACCAGCCGAAGGGCCCGGTCCGCCTGCTGGCCGGCAGCTCCACCCCGTTCGGCATCGGCGCCACCAGCGACGCCGCCACCATGGCGTCCCGCCTGTGGTCCCAGTACGCGCCGTCGGTCCCCTGGCTCAACTTCGCCGGGCGCAGCCACAACTCGATGCAGGAACTCCTCCTGTTCATGATGCATCGGGAGCTGCTGCCCGAGGTGGAGGAGATCATCGTCTTCTCGGGCCTCAACGACCTGGCGCTCGCGAGGCTCCCGGAATCGCAGCGCGGTGAGCACGGCGGATTCTTCAACTGCGGCGAGTACTTCGACCAGATGGAGGAGCTGCGGGCCAGGAACCGCAAGACGAAGCTCGGCTTCGGCCGGCGTTCCGCAGCGGTGAAGAGCGAGAACCACGTGGTGCCCCCGCTCAAGGACCGGATCGAGTACGCGGTGGACCTGACCTCGCGGCACCTCGCCTCCCTGCAACTGCTGGCGGCCCCGACCGGTGCGCGGATCACCTATGTGCTCCAGCCGCTGGCGACCTGGGTGAGGGAGACCGGATCCACCGAGGAGAAGGCGATCTTCGGCGAACTGGACGAGGTGTCCAACTTCTGGGAGCTGTACGGCGACATCGCCACGATCGAGACCGGCCGCAGGTACGCCGACGCGCTCCGGGTGGCCTGTGAAGCACAGGACGTGCGCTTCCTCGACATCAGCCCGGTGGTCGCCGACGCGGTGACGAGCAGCGACTGGCTGTACGTGGACCGCGCCCACTTCACCGACCACGGCACGGAGATCGTCTCCGGCCTGCTCGCCGACTCCCTCGGCCTGTCCTAGGCAGCGTCCGCGAGGTCTCGTCCGGTCCCTCCCCACGCCTGCTCGGCGCGCTGTGGTCGGTCGCCATGGCCTCTTCCTCCGCCGTGCGACCGCACGCACCGGACGCGCCGGGACCCGCCTCAGGGCGCACACCGAGCCCTTCCGGACGATCCCCCCCCATAATCACCCGCTTCCCGGCCGTGTCCACGGCCGCCGTCCGGCGGCGGGCCCCCACCGTCCCGCCACGGGATCGGCGGTCGTCGACGACCCCCTCGCCCCGCGGGCCGGGGGGCACCCCACCGCATCGGCCACCTCCCGCGCCCCACGCACGCACCCCCTTCCCCGGCGGACCCGCCCGGCGGGCGGACCACGCCACAGCGCGGACGCCCCCCCGGCACCGGCCCGCGCGACCCCGACCAGCACCCAAGAGAGGCATCAGCCATGTCATTCGTGCGAAACATCATCGCGAAGCTGTTCAGGCGCAAGAGGAAGCCCAAGAACGACGCATCCATCTACCCCATGTTCTGACCGGACAACCGGCCGTGCACCGCACGGCCCGGGTGCTCGACCACGCAGGAGAGAGGGGAACGATGCAAGGCCAAGAGGCAGCTTCCACCGCGACGCTGTCCGCACAGCACCGGACGGACGGCCCGCACGGGCCGTCGCAGGGCGGTGGCTCCGCACGGGCGGTCTACGCGCAGGCGGCCGACCCGGAGGCGTCCCTTCCCGAGGGCAGGTTCGTCGACGAGGTCCACAACGAACTCCGCCGCCACGCCCCCGCCGGGGGCGAGGGGACGCTGGACGCTCTCGTCCGGCGGGCCGCCGACTGGGCGGCCGACGAGCGCGAGCGGTACCGCGCGCTCCTCGGCAGCGAGGACGGCGAGGGGACGGGGGACCTCCCCGAGGGGCACCGCGACGTGCTCGTCCGAAGGGCCGTCCTCAGCTGCGCCCCGCTGTCCCTCACGTCCGGCGCGTGGCTCCAGTGGCTGAGCGCCCCGGGCAACGCCGACGCTCCGGTGGTACTGAGGATCCTCGCGCTGTACGCCTCGGACGTGGGCGCGGGGCACCCGGGAGCCTCCCGGGGCAACGCCTACCTGGAACTGCTGCGCCGGCTGAGGCTCGCGGAGAACGCGGAGCCGACCGTGCGGCTCACCGGTGACCAGCGCATCGCGGACGGCGCGTTCCACCTTCCGGCACTGCTGCTGGCGATGAGCAGGCGACCGGACGACTTCCGGGGGGAGATCCTCGGAGCCGACCTGTGCCTGCGTGCCGTCGGGCTGCTGCCCGCACTGGCGATGGTCCGGCAGGCGCTGCCGACGGAGGCGGACTGGGCCGCCATCGATCCCGCGCACCAGCGGAACGACGGCCCGGTACCCGCGGAGCAGTGCCGCACCGCGGTGGACGAGCTGCTGGAGCTGGAGGGCGAGCGGGCCGCGGAGGCCGTGCGCAAGGGCTTCGCCTGGACGCTGGCCACCCTGCGCGACTGGTCCGAGGCGCTGCACGCCGAGCTGGTGGCGGCCGGGGACCCGGCGTTCGACATGGCGGAGCTGATGCGCCTGCGGTCGCGGGAAGGCGCCGTCTACCACCACCAGTTCCTGCTGGAGGGCAAGCCGCTGGCCACCTGGCTGGCGGAGTGCCGCACCGACCCGGGGCCGCTGCTCGGCGTACTGGCGCGCAGCAAGCTGATCAAGCCGGGCCGCTCCGGATCCAGTTCGCTGGTGAAGGGGCTGGTGAGCGAGCGGGGCCCGATGTTCCGGGTCTTCTCGCCGGAGGACCTGACGGTCGTCCGCCGCTGGATCGACTCCCTCCCCGCGAAGCAGCCCGCCGACTCGCCCGACACGGCCGAACAGGCCGGCCCGTCCGGGCCGTCCCCCCGGACGGCCGCGCCGGGCGGCGGGGACGCCCTGGCGGCCGTGGCGCGAGTGCTGCGGACCCAGCCGCGTTCCCAGGGCCGTACCCCTTCGGGCCTGCGCGAGGCGTACCACCTGCTGATGCGCCGCACGGACACCCCGGCTCTGCGCTCCTGGGCGCTGGAGTACGTGGACGGCTGGCTCGCGCGCTCCCGCCACGGCATGGACCGTACGACCATGCCCCTGCCCGAGCGCTGGGGCCATGAGGGGCTGCGGCCATGGCTCCAGTCCCAGCACGACCGGCACGGAGCCGAGTTCGAGGAGAACGCGGCGATCCCGCTGCCCTCCAGGGAGGCCGTCGTCGACGACACCGTCCAGACGGCGCCACTGACCCTGATCGACGGCAGCTGGCTGCAGGGCTTCACCGACTACGAGCAGGCGTCGTCCGCGATCGGGCACTCCCTCTTCGAGACCTACTGGGACGAACTCGGCAACGGCGAGCCGCCCTTGAACCACCCGCTCATCTACCGCGACGTGCTGCAGGAGATGGGCGTGGAACTGCCGCCGACGGCCTCGGCCGAGTTCGCGCGGTGGTCCGGGTTCCGCGACGAGTCGCTGGAACTGCCCGTGTACTGGCTGTGCGTGGGACGCTTCCCGCGGACCTTCCTGCCCGAGATCCTGGGGCTGAACCTGGCCATGGAACTGTCCGGCGTGGGAGGTACGTACCGCAGGGCGCGGCTGGCCCTCAAGGCGTACGGCTTCAACACCCGTTTCGTGGACATCCACAACACCATCGACAACGTGGCCACCGGGCACTCCGCCTGGGCGGCCGACGCCGTGGACACCCTGCTGTCCGCGCTTCCCGACGCCCCAGGGCCCGGCAACAGGGCGGACGTCTGGGAGCGGGTACGGGTGGGCTACCGCTCACTGAACCCGCCGAGCGGCGTGGGCGCGCGCCTGGCCGCCCGCCGCAGCCGTCTCACCGGCCGGCGCCGGTGAGGCCCGTGGACGTGGCGACGTACATACGCACCCGGTCACGCGTGGGCGTGGCCCCGATCCCGGCGGAGGAACGCAGCGGTGTCTGACCTGATTCTCGGAGTCTCGGCCTTCTACCACGACAGCGCGGCCGCGCTGATCTCCGACGGCGTGCCCGTCGCCGCAGCACAAGAGGAACGTTTCACCAGGCGGCGGCACGACTCCTCGTTCCCCTCGCGCGCGGTCGAGTACTGCCTGGACGAGCAGGGCGTGAGCCTCGACGACATTTCCGCGGTCGCCTACTACGAGGACCCCCGGCTGAAGTTCCGGCGGGTGATGGCGACCTTCGCCGGCGCCGCTCCCACCGGCTTCCCCTCCTTCCGCGACACGCTGCCCGCCTGGCTCGGGCCCGGTGGCAAGCTGCGCACCGACGACACCGTGCGGGCCGAACTCAAGGCGCTGCGCCGGGGCCGGGTCCCGGCCCTCTCCGTACGCCGCCACCACGAGTCGCACGCCGTGTCGGCCTTCTTCCCGAGCCCCTACGAGTCCGCCGCCGTCCTGTGCATCGACGGCGTCGGCGAGTGGGCCACGACCACCCTGTGGCACGGCCGGGGCACCGACCTGCGGCCCGTGGCGGAGCTGCGCTTCCCGCACTCGCTCGGCCTGCTGTACTCCGCGTTCACCTACTTCTGCGGTTTCAAGGTCGACTCGGGCGAGTACAAGCTCATGGGCCTCGCGCCCTACGGCAAGCCGCGCTACGCGCACCTCATCCGGGAACAGCTCATCGACCTCAAGCCCGACGGATCCTTCCGCCTGGACATGCGGTTCTTCGAGTACCTGCGCGGTCAGGTGATGACCGGACGCGGCTTCGAGAAGCTCTTCGGGGGACCGCGACGCGCCCCCGAAAGCCCGCTCACCGAGCGGGAGTTCGACCTGGCGGCCTCCGTGCAGGAGGTGACCGAGGAGGTCGTGCTCCGGCTCGCCAAGACGGCGCGCGAGCGCACCGGGGAGACCAAGCTGTGCATGGCCGGCGGTGTCGCGCTGAACTGCGTGGCCAACGGCAAGGTGATCGACGCGGGGATCTTCGACGAGGTGTGGATCCAGCCCGCCGCCGGTGACGCCGGAGGCGCCCTCGGCGCGGCCCAGGCCGTCGCCATGGAGCGGGGCGTGCGGCGCGACCACCTGAGTACCGGCCGCGACGCGATGAGCGGTTCGCTGCTGGGCCCCGCCTACGACGACGAGGAGATCGCCGCCTACCTGACGGCCAACAACATCCCGCACCAGCGGCTGGACAGCGCCACGCTGGCCACGCAGGTCGCGGAGGGGCTGTCCGAGGGGAAGATCGTCGGCTGGTTCCAGGGGCGCATGGAGTTCGGCCCCCGGGCACTGGGCGCCCGTTCCATCATCGGCGATCCCCGCAATCCGGAGATGCAGTCGGCGATGAACCTGAAGATCAAGTTCCGGGAGTCGTTCCGGCCGTTCGCGCCCGCCGTACTGGCCGAGGACGCCAAGGACTTCTTCGACCTGCCGCAGGAGAGCCCGTACATGCTGGTCGTCTCCCAGGTCGCCGCCGCCCAGCGGCTGGAGGCCCGGAACGAAGGCGTCTCCGGCCTCGACCTGCTGAAGGTGCAGCGCTCCACCATCCCCGCCGTCACCCACGTCGACTACTCGGCGCGCGTCCAGACGGTCACGGAGCACAGCAACGAGCCCTACCACCGGCTGCTGACCGCCTTCAAGGCCCGCACGGGCTGCCCGGTCCTGGTCAACACCTCCTTCAACGTGCGCGGCGAGCCGATCGTGAACTCCCCCCACGAGGCCTACACCTGCTTCATGCGCACCAACATCGACATGCTGGCGCTCGGGAACTTCCTGCTGGAGAAGAGCGAGCAGCCCCAGTGGACCGAGGCGTCCGACTGGCGGGAGGAAATCCCCCTCGACTAGGTCGTGTCCCGCCGATCGGGCCGGACCGGCGAGCGGATCCGGTGCCGCGGATCGCGGGTGGAGCAGGGACCCGAAGCGCGGCTTCGGCGACCGGCCACCACACGGGCGAGGCGCGGCGCCGGGGCACGCGGGCCCGGCAGGACCCGAGAGGGAAGCCCACAGGACCACCCCGCCGCACCACACCAGGACGCGGGCCCCACGCGCGTCCGACACGACGCCGTCGCCCTTCCCCGGCTCCGCGTCACCCGCCAAGAGAACGGAACGTTCATGCGTACCTTCCTGCTCCTCATCGTCTACTACGTGTTCGTGACGCCCGTCGGTCTGCTGAGCCGGATCCTCAACGACCCACTGGCACGCCGCTGGGACCGGAGCGCGGACACCTACTGGATTTCGTCGGCCTCGTCAGCGGCTCGCTGAGTGGCGCACAAGGGCGTGCAACTGACTGAACGGAGACATCGATGACCAGCTTGCTCCAGTTCGCCCGGTACCGTATCGAGGACAGCGTCCGCGATCTTCTGGGCAAGGAGATCTCGGCGCGGGTCTCGGAAACCAAACTGGACTCGGACCTCGACGACGCGATCCTCGGCGGCATCGGCGCGTACGCGCTCCGGCGCCACCTGCCCGGAGACATCCTGCAGGGGATCCAGGTGTTCACCGCGGCCGGCTTCCACGCGTTCCTGCTGTCCAACCTGCCCACGCAGGACTTCCCGGCCACACCGGTCAGCGGCTTCGGGGACGAGTCCGAACTCGCCGTGACCAACGCGATCCACCTGGGACTCATACGGATCCTCGGGTGCACCCCGTTCGCCGTCAGCTACGAGAACGACGGCCGCCTCATCCGCAACGTGGTGCCCAACCCGGCGGCCTCCGGGACCACCAGCTCCTGGGGGGCCGACTCGGAGTTCTTCTGGCACTCCGACAACCCTCACCAGCCGTTCGGCCCTCCCGGTTCCGACCCCCGGCTGTACACACCGCCGTACCTGACCTTCTACGCCATCCGCAACGAAGAGCGGGTACCCACCGAGATCGCGGCCCTCGACGACGTCGTCGTACGCCTCGACGAGGAGACCCGGCTCGGCCTCCTGGCCCCGGAGTTCGAGGTCGGCGCGCCCGACTCCAACGACGGGGAGGCGATCGGCCCGCTGGTGAAGGCCTCGGTCCTGGAGCCCGCGCCGGACGGCCGCCACCGTGTGCGCTACGACCGCGGGACGACGGTCGGTGTCACGCCCGCCGCCCAGCAGGCACTGGAGCAGTGGGGAGAGGTCCTGAAGACCGTTCCGTCCGCCGACCTCGTGCTGGACACCGGAGACTTCATGATCTTCGACAACCTGCGGGTGCTGCACCGTCGCAAGGCGTTCACCCCGCGTCCCCACACGACCGCCCGCTGGCTGCGCCGCTGCTACGCCGCCTGACCGCCCGCACCGACCCCACCACCCCCCACCCCACCACAACACACCGCACATCACCGGAAGGAACGTCATGGGCAAGTACCGCGTGGCAGTCATCGGCGGCAGGCCGGCACCCGTCGCGGGCGCCAAGGAACTCGGCATCGACGTCGTTCTCGTCCACGAGGAGGGCGCCTACGACGTGGCCGTGGCGGAGCACTGCGAGCGCATCGTGCACGCCCCCATCGCCGACGGGCAGGCCATCCTCGACGTACTGAAGCCGCTGCACGAGGAGCGTCCCTTCGACCGCGTCCTCACCACCACGGAGCCGGCCGCCGAGTCGACCGGCTTCGTCGTGGACTCCCTGGGCCTGCCGGGCGTCACCGAGGCGACCGCCCGCGCCCTCAAGGACAAGGCGCTCACCCGGCAGCTGCTGGCCGAGCACGACCTGAGCCCGGTGCAGTACCGCATGGTGAACAGCGCCGACGAGATCGCCGCGTTCCAGGCCGAGGTCGGCGACCGGATCATCGTCAAGCCGGTGGACGGCGTGGCGAGCCTGCACATCCACCCCGTCGACGGTCCCGAGGACGCCGAGAAGGCCTGGCAGGCCCTGCAGGCCGCGGGCATCGCCGCGATCATCGCCGAGGAGTACCTGGACGGCCCCGTCGTCAGTGTGGACTCCTTCTCGCACGAGGGCCGGCACCTCACCATCGGCTACTCCGAGTACCGCATGAACGACAAGTACGTCGAGTGGGAGGTCAGCACCCCCAGCCGCTACGCGGTGCCGTGGCTCGCCGAACTCCGCGAGCTCACCCCCAAGTTCCTGGACGCCGTGGGCCTCACCGAAGGGCCCTCGCACAGCGAGTACGTCCTCACCGAGAAGGGCCCGCGCGTCCTCGAATCGCACGCCCGGCTGGCCGGCAGCGGCGCACCCGAGCTCGTTCGCCGCGCCTTCGGACTCAACCTGAACCGGATGTTCCTCACGGTGCCGCTCGGCATCGACGAGCTGCCGCAGACCTCGCCCGAACCGCTGGGCGGCGCCGCGGTCCGCTTCTTCACCCCGGAGCCGGGCACCATCGACGCGATCGAGGTGCCCGACGACGCGGCCGACGAGATCCGCCGGGTCCCCCAGGGCGAGAAGCAGTACGTCTTCCTCCCCTACCTGGACGAGTTCATGGACACCGACGTGGCGGCGGTGATCGGCAAGAGCGTCGGCGAGACCGTGCCGCCGCTGCTGACCGTCGCCGACTGCGTCTCCGGGTACGTCATCGCCTCCGGGCGCGACGCGAACGACGCCGTCGCCAAGTGCGACGCCGTCAACGACCGGATCCGCTTCAAGACGAGCTGAAGGCTGCCCGCTGGACTCCCTTCCTTGCCCCGCCGGGCGGCGGGCCCCGAGCTGTGGTCCCGGCCGCCCGGCCGCCTGGGCAAGGCGTCCTCATCGCCTCCTGGGATGGAAACGCCCGTGAACACGATCACTTCCCCTGTCCTGGCGGAGGGCTCCACGTCGGACCCCGTCGCCCAGTTGCACACCGTCCGCCGGCTCGTCGAGGAGCAGTACAGCAGCGAACAGCCGCTCGCCCGCGCCGCGCTCCACCTGATCGACTGCGCGACCGACATCGTGGCCCAGCTCCCGGACGGTGACCTCGACGCGGCGCGTGGTGCGCTCGGTTCGGCCCGCGCCGCGGTGGTCTCGGCGACCTTCGCCGTGGGCCGGATCCGTGACATGGCCGCCGTCCCCGGGACGGAGCCGGCATGAGCGGGCACATCGTCGTCATCCACCGCTGGCGCGACCAGCACGCCCGCTACGAGGACTACCTCGACCACCGGACCCACCGGGTCACCTATGTGACGACGGAGCTGGCGATCGGATCCGTGCCCGGTGGAGCGGCGGCCGCCCGGGTGGTCCCGGCGACCGACGACTTCGACGCGGTCTGGCGCGCGGTGACCGAACTGCGCACCCACTTCGGTGTGCCGGCGCGGGTGGTGGCGCTCAACGAGGGAGACCTCGACACCGCCGCTCTGGTACGCGAGCGGCTCGGCTGCGAGGGCCAGACCCCCGGCCCGCTGGCCCGCTTCCGGGACAAGCTGACCATGAACGAGGTGGTCGCCGGGGCGGGCATACCGGCCCCCGCCTTCGCGGACGCCCCCGACGAGGCGGCCGTCCTGGCCTTCGCCGACCAGCACGGCTGGCCCGTGGTGGTCAAGCCGCGGAAGGGCACCGCGAGCCGGGGCGTCATGCGCCTCGACTCCCCGGCCGACCTGCCGAGGCTGCGCGCCCTGCCACCGGAGCCGCGACTGGTGCAGGCGTTCTGCCCCGACACGATCTTCCACATCGACGGACTGTGGACCGGGGACGAGCTCGGCCCCTGGCGGGCTTCCCGCTACGTCAACACCTGCGTCGACTTCACCCAGGGCGAGGCCCTCGGCTCGGTCGAGGTCGACGACCCGGCCGTCCTCGCACCCCTCTCCGGTTTCACCGCCCGGGTCGCCGGCGCACTCGGCCCGGAACCCTGGGTCTTCCACCTGGAGGCGTTCGTCGGTACGTCACCCGACGGCCGGACCTCGATCCAGTTCCTGGAGGCGGGCTACCGGGTCGGCGGGGCGGAGATCCCGTTCGTGTGGCGGGAGGTGCACGGCATCGACCTGATGCACGCCGCCGCCGACATCCAGCTCGGCCGAAGGCCGGCGCTCCCCGTGCCGGACAGCTGGCGCACGGGAGGGTGGCTCCTGGTGCCCTCACCCGTTCCTGCCCCCTGCCGGGTGACGGCATGGGAACTCCCCGAGGCACCGAGCCCCGAGGAAGGCCCCTACGCTTCCGTGATCCCCGCCGTGGGCCAGGTGGTCCCGCGCGTGGGCGGTTACGAGCACGTGGGCGCCCGGTTCCGGTTCCGCGGCGGATCGAGTGGCGACGTGGAGAAGGCCGTACTGCGCACGGCGGCTCAGTTCCGCATGGAGTGCATCCCCGAGAGTGGAGGACGTGTGGTGTGCGGGCTGGATCGATGACCGAACGCACGGCGAAGACTCGGGCGGTTCTTGTCCTGGAGGACGGCCGTGTGTTTCGCGGTCGTGCTTATGGGGCCGTGGGGGAGACTTTTGGTGAGGCGGTGTTCTCCACGGGTATGTCGGGTTATCAGGAGACGCTGACCGATCCGTCGTATCACCGTCAGGTTGTGGTGATGACGGCTCCGCATGTCGGTAATACGGGTGTGAATGATGAGGATCCCGAGTCCGGGAAGATCTGGGTTTCGGGGTATGTGGTGCGTGATCCTGCGCGGGTTTCCTCCAGCTGGCGTGCTGTGCGCACACTGGATGAGGAGCTGGAGCGTCAGGGTGTGGTCGGTATTTCGGGTATCGACACGCGTGCGCTGACCCGTCATCTGCGGGAGCGGGGTGCGATGCGTGTGGGTGTCTTCTCCGGCGAGGCGGTGGCGGATGACGCGTCGCTGCTGGCGAGGGTTCGGGCCGCGCCGCGGATGGAGGGTGCGGACCTGGCGGCGGAGGTGGCGACCGCGGAGGCGTATGTGGTTCCCGCGATCGGTGGCAAGAGGTTCACCGTCGCCGCCGTCGACCTCGGCATCAAGGGCATGACCCCGCACCGGATGGCCGAGCGCGGCATCGAGGTCCACGTCCTGCCCGCCACCGCCACCGCCGAGGACATTTACGCGGTGAACCCGGACGGCGTGTTCTTCTCCAACGGACCCGGCGACCCCGCCACCGCCGACGGCCCCGTCGCCGTCATGCGGGCCGTCCTGGAGCGCGGGACGCCGCTCTTCGGTATCTGCTTCGGCAACCAGATCCTC